>JALOSG010000172.1 GCA_025458665.1 Serpentinimonas sp.
GCGCTGGCTGGTGCTGTGGATGGCGTTCGACGACATCGTCCGTGTGGCCGACCTGAAAAGCCGCCAGAGCCGCTGGCAGCGCGTGCGCCACGAGGTCAAGGCCGCCGAGGCGGACCTGCTCAAGGTGTACGACCATTTCAAGCCTGGCGTCCCTGAATTCGCCGCGCTGCTGCCGCCTGGTCTGGCGCGGCGCTTGCTGCGCTGGGATGCGCAGCGCGTGGCCAGTGGAAAAGCCCCCTGGGCGCTGCCGCTGAAGGTGGGCACCCACAGCGTGGTGGGCATGCTGGCGTTGCGCCTGCTGGCCGCCTGCCGCCGCCTGCGCCCGCTGGGCAGCCGCTATGCCGCCGAGCAAGCCACGATGGAGCGGTGGTTGCAAGGTGTGCTGACCGGTACCTCCCGCCATTGGGCGCTGGGGCATGAGCTGGCGCTGTGCGGGCGGCTCATCAAGGGCTATGGCGCCACCAACGAGCGCGGCAAGGATAACCTGCTGCATGTGCTGGACCACCTCGCGCACCTCCCAGACCCGGCGGTGGCTGCCATGGCCGTGGCAGCTGCACGGAAAGCCGCCCTGGCCGACGAAGCCGGCAACCAGCTCGACGCCACCCTGCGCGAGCACGGCGCGCCTCCCCGACCCGTCAAGCCCCAGCCGATACGGTGGATGCGCAAGCCCCCCGCCAAAGCCGCGGCCAGATCAACGGCCTGAGGGCTTGCGTCTGGGCCCATCGCTTTCATTCTCTTGTTCCGTTCCCACCCACATAAAAAGGAGACACCGCATGACCCGCCACCTTTCCCCCGCCGCTCCGCTGGGCGCCAGACAGCCCGGCCGCCGCACCATCCTGGGACTGGCGTGTGCCGCCTTGGCCAGCGCCGCGTTCCTGTTCCCGCACAGCCAGGCCACAGCACAGGCGGCCTGGCCCACCAAGCCCATCCGTGTGGTGGTGAACTTCCCGCCAGGCGGCGCCGCCGACCAGATCGCCCGCGCCGTGGGCCAGCCCCTGGCCGAAGTGCTGGGCCAACCGGTGGTGGTGGAGAACCGCGCCGGCGCGGGCGGCAACATCGGCGGCGACGTGGTGGCCAAGAGTGCGCCCGATGGGTACACCCTCCTCATGAGTTCTGGGGGCATGGTGTCGGTGAACCCGCACATCTACAAGACCATGTCCTTCGACCCGGCCAAAGACCTGGTACCTGTCGCCTCGGCGGCGCGTGTGCTGGTGTACCTCATGGTGCGGCCCGAATTGCCCTCGGGCAGTGCGCAGGAGTTCATCAGCTACGTACGGGCCAACCCGGGCAAGCTGTCCTACGGCTCACCGGGTAATGGCAGTTCACCGCACCTGGCTGGCGAGATGTTCAAGAGCCAGGCCGGCCTGTTCGCCGTGCATGTGCCGTACCGGGGGGCTGCCCCGGCTCTGGCCGACTTGCTGGGCGGCCAGGTGGATTTCCACTTCGACCCGGGCATCGGCCTGCAGCACGCCAAAACGGGCAAACTCAAGCTGCTGGCGGTAGGCAGTCCCAAGCGTTCTCCGGCTTACCCGGACCTGCCCACCCTTGATGAAATTGGCCTCAAAGGTTTTGACGCTGACACGGTCTTTGGCTTCTATGCGCCCACAGGCACTCCGCCCGAAATCGTTGCTCGCCTGAACACCGAGATCAACAAGATTCTGGCCACGCCCGCCTTCCGCGACCGCATGGTGGCCCTGGGCGGCGATGTGCAGACCATGACCCCGGCAGAATTTGCCGCCAAGGCCGCCGAGGATTACAAGCGGTTTGGTGCAATCATCCGCGAACGCGGAATTTCGGCCAACTGAATGGCCCACCACGGAAACCACACGCCCATGAGCAAGGAAGTCATCTACACCCAGCGCGTCGAGTTTGGCGACTGCGACCCCGCGCGCATCGTGTGGTTTCCCAACTTTTTTCGCTGGATCGATGCCGCTTCGCGCCACTTTTTTGTGGCCTGCGGCGTGCCGCCCTGGCACGAAACCGAAGCCACGCTGGGTGTCATTGGCACGCCGCTGGTGGACACCCACGCCCGCTTCGTGAAAACCGCCAGCTACGGCGATGTGCTGCACATCCACACCACTGTGGCCGAGTGGCGGGGCAAAAGCTTCGTGCAGCGCTACCGCATCGTTCGGCCCGCGCCCTGCGTACCGGGCCAGCCCGCGGCCGAGCCCGACCTGATCATGGAGTGCGACGAAGTGCGCATCTTTGCGGGGCGCCGCGCGGACAACCCCAACGCCATCCGCGCGCTGGAGATACCGCCGTCCATCCGTGCGCTGTGCGAGGAAGCCTAGGTTTTCCCCTGGATGATGTAGGTGTATTCTTAGGCTGTCGCGGACTTGCCTCCTAGCCTTCATCCCATCGTCTTGCCACCCGCTCACGAGCCCCCCGCTTTCCGGTCCAGCCGAACCGCCGCACTGCGCATTGCGGTGCTGTACGCCGCATTCGCCGGCGTGTGGATCTTGTTCTCCGACCAGGCCCTGCTGTGGGTCACTGCCGACGCCAAGCAGGTAGCGGCCCTGAGTACTGCCAAGGGTGCGCTGTTCGTGGTGGTGACGTCGGTGTTCCTGTACGGGCTGGTGGCCAGGCTGGTGGCCGATTTGCAGGCATCCCTGGAGTCCATAGAACAGCACCGCGCCGAACTGCAGCGCAGCGAAGGGCGTATGCAGGCCACGCTCGATGCGCTGCCCGATCTGCTGTTCGAGGTGGGCCTCAGCGGGCGCCTCTACCAGTACCACTCCCACCGCAGTGACCTGCTGGCTGCCCCACCCGAAGTGTTTCTGGGCCGCTCTTTCGAGGAGGTGCTTCCCCCCGAAGCGGCAGCCGAGTGCCGCGCGGCCATCGACGAGGCGGCCGCCACCGGGCAGTCTCTGGGCCGGCGTTACGCCCTGCAGCTCGAGCAAGGGCTGCGCTGGTTCGATCTGTCGGTATCGGCCATGCAGACCAGCGACGTGGCCGACCGGCGCTTCATCCTCATAGCCCGGGATGTGACCCGGCGCAAACTGGCCGAGGAACAGCTGGAACTGGCTGGCAAGGTGTTTGCGCATGCCCGCGAGGGCATCATGGTGACCAGTCCGCAGGGGGCCATCCTGGATGTGAACGAGGCGTTCACCCAGATCACCGGCTACAGCCGCGCAGAGGCCTTGGGCCAGAACCCGCGCATGCTGAGTTCAGGGCGGCAAGGCCCCGATTTTTACGCCGCCATGTGGGCCAGCCTGGCCGAGCAGGGCCACTGGAGCGGCGAGATCTGGAACCGCCGGAAGACTGGGGAGGTGTACGCCGAGCTGCTCACCGTGAGTGCTGTGCGCCAGCCCGATGGGAGCGTGGCCCAGTACGTGGCGCTGTTCTCCGACGTGACCGCCCAGAAAAACTACCAGGCCGAGCTGGAGCGCATGGCGCATTTCGATGTGCTGACGGGCCTGCCCAACCGGCTCCTGCTGGCCGACCGCATGCAGCAGGCGCTGCGACAGGCAACGCGCCGCCAGAAGCAGGTGGCCGTGCTGTTCCTCGATCTCGATGGATTCAAGGCTGTGAACGACCACCACGGCCACAGCGTGGGGGATCAACTGCTGGTCTCGCTGGCCCGCCGTATCCGGGACACGCTCCGCGACGGCGACACGCTGGCCCGCGTTGGGGGGGACGAGTTCGCGGCCGTGCTGCTGGATCTGGACGAGCAGGGCAGCGCGCTGGAGGTGGTAGACCGTTTCATAGAAGTGGCCGCAGCCCCGTTCTCCATCGACGGGAAGTGGTTGCAGGTTTCCGCCAGCGTGGGCGTGACTTTCTACCCCCAGGCCGAGTTGCTGGACGCGGAGCAGCTGCTGCGCCAGGCCGACCAAGCCATGTACCAGGCCAAAGTACAGGGCAAGAACCGCTTTTGCGTGTTCGATGCGCAGCAGGACCATACCCTGCGCCACCGGCACGAGTGGCTAGACCGTATTCGTGAGGCCTTGCGTTCGGGCGAGTTCTGCCTGCACTACCAGCCCAAGGTCGATATGCACGCGGGTGTGGTGGTCGGGGCGGAGGCGCTCATCCGCTGGGACCACCCCGAGAAAGGCCGCCTGAACCCCGCCGACTTCCTGCCCATGCTGGAGAACCATCTACTGGCGGCGGAACTGGACGACTGGGTGGTGGCCGAGGCGCTGGCCCAGCACGTGCGCTGGCTCGATGCTGGCCTTTGCCTCCCGGTGAGCGTGAACGCAGGCGCCCTGTACTTGCAGCGCCCCGACTTTGTGGACAGGCTGCAGCAACATCTGTCGGGGCAACCGCAGTTCCGTGCTGAACACCTGCAACTGGAGATTCTGGAGACCAGCGCCTTGCAGGACATGGCGCAGGCCTCGCGCGTCATAGAGGCGTGCAAGCACATGGGTGTGCGTTTTGCGCTCGACGACTTCGGTACCGGCTATTCCTCGCTCACCTACCTGCGCCAGCTGGATATAGCCGCCATCAAGATAGACCAGAGCTTTGTGCGCGGCATGCTGGCCAGTGCCCACGACCTGGCCATACTGCGCGGCATCCTGGGGTTGGCGCAGGCGTTCGATCTGGAAGTGGTGGCCGAGGGCGTGGAGACGATCGAGCACGGCAACGTGCTCCTCGGTCTGGGTTGCCATCTGGCGCAAGGCTACGGTATTGCCCGGCCGATGGAGGCCAGCGCCATACCCGGCTGGGTGGCGTCTTGGACGCCGCCAGATGCCTGGCGGCAGCCGGGTTAGAGCTGCTGCCCCAAACCGGGGGGAGTCTCAGGCGCCCTGTCGTAACGCCGTGGCTTTGGGTGCTCCCGCCATACGGCCCACCAGCCAGTGCAACAGCACCGCAATGGCCAGCAAGGTGAGCGCCCCCAGCCCCCAGAACACCCACACCAGCACGCTCACCAGCCCTGAGAGACCCGCCATGGACGGCATGATGGCTGAGAGCCAGCCCAGCATCTCCACCCAGGACGCTTGCAGAGCCTGGATCATCTCGGGAGATACCCAGGGTGCCAGCCACGCCGGTATCGGCCAGTTGGCCAGTGTGCCAGCCACTTGCCCGGTGACAGCGCCGGCCTCCCCGCTGGCCATCGCTCCGAAAAGCCATTCGGTCAGTTGAACCGATACCGCCGCCAGCCCCGTCCAGCCCAGTACCAGCACCGCAAACAACACCCAGATCAGAGTTTTCATGGAATAAGCCCGTTGGTATAAACACGATAAATGTAGGGCGCTGCGCACCCTTGGCAATCTCTCTGCGTTTGCCGCAAGCAATGGCTCGGAACGTTGCCTTTCACCTTTCTATGGACCCAGCCCCATGGCGTAAGTTCAGCCCCGCTCAGCGATCACACCATCCATGACAGCGTCTGTTGAGTT
>JALOSG010000173.1 GCA_025458665.1 Serpentinimonas sp.
AGCCAGCAAGGACAGCGATTCCCCACCGTTCATGGGCAGCAGGAAGGTGATGGTCTTGCGCAGGTTGTCGTACACCGTACGGCCTTCTTCCACCGCGTGCGCGATGGAGGCGAAATTGTCGTCCGCCAGCACGATGGCGCCAGCCTGCTTGGCCGCCTCGGTGCCCTTCTGGCCCATGGCTACGCCCACATCGGCCTGTTTCAGGGCGGGAGCGTCGTTGACGCCGTCGCCGGTCATGGCCACCACCTCGCCGCGGGCCTGCAGAGCCCGGACCAGGCGCAGCTTGTGCTCGGGGCTGGCGCGTGCAAATACGTCGGCCTGCTGCACGGCGTGTTGCAGGGTGGCGTTTTCGCCGTCTGGCCGGACCATGCCGAGTTGGAGGGCTATCGCTGTGGCGGTGGCGGCATGGTCGCCCGTGATCATCTTCACCCGTATCCCCGCTTCGCGGCAGTCGGCGATGGCGCGGATGGCCTCCTCACGGGGAGGGTCGATGATGCCTACCAATCCCAGCAGTGTGAGATCACCCTCAAGGTGTGCGGCAACCAGGGCAGGGCTGCGCTGGATGCTTTGCAGCGTCTCTGCGTCCAGCGTGCGCCGGGCCAGAGCCAGTACACGGCGGCCCAGGCGCGCCTGCGCTTTGATGGCGTCCTGCCAGTGTGTCCGGTCGAGCGGCTCGGGCTGTCCCTCAGCGTTCATCTGCTGGTTGCACAGGGCCAGCAGAGCCTCTGGCGCCCCTTTGACCTGCAGGGTGGCCGGCGCTGTGCCACAGCCCGCATGCAGGGTAGCCATGTAGCGGTGTTCGCTCTCGAAGGGAATGGCCGCCAGACGCGGGCGTTCCCGCGCCAGATCTGCGGGACTGAGCCCGGCCTTCATGGCGAGGCTGAGCAGAGCACCTTCGGTGGGGTCGCCGGTGAGGTCCCAGCCGCCGGCCGCTTCGTGCAACTGCGCGTCGTTGCACAGGGCGGCACACTCGGCCAGAGCCTGCAGGGCGGGAACATCGGCAGGGCTGGCAGCAGGTTGCACCCGCAAGGCGCCCCGGGGCGTGTAGCCGGTGCCATCCACCTGCACGGTCTGGCTGGCCAGTTGCACCGCCTGCACCGTCATTTCGTTGCGGGTGAGGGTGCCGGTCTTGTCCGAGCAGATGACGGTGACTGCGCCCAGCGTTTCCACCGCAGGCAATTGCCGCACGACCGCTTGCCGGCGCGCCATGCGCTGCACCCCGATGGCCAGGGTGATGGTCATGATGGCGGGCAGCCCTTCGGGAATGGCGGCCACGGCCAGCCCGACTGCGGTCATGAACATTTCGCCCATGGGCATGCCGCGCACCAGGGTGCCGAACAGGAACAGCACTGCTGCAGCGCCCAGCACCGCGAACGTGACCCAGCGCGACATGTGCGCCATGTGGCGAACCAGGGGCGTGGCGGCCTGCTCCACGGAGGCCAGCAGGTGGCCAATGCGGCCCATTTCGGTGTTCGTACCGGTGGCCACCACCACGGCGCGGGCCTGTCCCTGCGTCACCAGTGTGCCGGCATAAGCCATGCTTTGGCGGTCTCCCAGGGAAGCGTCGGCCGGTACAGCCTCTACCTGCTTGTCTACCGGGACCGACTCGCCGGTCAGTGCGGCTTCGTCCACGCGCAGGCGGTCGGCGTGCAGCAGGCGCACATCGGCCGGGAGCCGGTCGCCGGAGGACAGCGCCACCACATCGCCGGGCACCAGTTCGGTGGCAGGTAGGTTCTGGGAACGTCCGTCCCGCCACACCACGGCATGTGGCGCCAGCATGTGGCGTATGGCCTCCATGGCGCGCTCGGCTTTGCCCTCCTGCATCACCCCGATGGCCACGTTCAGCACCACCACGGCCAGAATGACTCCCGAATCGACCCAGTGGCCCAGCAGCGCCGTAATCCCAACGGCAGCCAGCAGCACATAGATCAGCAGGTTGTGGCACTGCGCGCGCGCCCGCTGGAACAGGCTGGGCGCCGGGGCGGTGGGCAGTGCGTTGGGGCCGTGGCGCTGCAAACGCTCCTGCGCGGCAGCGCTGCTCAGGCCATCGGGGTGGGTTTCGTGGTGGGCCAGCACCTCGTGGGGCGGCAAGGCGTGCCAGTGGCGGGGGTCTCGCATGCCGTTAGCCTAAACCACCTTGCGCTTGCAGCCGAAGCCAGTCTTGGGGCTCGTCCACGTCCCACAGTGTGGGCAGTTCGGCCCAGCGAGCGCCTGCAGCCTGCAGCCGCTCGCGGGTCTGGGCGGCGACACGCTCGGTGCTCCACGCCACGCCCTGGAACACCTCCGGGAACAGGCCTGGGCGGGGCTGGCGCAGCCCGATGATCACGTAGCCGCCGTCCTCGGCGGGGATGAGCACCGCATCGTGATCCACCAGGGCGGCGGCGGCGGCCTGCAGGTGCGCTGGCGTCAGCGCAGGGCAATCTGTGCCCATGAGCAGCAGGGGCAGGCCAGGATGTTCGCGGAAATGCTCGGCCACGGTATGCGCCATACGCTGGCCCAGGTCGCCCCCGGACTGCGCTGCGCATGCGATGCCGAAGCGCAGGCGCAGCAACCGGAACAGCCGGTGCGCGGGGTCGGGCGCACACCACAGGGTGCACGGGCCGGTGCTGGCCTCGAACGCGGTGCGCAGCGCGCGCAGGGTGAATGCCCGCTGCGCGCGGGCGGCCCCGGCTGCGCCCAGCAGCGGTTGCAGACGCGTTTTGGCCAGCCCGGGTACAGGCGCCTTGGCCAGGATGGATACGGCAGCCATGGGGCGTACGGTGTAGCCGTAGTCCAGCGCCAGCTGGCGTGATGCGGCCACACGGTCGCCGGCTGCAAAGTAGTGCGCCCGCAGCCGCCACATGAGCCGGATGGTTCGCCATAGCCCCCGGCTTTCCCACCGGCGCCCTGAGGTGAGCACCTGTTCACGCAGACAGGCAGGGGGCGTGAGGCGGCGCAAGCGCGCCGATAGCTCGATGTCTTCCATGAGCGGCTGTGCGGGGAAGCCGCCTACGGCCAGGAAGTCTTTGCTGCGGACAAAGATGGCCTGATCCCCGGTAGCGATGCCGGTCAGGCGGGAGCGCAGGTTCATGAGCGCCTGCACCACACGCAGGCCCGGGTGCCGGCCTTCAATCCGTACATCGAAGCGGCCCCAGCAGGGCGCAGCGGGGCCCGACAGCGCACGGGCAATCAGCAGGTCGGCGTTGGGCGGGAGCCGGGTATCGGCGTGAAGGAACAACAGCGTGTGGGTGCGCGTGGGCTCAGCGTTGCACGCCTCCGGGGACTGCAGGGCTTTCAGCGCCCAAAGTGCCCCGGCGTTCATCTGCGCCGCGCGGCCTGGTGGGGCCGCTACCCACGCGTCTATCCGTCCTTCGGCCTGGGCCTGCTGCAACAGGTCTGATGTTCCGTCCTGGCTGCCTCCGTCTGCCACCACCACCAGCGCGCCTCGGGCGCGCAGGGGCTGCAGGTGCGCCAGCAGGGAGGACAGGCCAGCGGCCTCGTTCAGTACAGGCACTACCACGGCAAGCCGTTGCGCTTGGGTGTTCGGGAACAACGCAGACGGGCTCGGGTGGGTGGGTGGCAGCATGGCGGCGAAAGATACGTCAGTCGGCAGAGGGCATGGCGGGCAGCTTTGTAAGACATGCAGCGCTGCCCCGACTATTGTGTAATGCCTTTGGAAGCGATCGAGGAGATGTCATGGTTTTTGTCCCCCTTAAGCCTCAGCCGGCGGCTGTAACGGTCCTGGCGCTGCCTGCGCAGCCGACTGGGACTGCACTGTGAACAAGAAAAAAATACTGTTATTGGCCGCGATTGCAGCGGGCGTGGCGCTGTTTTTCGCTTTCGATCTGGGCCGCTTCCTGAGCCTGGCGTTCATCAAGGAGAGCCAGGACGCGTTTGCGCAGTTGTATGCCGAGCGGCCCCTTGCGGTCAGCGCGGCGTATTTTGGTATTTACGTGCTGGTGACGGCGCTGTCCTTGCCCGGTGCAGCCATCATGACGCTGGCGGGTGGCGCCATATTCGGCCTGTGGTGGGGCCTTCTTCTGGTGTCGTTTGCCAGCACGGCGGGGGCCACGCTGGCCATGCTGGCGGCGCGCTATGTGCTGCGCGACACCATGCAGCAGCGCTTTGGCCGCAAGCTCGACGAGGTGAACAAGGGCATGGAGAAGGAGGGTGCGTTCTACCTGTTCTCCCTGCGCCTCATTCCGGTGATTCCTTTCTTTGCGCTCAACCTGCTCATGGGCCTGACGCGCATGAAGCCCTGGACCTTCTTCTGGGTCAGCCAGGTGGGGATGCTGGCTGGCACTCTGGCCTTCGTGAACGCCGGAACTCAGCTGGCGCGCATTGATTCGCTGGGCGGCATTCTGTCGCCCGCGCTCATTGGTTCCTTTGTGCTGCTGGGTGTGTTGCCGCTGGTGGTGAAAAAGGTGCTCGATGTGGTGCGTGGGCGCCGTGTGTACGCCCGCTGGGAGGGCCAGCGGCCCCGCCAATTTGACCGCAACCTGATCGTGATCGGGGCGGGCGCTGGTGGGCTGGTATCGGCCTACATCGCCGCCACGGTCAAGGCTAAGGTCACTCTGGTAGAGGCCCACAAGATGGGCGGCGATTGCCTGAACTACGGCTGCGTGCCCAGCAAAGCCCTCATCAAAAGCGCCAAGCTGGCCGAGCAGATGCGCCATGGCAGCCGCTACGGCCTGAGCGATACGGCGCCGGCGTTCAGCTTCCGCCAGGTGATGCAGCGCGTGCACGATGTGATCCGGGCCATAGAGCCGCACGACAGTGTGGAGCGTTACACCGGCCTGGGCGTGGAGGTGCTGCAAGGCTACGCCAGGCTGGTGAACCCCTGGACGGTGGAGATTGCGCTGAATGACGGCGGCACCCAGCGCCTGACTGCGCGCAGCATTGTGATTGCCGCTGGCGCGCGGCCTTTCGTGCCGCCGCTGCCTGGCCTGGAAGAAACAGGCTACGTGACCAGCGACACCTTGTGGGACAAGTTTGCCCAACTCGATGCCGTGCCGCGCCGGCTGGTGGTGCTGGGTGGCGGCCCCATAGGCTGCGAGCTGGCGCAAAGCTTTGCGCGGCTGGGCGCTCAGGTGACCCAGGTGGAAATGGGTCCGCGCATCATGGTGCGGGAGGACGAAGAGGTGAGCGTGCTGGCGCAGGCCGCGCTGCAGGCCAGCGGCGTGGACGTGCGCACTGGCCACAAGGCGCTGCGCTGCGAAGTGCACCAGGGCGTGAAGGCGCTGGTGGTGGAGCATGCCGGGCAGGAACAGCGCATCGAGTTCGATGAGCTGATCTGCGCCGTAGGCCGCTCCGCGCGGCTCACGGGCTACGGCCTGGAAGAACTGGGTATTCCGACCGACCGCACGGTGGAAACCAACGAATACCTGCAGACCATTTACCCCAATATCTACGCGGCCGGCGATGTGGCCGGACCCTTCCAGTTCACCCACGTGGCGGCGCACCAGGCGTGGTACGCGGCGGTGAACGCGCTGTTTGGCGACTTCAAGAAATTCAAGGCCGATTACCGCGTCATTCCCTGGGCCACCTTCATAGAC
>JALOSG010000174.1 GCA_025458665.1 Serpentinimonas sp.
TGCTGCGCCAGCGCAGCCGAGCGTTCCACCAGCTCGGCACGGCTCTCCACACCCCACACGCTGCCCACGCTGCGCTGCTGAAAGAACAGGTCGTAGAGCATGAAGCCCAGGTAAGACTTGCCCGCACCGTGGTCCACCAGCACCACATCCCCGCGCGCATCCAGCGCTTCTTGCAACAGCGGTTCTATGAACTGCAGCAGGTGGTTCACCTGCTTGAGCTTGCGCCGCGTGTCCTGGTTGAGCTTGCCCTCGCGGGTGACGATGTGCAGCGCCTTGAGCAGTTCCACCGACTGGCCAGGGCGCAGCTCGGGCAGTTGCTCGTGCAGAGTGGGTGCGGGGCGAGGGGAAGAGGAACGCGGCATGGTCCGATGATAGGACAGGCCCTGCGGCGACAATGTGACCATGTCCTCCACCACCACGCACCCCTTCGAGTCCCTGACCCCGGACGTGGTGCTGGATGCTTTGGCCAGCGTGGGCCTGTACGGCGACGGCCGCCTCATGGCGCTCAGCTCCTACGAGAACCGCGTGTACCAGGCGCACCTGGAAAGCGGCGAGGTGGTGGTGGCCAAGTTCTACCGGCCCCAGCGCTGGAGCACCGCCCAGATTCAGGAAGAACACCGGTTTGCGCTGGAGCTGGCCACCGCCGAAGTGCCCATGGTGGCGCCCTTGCTGCTGCCCCGGATCGCGCAAGGCGCAGAGGACCCCGCCCACCCTGCCGCCACCCTGCACCCCTGGGCCGGGTTCGAATTCAGCGTGAGCCCGCGCCGAGGCGGACGCCGACCGGAACTCGACGACCCCGAGGTACTGGAATGGATAGGCCGCTTCATGGCGCGACTGCATGAGGTGGGCGCGCGCCAGCCCTTCGTGCACCGCCCAGCGCTGAACGCCCACACCTTCGGGGCCGAACCGGTGGCCTGGTTGCTGGAGCATGGCGCGCTGCCGCTGGACGCGGAACGCCCCTGGCGCGAAGCCGCCGAAGCGGCGCTGGCCCTGGCGCGCCAGATGCTGGCGTGCGCTGGCCACCCGGAGGCGCCTTTGCAAACCCTGCGCCTGCATGGCGACTGCCACCCCGGCAACATCCTCTGGACCCCCACCGACCTGCCCGGCGGCGGCCCCCACTTCGTGGATCTGGACGATGCCCGCAGCGGCCACGCCGTGCAGGACCTGTGGATGCTGCTGAGCGGAGACCGCAGCCAGCAGCAGCGCCAGCTGGGCCTGTTGCTGGACGGCTACGAACAGTTCCGCGAGTTCGACCGCCGCGAACTGGCCTTGGTGGAACCCTTGCGCACCCTGCGCCTGCTGCACTACAGCGCCTGGCTGGCCCGGCGCTGGGACGACCCCATCTTCCCCATCAACTTTCCGTGGTTTGGCAGCAGCAGCTACTGGCTGGAACAGGCGCAGGCCCTGTGGGACCAGGTGGCGGCCATGGAACGCGCGCCCCTGGTGGCTTAGGTTCCTGCCCTGGCTTCCCGGCCTGGATTCCTGCCCAGCCTCCCGCTGCACGCCACGTCACGCCGGCGACTGCCCGCCACACGGGCGCAACAGGACAATTCCGGCATGGGAACGCTCTACCTTGTACGCCACGGCCAGGCTTCGTTTGGCGCCGCCGATTACGACCAGCTCAGCCCGCTGGGCCACCGGCAGAGCGTGCGCCTGGGCGAGTTTTTCCGCCAGCATGGCGTGCAGTTCGAGGCCGTGCTGACCGGCACCCTGAAGCGCCAGCAGCAAACCTGGGCCGGCATAGCCGAAGGACTGGGGCAGAGCGGTAGCGCCGTGCAACAGCCACTGGCCTGGCCTGGCCTGAATGAGTACGACAGCGCCGCCGTGCTGGAAGCCATACAGGCCCAGCTCCCCGCCGAGCCCCATTCCACCGAAGGCTACCGGCAGCATTTCCGCCTGCTGCGCGATGGCTTGCGCCAGTGGATGGCGGGCGTGGTGAGCCCGCGCGGCATGCCCACCTACGACGGGTTTGTGCAGGGCGTGACCTCGGCGCTGGACCATGTGCGCAGCCAGCACAGCGGCAACGTGCTCATCGTCTCCAGCGGCGGGCCGATTGCCACGGCGGTGGGCCATGTGCTGGGCACCACGCCGGAAACCACCATCGAGCTGAATCTGCGCATCCGCAACACCGCTGTGTCGGAGTTCGCGTTCAACCCCAAGCGCCACCACCTGGTGAGCTTCAACGCCCTGCCGCACCTGCACCAGCCGGCGGATGCCGACTGGATCACCTACGCCTGAACCTGCCCAGGCAGGCGCTGGCTGAGCTCGGCGGCCGGAATCAGGCTTCAGGCGGCACGCTGGCCAGCCGCGCCAGATCGCGCTCCAGCAGGTCGGGGTCGCCGGAATTCAGCTCCACCAGCCGGCGCAGGTGGGTGATGCTGTCCAGGTCGATGCGGTCGCAGTGCAGGCCCACCTGCCCATCGCGCACATGCGCCACGGTGGTGGTCATGGCAATGGACACGCCCGCCGTGAGAATAAGCCGGATCATGCAGACCTCACCCACCTTGGGTGCCCAGTCGTCCAGCCGCTCCACCAGCGCCCCTTTGAGGGAAATGTCCAGCAAGCGGCCCTTTTGGATGCGCCCGCCGGCGGCCACCTGGAGCGGGGCGTCGAACACGGAACGCAGAAACTGGCGGCGTTCGGGGCCACTGTTGGAGTCCTGGAAGGTGGCGGAATCGGTCATGGGGCAGTTCCTGGGGCGGTGGGTCAGGGGGTTCTGTGCGGGCCGCGCTGGCCGGGCTCCAGCGGCGCAGGCTGCAGGGTGGACAGCGGCAGGTCCACCAACTCGGCCAGCAGTTGGGCCAGCCCCCGCGCCGCGGCATCCAGCAGGGCGTGGCCATCCTCGGCGGTGGCGGCTGCAGCGTTGCCAGCGGCACCGGCTGGCTGGTAGTCCTGCATCTGCCAGGCCAGCTTGGCACTGCGGCCATTGCCCAGCACCGCGTAACGCTGGGCACGGTCTTCCGAGGTAGAGGGGAAATTGCGGGCCGCCTCCATGCGCACGTCCTGGGGCCGCAGGGCCAGCATGAGGGCGGTTTCCATCTGCCCGGCATGGATGCCGAAGCGGTGTTCGTGGGCCGGGAAGCGGGCGCTCACATCGTTACCGGCTTCGTCTTTCAGGGGCAGATTGAACCAGCTGCACGACACCACCAGCAGGCCCAGCCGGGTGCGCAGGTCGCGCGCCACCACATCCATGATGCCGCTGTGCCCGCCGTGGCTGTTGAATATGAGCAGCTTCTTCACACCCGCGCGCGCTACCGATTCACCGATATCGCCCCACAGCGCCAGCAGCGTCTCCGGCCGCAGGGTGAGCGTGCCGGCAAAGCCCTGGTGTTCGGGGCTCAGGCCCACCGCCTGGGTGGGCAGTTGCAGAATGGGGAGGCTGGGCTCGGCCAAGGCCCGGGCGGCGGCCAGAATACCCTCCACCAGATCGGTATCCACCGAGAGCGGCAAATGCGGTCCGTGCTGCTCGGTGGCGGCCACGGGCAGCACGGCTACGGTGCGGTGCGGGTCCAGGGTGGCAAAGTCGGTGGTGCGCAACTGCGCCCAGGGGCGCCAGCCTTGCAAAACCGCAGGCGCAGAGACAGCCACCGGGCTTGGCGCAGTGCCGGGCGCAGCGGACGGGGCAGCGGACGGGGCAGCGGACAGTGGGGTCTGGGCGGCACGCATGGGGCGAGTTTAGCTTTCAGGCCGCGCACCCGGGGAAAAGCCCAGAAAGGGCAAAATGGGCGCCCTGGAACTTTGCCAGCCCCCCCAATCTCAGACTTTCTATGTCCCGCTTGACCCCTTCTTCTCTGGCGCCATGGCGCCTGGCACTGCAGCGCACCGCCTCAGCCTTGGCCCGGCGGGGGTGCACGCTGGCCGCCACTGTCCTGCTTGCCCTGCCCACGGCCGCACTGGCCAACCTGCAGACGCCCAGCACGCTGGTGCAAAGCCCGCAGGCGAAGGTGGAACTGCTCACCCACGCCCCCGCAGGTGTGGCGCCAGGCAAAACCCTGTGGCTGGGCCTGCAGATTGCCCACGCCCCCGACTGGCACACCTACTGGAAAAACCCGGGCGATTCCGGCCTGCCCACCATGCTGGAGTGGACGCTGCCCGCCGGCGTGTCGGTGGGTGAAATTGCCTGGCCCACGCCGCGCAAATTCCCCATCGGCGATCTGGCCAACTACGGTTACGACGGCACCGTGGTGCTGCCCGTTCCGCTGAACATTGCCCCCGAGTTCACCGGCACACAGATCGACGTGGGGCTATACGCCAGCTGGCTCATCTGCCGGCGCGAGTGCATTCCCGAGGAAGGCAATTTTGCGCTGCAGCTCCCGGTGGAGGAGCCCGGCAGCCCGGCCGGCCCCATCACCGCGCACGCTCAGGCTTTCCAGGCCAGCTTCGATGCGGCGCCTACCGTCCTGCAAAACCCGCCCGCCAGCAACGCCGTGGTGCCCTCTGAGCAAGCCATTGCGGTGGCGGTAGGTGGCCTGCCCGCCAGCTGGCAGGGCCGCACGCTGGAGTTCTTCCCGGAAACGGGCGGCATCATCGAGCCCGGTGCACCCTGGCAACAGCGCTGGGAAGGCAGCACCTGGCACGCCGATGTTCCACTGTCCCCGCACCGCTCCGATGCCCCTGCGGCCATGACGCTGGTGCTGTCCGAAGCCAGCCCACCCGGCAAAGGCTACGGCCTGCCCGGCGTACAGCTGGAGGTACCGGTGCAAGGCGCCTGGCCAGCCCTGGCTGCGCTGCCTGCGCCGGTTGGGGTATCGGACGCGCTGGTGGCTGCGCTGGAACAAAACGCCCTGCGCGCCGCCAACGCGCCGCCAGCCACCGGGACCCCCTCCCTCACCCTGTGGGCTGCGCTGCTGGGCGCGCTGGTGGGTGGCCTCATCCTCAACCTCATGCCGTGCGTGTTCCCGGTGCTGGCCATCAAGGTCATGAGCTTTGCCCAGCATGGCCAGCAACGGCATGCACACCGCATGGGCGGGCTGGCCTACACCGCGGGCGTGGTACTGTCCTTCGTGGCCCTGGGTGCGCTGCTGCTGGGCTTGCGCGCCGCCGGCGAGCAACTGGGCTGGGGCTTCCAGCTGCAAAGCCCGGCGGTGGTGGCCGGCCTGGCGGTGCTGTTCACGGTCATAGGTCTGAACCTGGCCGGGTTGTTCGAGTTTGGCCGTGTGCTGCCCAGTTCGGTGGCCAGCCTGCAGGCCAAAAACCCCACGGTCGATGCTTTCCTGACCGGTGTGCTGGCCACGGCCATTGCCTCGCCGTGTACCGCCCCGTTCATGGGCGCCTCGCTGGGGCTGGCCATTGCACTGCCCGCACCCCAGGCGCTGGC
>JALOSG010000175.1:0-5235 GCA_025458665.1 Serpentinimonas sp.
ATGCAGGCCTGCACAGCCTCGCGGGTCTGGCGCAGGGGTTCGCCACGGTGGGGCAGACGCCCCAGGGCAATGACCTCGTTCACGGTGAAGTCGAAATGGAGATGGGAATGCTGCGGCATGACGGCCATACGGCGCGCCAGTTCCACCCGCGGCCAGTGCGGCAGGGGCCGGCCCCACAGACCGATGTAGCCGCTGGCCGGCCATTCACCCGTGAATGCGCGGAACAGGGACGACTTGCCCGCGCCATTGGGGCCGATGAGCGCCACAAACTCGCCCGCATGAACTTCCAGCCGGGCCAGTTGCGCCAGCATTCTGCCCGCACGCTCCACGCGCAGACCGTGCACCGCCAGGGTGGCAGGAGGGGGTGTTGGTGGCGGCTTCATGACGACCTGTTGCGCAACAGCCAGAGAAAAAACGGTGCCCCCATGAGCGCCGTGAGGATACCGATAGGCAACTCCGCGGGGCGCACGGCGGTGCGGGCCACCAGATCGCCTGCCGTCAGCAGAATGGCGCCCAGGAGGGAGGCCAGCGGCAGCACGTAGCGGTGGTCTGGCCCCACCATGAGCCGCGCCATGTGCGGCGCCACCAGCCCGATGAAGCCAATGACGCCACTGACGGCCACCACCGCGCCGGCCGAGGCCGCCGTGAGCGCCACCACCGTGCGCTTGAGGTGCTGCACTGCCACCCCCAGGTGCAAGGCCTCGGATTCGCCCAGCAGCAGCGCGTTGAGCTGGTGCGCCAGCCACGGGCCCACCAGCACCATGAGCAAGATGGCAGGCGCGGCGCCCAGCAGCGACGACCAGGTGGCACCGCCCAGACTGCCCAGGCTCCAGAAGGTGAGGTTGCGCAGTTGTTCGTCGGTGGCCAGATAGGTGAGCAGCCCGATGCCTGCCCCCATGAGCGCGTTGACCGCAATGCCGCACAGCAGCATGGTGGTGGCATCGACCTGCCCGTCCCGGCTGGACAGCCGGAACACCAGAGCGGCCGTGGCCAAAGCCCCGATGAATGCAGCCACCGGCAAGGTCCACACGCCCAGCCACAGGCTGAAGCCTTGCAGCAGCGTAGCGCCCAGCACGATGGTGGCCACCGCGCCCAGCGCTGCACCGGCCGAGACACCGATGAGGGCCGGGTCGGCCAGGGGATTGCGGAACAGCGCCTGCATCATCACACCCGCACAGGCCAGCCCCGCGCCGGCCAGCAGGGCCAGCAGGACGCGGGGCAGCCGCACATTCATGACCACGGCGCGATGGGCGTCGGTGATGGTGGGGTCGTCCAGGCCCAACAGGACCGCAACCACCTGGAGCGGTGGAATGCGCACCGCCCCGATGCCGATGGCCAGCACTGCCACGCCCAGAAACACGGCGGCCGCTGCGGCCAGCACCAGGGGCCCGCGCAGAGGAGCGAGCGGACTCATGGGAAGCCGGGGTAGAGCTGGCGGGCCAGCAGCCGCACGCCTTCGGGCGTGAGTATGCCCATGCCCTGCAGATAGCGGCCCGGAATGGTGATGAGCCGACCCGCCCGGCCGGCCGGTGTATCCAGCGCGCCCGGGGCACGCAAGGCCACCGGAATACCGTCGATGGGCTGGGTGCCGTCTTCGTTGGTCAGGATGACGTCCGGGGCCGCCTCGATCATGGACTCCACACTCATGACCTTGAAACCCTCCACGCCCTCGGCCACATTGCGCGCGCCAGCCAGCTCCAGCAGCAAGGCCACGTTGCTGCCTTTGCCGCCCACCAGCGTGGGCCGCCCACCGCCCGCAAGCACGAACAGCGCCTTGGGCGGGTTTGGCACCCGCGCCACTTGCTGGACCACCTGCTGCCTGACCTCGGCCAGTTCGCGCTGGAATTGCCCCACAAGCTGCTCGCCCTGGGCCTGGCGGCCCATGAGGCTGGCCACCTTCCGTATGCGCCGCTCCACGCCAGCCGGCGTCTGTTCGCCGTCCAGCACCTCCACCGCCACGCCGGCCGAACGGAGCTGGTCGAAGACCTGCGGCACCGCCCACTCCGTGGTGGCGATGACGCGGCGGGGCGAAACCGAAAGCATGGGTTCGGCCGAGGTTTGCCGGAAGCCTGGCAGGCGGGGTACCCCGCGCAGTTCGGTGATGTGGTCCGAGCCGCCGCCCACCGCCACAATCCAGCTGGCCCCACCCAGCGCCACCACGATGTCGGCCACGTAGCTGTTGGTCACGATCCAGCGTTCGGGCGGCTGGCCGGGGCTGGCCACCTGGGCGCTTGCAGCACCTATCCCGGCCCCTGCTGCCGCAGCCATACCCGCCCCCATACGCCTCGCAAGGTGCAGCCCGAGGACACTTGCTGACCCCACCAGCCAGCGCCGGCGCTGGCCATTCTGTGCGGTATGGTTCATCAGGTTGCCTCCGGTAACGTTGGGTTCAGGGACGCCTGCCACTGCGCCAGCCAGGCCACCGAGTCCGCTGCGCCGGGGCCTGCCTGCAGCACCAGCACACCGCCGGCACCGTCGCTCAGTACCAGCGCCTGCCCACCCTCCTGGCGCTGGAGCTGTTGCATCTGCACACAGGCCGCCATCCGCAGGTGGAGCTTGCAGGCTGCGTCTGAGGCATGCACCGCGCCCGCTGTGCGCGACACCTTGGCCAGCGGCCCCTGGTACCGAACGGCCAGGCCCGGTCCGGCAAACCAAAGCTGCATGGAGGGCGCATCGGCACTGTGCAACACCGCCGCCTCGGCGCGGGTCTGGATGGCCTGGGCATCTGCCGCCAGCGGCGCCGAGGGATGTTCCGTCTGGGGTCCTGTCAGGGGCAGCAGTTCACCCTGGGGCATGGCGCTGGGCAACAAGGGCAAGGCCACCGCAGCGCCCGGCGTCCAGAACGGAGTGGCTTGCGGCAGGGCATGCGCCATGAGGTGCGGCAGCGCTATCTCCCGGCCCGACTTGGACATCAGGAACAGGCGACCAATCACATGGCCACTGGCGTCGAACCAGTTCAGGCTGAAGGTATGGCCGTGGTGGTCGCGCTCCTCGAAAAAGAAGCAGCGGTGCACGCCCAGTGCCGCCACCTCGCCCACATGCTGCGCCGTGCGCAGCTGCAGGCCGGCAGTGGTGGGCGATACCTGCGCGTCGTCCATGATGAGCAGGGCCACACCCAGGCGGTTGCGCGCAGCCAGCAGCAGCTTTCCCCATTGCCCGCATGGGGCCAGCAGCGCCGGCAGATCGGGCTGCAGCTCCACAGCGCCATGCCCCAGCCGGGCAGCCAGCAAAGCGGCTTCGGGCACGCCCAGCCGGGCGGCGGCCTCGGGGCCGTGCAGGTGGGGGTGGGCAGTCACCAGTTCGGCCCAGGCTTGCCGCAGCGCTGCGGGGTCTTGCAGCAAGGCACGCTCTGCGGGGACGGTCGGGTTGTCGGTGATCATGGTCATGGTGTGTGGCTCATCAGAAGTGGGCTTTGGCCTGGAGGTAGAAGAATCGGCCTGGCGGGTCCTGCACAGAACCGGTGGCGCTGTAGTTGGCGGGTTGCCGGGCGTTGGTCAGGTTGTCGATCCCCACCGCCGTGGTCCAGGTGGCGTTGACGCGGTAGGCCAGCTTCACATCGAGGGTGCCGAAGTTGCTGCTGGTCGGCGCCGGTGTGGGCGTCGGCGGAGCCACGTTCACGCTGGCAAAGTAGTCGTGCAGATAGCGGCCCTGCACATCCAGACGCCACGGCCCCTGCGCGTAACGCACGCCAACACGCCAAGTGTGGCGGGCGCGCTGGGTCAGGCGGCTACCGGTGATGCCGTCTTTGGCGTCGAGGTAATCCCAGCCACCGGTCAGGGCCCAGGCAGGACTGACCTGCCAGCTGGCGCTGAGCTCGGAGCCGCGCAACAGCGCCTTGCCCACGTTGCTGAAGACGCTGCGGGTGGTCACGCCGGGCGGGTCTCCGGCCTGGGCGGGCTCTTGCACCGCCTGGATCAGGTTGGTGACGTCGGAGCGGAACAGCACCCACTCGGCCTCCAGCTGTTCGGACCGGTAGGCGGTGGCCAGCTCCCAGGAGCGGTTTTCTTCGGGCTGGATATCCTCGCGGCCCAGAATGAGGAAGCGACCGCGCACGAAGCGGGAGTACTGCTCGGTGGCCGAGGGGGCGCGGAACGCCTCTCCGTAGCCCACACGCACCGACCATGGGCCCGGCGCGTACGACAGCGACAGCCGCGGTGTCACCACACTGCCAAAGGTGGAGAAGTCGTCCCAGCGCAGGCCGCCCAGCAGCTTCCAGTTCGGGGCAAAGCGCCACTCGTCTTGCAGCAAGAGGTGCTGGTTGGTGGTGTCGGCCTTCCTTTGCACGATGCTGATTTCCAGATCGTCGCGCAGCCAGCCACCCCCCAGCACCAGGGTGTGGTCGGCCAGCTCCAGCGCGTAACGCGCCTTCAGTTCGGTCTGCACATAGTCGGTGGTTTCGATGGTGGGGAAGCTGCGGGTGGTGGCGGCTTCGGCCTGGCCCTGCGAAAGGTCCACGGCCAGCACCCCCGCGCCCACCACGCCCTGGTAGCGCAGCGCATAGGTGTCGCGGCGCTCGCTCTCCACCGCGGTGAAGGGGGTGAACGGAGCGCGCGCCAGCCGGGTGGGGCCGGTGTCGTCCTGGTCGGCGGCTTCCAGCGTCCAGCGCAGCTCGTGGCCAGGCGCTACGGCCCACACCCCCTGGTAACTCAGGAAGGTTTCATCGATCTCGCTGAGGTCGAACGTGGTGGCGGCCGTTTCCGGGTAACGGAACAGGCCTTTGTTCCTGGTGGAGATGCTGATCCTGTGGCCCGTTCTTTCGGTGCCAGCTCGCAGCGTGGCGCCCGTCAGGGTGGTGCTGCGTTGGCCGCCCTCCATCGTGCCCAGCGTGATCTGGGCGGACCCACCAAACGCCTGGCCAGGCCGGCTGCCCTTGGTGATGACGTTGATGACACCGCCGGTGGCATCGGCGCCGTACAGGGCAGACATGGGTCCGCGCACCACCTCGATGCGCTCCACCTCCTCCAGGCCAATGAGGTTGAGTTGCGGGTTGCCGTACTTGCCGGTGCGCCGCAGGCCATCGACCAGCACCAGCACCGGTGAGCCCGCGTTGGAGATCAGCCCGCGTATGGCCACAAAGCTGCTGGTGCCGTTGGCACGAGCGTCTACGCCAGTGAGCATTTTCAGCGCATGGGTGACGCTGGAACCGGTAAAGGCCTCCAGATCGCGGGCGCTGATGACCTGCACCGAAGCTTGAACGTCCTGGATAGGCTGCTCCAGGCCGGTGGCCGACACCAC
>JALOSG010000175.1:5258-5956 GCA_025458665.1 Serpentinimonas sp.
GCTGGCTGTGGTCTGGGCCCACAGGGCGGAGGAAGGCAGTAGGAGAGCGGCCGCAACGAGCGGCGCCAAGGAAAAAGGAGCTTGCATGATGAGGAAAAGAAAGGGTTCAGGGGGTAGAGCTGGATCTGGGGCTGTGGCTGTGGCTGCTGTGGTCATGGGCGGCAGGCCTGCGCGGCTGCTGCACCCAGACCACCACGTCCACGCTGCCGGCCCGCTCGAAGTGCAAGGTCAGGCTGAAGCGGTCGCCCACCTGAAGCGGCCGGTTCAGTCGTTGCAACATGAGGTGGTAGCCGTCGGGGTCGGTATGGCGAAAAGCCGGTGACGCACCGGCAGGCAGTTCCACCGCGGGCTCCACATACATGAGTGCCAGCCCGGCCGCGTTGGGTACGCTCTGGTGAATCACCACCCGTTCAGCCACGGGTGTGCTGGCGCCAATCAGGCGGTCGTCGGTGGGGCCTGTGTTGCCAAAGCGCCGGAAATACACCGCGGCTGCTGTAGCTCCCGCTTCGGAGGGCGTGGCATAGGGGTGGTCTATACGCAAGCCACCCAGCCGAAAGTCATGGGCCAGGGACGGCACCGAAAACAGGGCTGCGCACCACAGCAGTACAAAGCGCCATAGCGTCATGATCGAACTCCAGAAAAAACACAGCGGCGGGGGCCCACGCCACCCGGAGCGGGTTGCAGGAACGTAAAGACCC
>JALOSG010000021.1 GCA_025458665.1 Serpentinimonas sp.
TGCGCTAAGCTTCTGGCATGCAGACCCCCATCAACCCCTTCAAGCAGGCGCTGGCCCGTGGCGATGTGCAGTTCGGCCTCTGGCTAGGGCTGGCCAGTGGCTACAGCGCCGAGTTGTGCGCCGGCGTCGGTTTCGACTGGCTCCTCATCGACGGGGAACACGCCCCCAACGACATCCCCAGTTTGCTGGCGCAGCTGCAGGGCATTGCCAGCGCCAGCACGCCCGAGGCGCTGCCCGAAGGCCGGCCGCGCTCCCACCCGGTGGCGCGCGTACCCATAGGCACCGGCGATGTGGGTACGGCTCTCATCAAACAGTACCTCGATGCAGGGGTGCAGACCCTCATGGTGCCCATGGTGGACACGCCCGAACAGGCCGCCCAGGTGGCCGCAGCCTGCCGCTACCCGCCCGAAGGTGTGCGCGGCATGGGCGCCGCGCTGGCCCGCGCGACGCGCTGGCAGCAGTATCCGCAGTATGTGCACGAGGCCAACGCGCAAATCTGCCTGCTGGTGCAGGTGGAAACGGCCACTGCCATGCACAACCTGGACGCCATTGCCGCCACCCCGGGTGTGGATGGTGTGTTCATAGGCCCGGCCGACCTGAGCGCCAGCATGGGCTACCCCGGCCAGCCCGACCACCCCGAAGTACTGGCCGCCATCCACCAAGGCTTGCAGCGCATACGCCAGGCCGGCAAGGCGCCGGGCATTCTGGGGTTCAACCCAGCGCAGGTGCAGCCCTGGCTCGACGCTGGCGCCCAGTTTGTGGCGGTCGGCATCGAAGCGCTCGTGTTGAAGCATGGCCTGCGCCAACTGCTCACCACCTACCGGCCCGGGTGCCCCTGAACGCCGCCATGCGCATCAACCTCATCTACGCGCGCGCCGCCAACGGCGTGATTGGCCATACGGTGAACGGCGTGGGCGCCATGCCCTGGTACCTGCCCGAAGACCTGGCCCACTTTCGCCGCAGCACACACGGCTGCCCCGTGCTCATGGGCCGCAAGACCTGGGACTCCCTGCCCCCCAAATTCAGGCCGCTGCCGGGCCGCCTCAACATTGTGCTGTCGCGCCAGCCAGGGGCCGCCTTTCCCGGTGCGCAAACCGCCACCGGCCTGCCCGAAGCGCTGGCCCTGCTGCAAGGCCCGCCTGCGCCCGAGGAAGTCTGGGTCATGGGCGGTGCGCAGATTTACCAGCAGGCCCTGCCCCTGGCCCGCCGCGTGGTGGTGACCGAAATTGCCGCCCACTTCGAGGGCGATGCCTATGCCCCCACGCTGGGCCCCGAGTGGGTGGAGACCGCCCGCGAAAGCCACACCAGCGCCAGTGGCCTGCCGTTCGCGTTTGTGACCTACGAACGCCAAGACCACACACCCACACCACACTGACCCCATGCAACTTGCCACCTGGAACGTGAACTCCCTGGGCGTGCGCCTGCCGCACGTGCTGGAATGGCTGGCCGAGCACCCGGTCGATGTACTGGCCTTGCAGGAACTCAAGCTGCCCGATGAGAAATTCCCTGCCGAAGCCTTGCGCGAGGCCGGATACCACGCCGTCTGGCTGGGCCAGAAAACCTACAACGGCGTGGCCCTGCTGTCGCGCGCCGAGCCGCAGGACGTGGTGCGCCACATCCCCGGCTTCCCCGACGAACAGTCCCGCGCCATTGCCGCCACCTACCCCCTGCCCGATGGCAGCACCGTGCGTGTGGTGGGCTGCTATTTCCCCAACGGGCAGGCGCCCGGCAGCGACAAGTTCGCCTACAAGATGCGCTGGCTGGACGCGCTGCACCGCTGGGTACAGGAGGAGCTGACGCGCCACCCGCAGCTCGCCCTCATGGGGGACTACAACATCACGTTCGACGATGCCGATGTGTGGGACCCCGACGGCCTGCGCGAGACCATCCACTGCACCACCGAGGAACGCCAGCACCTGCAGCGTCTGGTGGCGCTGGGCCTGCACGACGCGCACCGGCTGTTCGAGCAGCCGCCCAAAAGCTACAGCTGGTGGGACTACCGCATGCTGGGCTTTCAGAAGAACCGGGGCCTGCGCATCGACCACATTCTGGTGACCGATGCGCTGAAAGCGCGCGCCACCGGCTGCACCATAGACCGTGCCCCGCGCAAGAAGCCCCAACCCAGCGACCACGCCCCGGTGGTACTCACGCTGGGCTGAAGGCCGCTTACTCCAGGTGCAATTCCTGGATCTTGCGGGTGATGGTGTTGCGGCCTATGCCCAGCTTCTGCGCCGCTTCGATGCGGCGGCCCCGGGTGGAGGCCAATGCAGTCTGAATGAGGCGGGTCTCGAAGCGCCGCGTCAGCACATCCCACACATCGGGGCGGCCGTCGGCCAGCAAGGCGTGGGCCTCGGCCTGCAGGCCCTGCTCCCAGTCGGCGCTGGATGCGCCCATGGCAGGCGGTAGCGCCACAGCAACTGCAGGCGCTACCCCGTCCTCCGGCAGAGGCGCCGAGCTGGTGGGCATGGCATACACCGCGGAGACGGTGGTCGCGGCGGGTGCCACAGGCTCCGTCCATGCCGCAGGTGCCGGCATGGAAGCCAGCGCCACGCGCCGGCCAGCCTCTGCTTCAGCCTCCTGCACGCCAGCGAGCACCTCGGGCGGCATGTCCTTCACTTCAATCATCTGCGCGGGCGCCATGACGGTGAGCCAGTGGCAGATGTTTTCCAGCTGGCGCACATTGCCCGGAAAGTCGAAGCTGCTCAGGGCGCGCAGGGCGCCATCGGAAATGCGTTTGGGCTCCACATCGAGTTGCTTGGCGCTTTGCTGCAGGAAGTAGCGGGTCAGCACCGGCACGTCCTCGCGGCGCTCGCGCAAGGCTGGCAGGCGCAGGCGAATCACGTTCAGGCGGTGGAACAGATCCTCCCGGAAGCCGCCCTCCTTCACGCGCTGTTCCAGGTTCTGGTGGGTGGCGGCAATGACGCGCACATTGGCCTTCACCGCGCTATGGCCGCCCACCCGGTAGAAGTGCCCGTCCGACAGCACGCGCAGCAGCCGGGTCTGCAAATCGAAAGGCATATCGCCAATTTCATCGAGGAACAGCGTGCCACCCTCGGCCTGCTCGAAGCGCCCGCGCCGCATGGTTTGCGCGCCGGTGAAGGCGCCACGCTCATGGCCAAACAGTTCGCTCTCCAGCAGGTCCTTCGGAATGGCCGCGGTGTTGATGGCCACAAAAGGCCCGTTGGCGCGTGGCGAATGCTTGTGCAGCGCCCGAGCCACCAGTTCCTTGCCAGAACCCGACTCGCCGGTGATGAGCACGGTCACGTTGCTTTGCGAGAGCCGCCCAATGGCCCGGAACACGTCCTGCATGGCGGGCGCCTGGCCCAGCATTTCGGGGGCCGCGGCCAACCGCTCCTCCAGCACTTCCTCGCGCTGGCTTTCTTCCACCGCGCGGCGTATGAGTTCCACCGCCTTGGGCAGGTCGAAGGGCTTGGGCAGGTACTCGAAAGCGCCGCCCTGGAAGGCGGATACGGCGCTGTCAAGGTCGGAGAAGGCCGTCATGATGATGACGGGCAGCAGCGGCATGCGCTTCTTCACGTCGGCCAGCAGATCGAGGCCCGAACCGCCGGGCATACGGATGTCGCTCACCAGCACCTGGGGGCCGTCGTGCTCGTCGATGTCCTCCAGCGCCTCCAGCACCTCCTTGGGGTGGGTGAAGCTGCGTGTGGGCAGGTTCTCCCGCAGCAGGGCTTTCTCTAGAACGAACCGTATCGACTGGTCATCGTCCACGATCCAGATGGGTTTCATGCTCGCATCCTGTCAGTGACTCCCCTGCTTTGTTGTACTGCATCGGCTGCCACCGAGTCTCCCTCGATCCCGGTACCCTCACAGGCACCGGCAACGACGACTTCAAGGCAGGGGAATCAGTATCTTGAAGTCGGTGCGGCCCGGCTCGCTCTCGCATTCGATCAGGCCGTGGTGCTGCTGCACAAAGGTCTGCGCCAGGGTGAGACCGAGGCCAGAACCCCCGTCCCTGCCCGACACCAGCGGGTAGAAGATACGGTCCTTGATTTCGTCGGGCACGCCGGGCCCGTTGTCGATGACATGCAATTCCAGTGCCAGCCGGTAGCGCTGCCGCCCGAACGTGGTCTGGCGCACCACGCGGGTCTTGAATGTCAGCTCGGCATCGCGCTGCGCGATGCGCTCTTTCAGGGCGTGCGCCGCGTTGTGTGCAATGTTGAGCACAGCCTGTATCAGCTGCTCCCGGTCGCCCCTGAACTCCGGAATGGAAATATCGTAATCCCGCACCACCTTGAGCCCGCGCGGGAATTCGGCCAGGATGACGGAGCGTACCCGTTCGCACACTTCGTGGATATTCACATCGCCCACCACGCGGGCGCGCTTGTGCGGCGCCAGCAGGCGGTCCACCAGAGACTGCAGCCGGTCGGCTTCGTGGATGATGACCTGCGTGTACTCCACCAGTTCGCGCGAGTCCAGCTCCATCTGCAGCAGCTGCGCCGCACCGCGTATGCCCCCCAGCGGGTTCTTGATCTCGTGGGCCAGATTGCGGATGAGTTCCTTGTTGGCCATGGCCTGGTCGATCAGGCGCTCCTCGCGCTCCTGACGCGCCTGCTGCTCCAGCGGCAGCAGTTCCACCACAATCTCTCCGGCAATGTCGGTCTGGGCCACCAGCACGTGTACTGGCAGCGGCTCGTGGTTCAGGCGCTTGAGCCGGGTGTCGTAGCGGATGACGGCGTATTCGTTGCCGGTGGCGCCCGTCAGTGCGTTCTGCAGCAGCTCGGGCTCGGTGAACCAGTCGGTCAGGGGTACGCCCAGGATGCTGCGGCGGGCTATGCCCGAGGCGTCTTCGAGTGCGGAATTGGCGAACAGCACGCCGCCCTGCGCGTCCACCACCGCCACCAGCGTGGCGAGCAGGTCGAGGGACTGGAAGCGCTTGTCCAGCTGGGTGGTGCGGGAGCGGCTGGCCACGTCAAGAAGAGGAATCAGGGGAAGCTGTCAGAGGAAAGTGTCAGCGGGAGGTGCCGCTGGTGTTGGTCGTGCCACCACCGGTTCGGGCCAGTTCGCGGCGCAGTCCGTCCACATCGGCCTGGGCACGCTCGACATCGGCCTTGAGTTTTTCTACCCGGTCCAGGTAGCGCTGGTAATTGGCTTCACTTCCGAGGCGCTCCGGCTCACCGTTGTTGTAAGCGGCCTGAGCCTCGCGCAAGCGAACCTCGGCGCGCCGCAACTCGGCCTGCAGCACCGCCTGAGCGTCGCTGTCGCGGGCTCGCTGGTCGGCGCTGCCGACGCGGGGAGTGGCGCTGCGGGGCGGTGCGCTGGGCGCAGCCGCTGCAGGGGCGGCATTGGGCCGCACGGCTTCAATGACCGTGAGGTTACCCCCCTCCATGGGTTTGCACCCACGGGCCGCAGCATCACCGGGGTTGTTGGTGTACTCGTTGCCGCAGCGCCAGATGGTGCCCTGGGCCTGGGCAAACGCGGGCAGCAACCCGCCCAAGGGGATCAGCGCCACAACCAGCAAAGCTTTCAGCATCGTTCTCTCAATCCATTGCGAATGCAGTGAGATTTCCAGTATCGCGCAAAAGTGCCCTGGTCTGGCGCCGCCTGTTTCCGGGGGACCACAGAAACGGAAAAAGGCGGTGGAGAACCACCGCCTTCTGCACAGCACGTACGCTGCCTGCCCTGCAACCCCCGGGAGTTGCAAGACATGGCAAGCATTTACAGGCTGTAGTACATGTCGTATTCCACCGGGTGGGGAGACATGCGGAAGCGCGTCACTTCGTTCATCTTCAGGTCGATGTAGGCATCGAGCATGCTGTCGGTGAACACGCCGCCCTTGGTCAGGAAGGCACGGTCCTTGTCCAGGTTTTCCAGCGCCTGGTCGAGGCTGGAACACACGGTCGGGACCAGTTTGTCCTCCTCCGGGGGCAGGTGGTACAGATCCTTGGTGGCGGCTTCGCCCGGGTGGATCTTGTTCTCCACGCCGTCCAGACCCGCCATCAGCAGGGCCGAGAAGGCGAGGTAGGGGTTGGCCGAAGGATCGGGGAAACGTGCCTCGATGCGGCGGCCCTTGGGGTTGGCCACATAAGGAATGCGGATGGAAGCGGAACGGTTGCGGCTGGAGTAAGCCAGCTTCACCGGGGCTTCAAAGCCAGGCACCAGGCGCTTGTAGGAGTTGGTGCCCGGGTTGGTGATGGCGTTCAGGGCACGGGCGTGCTTGATGATGCCGCCGATGTAGTACAGCGCAAAGTCGCTCAGGCCCGCATAGCCGTCGCCGGCGAACAGGTTCTTGCCGTCTTTCCACACGGACTGGTGCACGTGCATGCCGGAGCCGTTGTCACCGGCGTAGGGCTTGGGCATGAAGGTAGCGGTCTTGCCATAGCTGTTGGCCACGTTCCACACCACGTACTTCAGCACCTGCGTCCAGTCGGCACGCTCCACCAGGGTGGAGAACTTGGTGCCGATTTCGTTCTGGCCAGCGCCCGCCACTTCGTGGTGGAAAACTTCCACCGGAATGCCCAGGGATTCGAGCACCAGGGCCATTTCGGCGCGCATGTCTTGCGTGCTGTCCACCGGGGGCACGGGGAAGTAGCCGCCCTTCACGGTGGGACGGTGGCCACGGTTGCCGCCTTCGAGCTTGGCGCCAGAGTTCCAGGGAGCCTCGTACTCCTCGATCTCGAACATCACGCGGCCCGGCTCGTTGGACCAGCGCACGCCGTCGAAAATGAAGAACTCGGGTTCCGGGCCAAAGTAGGCGGTGTCGCCCAGGCCGCTGGCCTTCAGGTAGGCTTCGGCGCGCTTGGCAATGGAGCGGGGATCGCGGTCGTAGGCCTTGCCGTCGCTCGGCTCGATCACGTCACACTGCATGAACAGCGTGGTTTCCTCGAAGAACGGATCTATGTTGGCGGTGGCCGGGTCGGGCATGAGTTGCATGTCCGACGCTTCGATGCCTTTCCAGCCTGCCACGGAAGAACCGTCGAAGGCGTGGCCCGAAGTGAACTTGTCTTCGTCGAAGTGAGACACGGGCACCGTGACGTGCTGCTCTTTGCCCCGGGTGTCGGTGAAGCGGAAGTCAACGAACTTGACGTCGTTTTCTTTCACCATGTTCATCACGTCTGCGACGGTCTTGGCCATCAAAAATCTCCTGATCTGGAAGGAATGAAAAAGGTTTTGGAGAGAAAGCTAGCAGCATCTGTGCCAAGTGAAGCCGAGCGGGATGCCACCCCCAGCCCACCCCGGTACTGCACCGGCCCGCCATTATGGGACACGCCGCTTACGGGCCCCGGGCCAGCCCTGAGGAATCGCCCAATGCACTACTATTGTGCATATACGCCCAAACAATGCGCTTTATTGGTGCAATAAATTCAACGCACCATTTCGGGGCCGAGGCGGGCGCCAAACTGGTCCAGCCCCTGGCGCAGATCGGAGTAGGCCACGGCCACAGCCTGCGGCGCCCCCTTCACGCCCAGCTCGATATGGCGGCCGTACTCGGGGTGGTCCACGCTGGGCAGGCTGAAAACTTTGATGCCAGGGTGGTCGGCCTCCAGGCGTTCCATGAGCGGCGTGAGCGTGGCCTCCATGGCCCCCATCACGATGACGGACCGCTCAATACGGGCGACGCGCTGGAAATGCTCCCTGTAATGGTGCTCCAGCACCCATTCGATCATGGGCCAGGCCATGACCGGGAAGCCCGGTACGAAGTGCACCGCACCGCCGCCACTTCCCAGGCAGCTGAAGCCGGGAATTTTGTTGTAAGGGTTGGGAATGATGCGCGAGCCTTCCGGAAACACGCCCATATTGAGGCGGTGCACGTTGTCGGGCAGATCCGGATCGAAGACCTGCCCCTGCTCTGCCGCCACTTCCTGCATGCGCTGCAGTATCAGCTGCCTGGCCTCGGGGTGTAAGTGCAGTCCAACCCCAAGCGCAGCTGCAGCGCACTGGCGCGTGTGATCGTCTGGCGTGGCTCCTATGCCGCCACAGGAAAACACCACGTCACCGCTGGCAAAAGCATCACGCAGCGTGTGGGTGATGCGCGGACGGTCGTCGCCTTCGTAGCGCACCCAGGACAGGCTCAGGCCACGCTGGGACAGCAGTTCGATGACCTTGGGCATGTGCTTGTCCGCGCGTTTGCCAGACAGGATTTCATCGCCAATGATGACAAGCCCGAAACGGGGCATGTCGGTAACGGCTTCAACGGCTTGCGGCTCGGCGGACGGCGGTGTGTTCGGGTTCATGGGATCTCGCGCGCGGAAACATCAATCACCTCTTCGGCGGTGCGGCCTGAACCTCCTCCGGGACCCGGGGAGGCGGCGGGTGCCGCCCGGTCGCTGCCAGGCTGGGAGGGGCCACCCAGCGGGCGGGTGGGGTCGTTCGGGGTGCCGGCGAATGCAGGCCGGGCAGCGTTGTCCGCACGCAGGGCCTCCAGGGCCGCCAGCAGGTAGTGGGAGAACCACAGGGAAGCAAAGGCGAAGACCAGCGTATAGATCCAGATCGCCAGTGGTACCAGCAGCGGAGCCAGGGCAAGGAAAAGAGCCCCGCTGGCCCACAACACACTGGGAGCTGCCCCCAGGTAGCCCGAGACCACCCCCATACCAAGGAGGGCTGCGCGGTGGCGCTGAACCAGGGTGCGCCGCTCTTCGGCGGTGGCATGCTCGGCCAGTGCATCGAACGCAAACACACGGTAGGTCAGCCAGCCCCAGATCAGTGGCGGCAAGATAAGCACCAGCGGCGGAATCAGCCAGAACGGCAGAGACAACAGCAGCAGGGCCAGCGCCAGCACGGTAGACCAGAACGACCACCACATGCTGCCCAGGAAACTGCCGCCGTGGCGCTTTTCCAGATTACCGAAACGGCGCTGGGCCACCAGATCCACCATGGCTGGCGTCATGAGCACGGATACCAGCAGCAGCACCAGCAACAGCACCAGCGGCGTCACCAGCGCCAGCAACAGGATGGGAGCCAGCCACTGCTGCATGACCTCCAGGTTCACGCCGAACGCGCCGAGCCAGTCGGTCAGGACCACAAAGCCTGGAAAGCCAACCAGGTACTCACGCAATCCTGCGGTGGCCGAATCCCAGAAAAAGTAGCCCAGCCCGAAGGACAGCACCACCATCAAGATGAGCGGCAGCACCGACAGGCCTATGACCCGCGGGTGCAGGCAATAGGCTACCGAGCGCCAGAATGAATCAAGCAACAATCCCATCCAGCGAGAATACATCGAAAGAAGCCCGCCCCTGACTGTCATGCCCAGCCCGAAACCAGCGCCCCGCGCCCCCGAACCCGCCGCTACCGCGCCCAGCCCGGCACATGTTGCGCTCAACGGTGTGCGCCTGGAGACCCGCTGGATACCCGGCGATGCTGCGCGGGCACCCCTGGTGTTTCTTCACGAGGGACTGGGCTCGGTGGCCATGTGGACGCAGCGCGGTCGGGACTGGCCGGCCGAACTGTGTGCAGCCACCGGGCGCGCCGGGCTGCTGTATTCGCGTCGGGGCTACGGACTCTCGGACCCCATCCCCGACGTGCGGGGGCCGCAAGGCCGGCACTCCGCCCGGTACATGCACGCCGAAGCCTGGGAGGTTTTGCCCCGCCTGCTGGCCGAATGCGGTGTCCTGCCCAAGGAAAAAGAAGGCTTCGCTGGCCCCGTGCTGATCGGCCATTCCGACGGCGCCACCATTGCCCTGCTACACGCCAGCCGTTTCCCGGTGTCCGGCTGCGTGGCCATGGCACCTCACGTCATGGTGGAAGCGGTGGCGCTGCAGGCCATTGCCCAGGCCAGGGACGCGTACCTGCGCAGCCCTGAGACCCACTTGCGCGAGAAACTGCAGCGCTACCACCAGGACCCCGACAACGCATTCTGGCAGTGGAACGATGTATGGCTGTCGGCCGCGTTTGCCACCTTCGACATACGCCCAGAGTGTGCGCACGTGTCTGCGCCGCTGCTGCTGGTGCAGGGTCTGGCGGATGAATACGGAACGCTGGCGCAACTCGATGCCATAGCCGCAGCAGCGCCGCAAGCGCAACGGCTGGAACTGGCCGACTGCGGGCACAGCCCGCACCGCGACCAACCCGACGCGCTGACGCGCGCGGTGGCGGACTTCTGCGCCGCCTTGCCCTGACACCCCGCCGTCAGCCCCTCAGCGCCTGAACTTCCGCGGGCGCCAGCCACCGCCATTCCCCGGGCAGCAAGTCAGACGGCAGAGCCACGGAACCGATCTGTGCGCGGTGCAAGGCTTCCACCCGGTTGCTGACCGCCGCCACCATGCGCTTGACCTGGTGGTACTTGCCCTCCGTCAGTGTGAGTTCCAGATGCTCCGGCCGGGCCGGATCGGGCACCCGGCAAGCGGCAGCCCGCACCGGCTGGGGGCTGTCGTCGAGCACAACGCCGGCCAGCAGCCGCTCCACCTGCTGCGCTTGCACGGGGTACTTGCAGGTCACGTGGTACACCTTGGGCACATGGTGCCTGGGCGAAGAGAGCCGGTGGATGAACTTGCCGTCGTCCGAGAGGATCAGCAAGCCCGTGGTGTCCTGATCGAGCCGGCCGATGGCCTGAACGCCCGCTGCGGCTCCGGAAGGCCGCGCTCGCAATGGCGCAGGCAACAAGGTATAGATGCTGGGCCATGCGCCGGGCTTCTGGGAACACTCATACCCCGCAGGCTTGTGCAGCATGAGGTAAGCCTGCGCGTGGTAAGGCCAGGGCTGACCTTGTACGTGCAGCGTGACTCCCTCGGGGTCGAAGCGGAAATTGGCATCGTCCACCGGCAAAGGCTGGCCGGGCTGCGGTGCGGCCATGCCCGGCCCCGACAGCGCCACCAAGCCCTGCTGAACCAGCCCACAGCACACCCTGCGGGTGCCAAAACCCTGGGAGAACAGGACATCTTGCAGGAGCATGGGTCTGGGTTTGGACATGGGCGAGAATGGTGTCAACGTGGTCTGCGGCGTTACCGCCCGTGCCTTTGCAGGTGCCCCGGGACGCGTCTGCACCCAGGCAGCACCCCGGATGGTACTGGCTTTGCCGGGGCCGAATCGGGGACAATAGATGGTTTGCCGGAAATCTCTGAGCCGGCCGCTGTTTGGGCCTGCACCACCACCTTCCGTTCTGGAATCCGTTCGCCTCGTCCCATGAAGCTCTGGTTCAAGAAGAAACTCCCCAGCCGGGAAACCCTGCACAACAACCGCTGGTTGCGCTGGCTGGGGCCCACGCTGCAGCATCCCAGGCTATGGCACATGAGCCGCCGGGGAATTGCCATGGGCCTCGCGCTGGGGGTGTTTTTTGGCTTGCTCATCCCGGTGGCACAGATTCCGTTTGCGGCCACGGCCGCCGTGCTGCTGCGCGCCAATCTTCCGGTGGCGGTGGTCAGCACGCTGGTGACAAATCCGGTCACTTTCGGGCCGGTGTACTACGGCGCTTACCGGGTCGGTAAAGCTGTACTGGGCAAGCGTGCGCTCCCCGAAGAACAGGTCACGGCAGTCATCGCGCAAGCGCGGGGGGAAGGTGCCGCAGAAGTACCTGATGGCGTACTCGCACGGCTGCAGAGTTGGTGGGAACAGCTGGGCAAGCTGGGCAAGCCACTGGTGGTGGGTCTAGCCATCGTGGCCACAGTGACCGGGTTGCTGGCCTATTTTCTGGTCAGTGGCATCTGGGCCTTGAGCGTGGTCTGGTCGCGCCGCCGCAGGTTGCGCGGGCGCATCCGTTTTCAGACCGTGAAACCTCCCGCCGGGCCGGTCGCACCCCACAAGGATTCCGGTTCAGACCCATTGCCCTGATGGCCCTTGCCTGCACAGGTGCGTGGGATGCAGGAACGGTGTCGGGTCAGGCCTGGGCGGCGCGCTTCCAGGCATCCTGAGCGGCGTCCATGTCACCGCGCTCTTCGGCGAGCTGTGCCAGGCTGCACCAGCCGCGCCGGGCCAGTTCGCGGTGCTCCAGCAAAGCCACACAGCGCTGTAGCAGCGCAGCCGCCTTTCCCCACAGGGAGCGCTGCATGAAAGCCTGCCCAGCCAGATACTGAAGCACCGGGTCACTGGGGTAGCGCGCCTGGGTTTCTTCGATGCGACCCAGCCAGTTGCCTGGCAGCAGAGGCAGGGCCTGCTCCACATGCAAAACCAAGCGGCAACGCATGTCGGGCGAGAGCTGAATCAGGCTTTCCCACAGAGTATCCAGACATTCCCGCAGCAGGGGCAAGGTCTCGTCTTCGGTATCGGGGAGCCCGGCTGTGATCTCCGCCAGGGTATCGGGGCCGGCGTCGGCCGGGTCGGTACTGTCCTGATAAAGGGCGCTACCGGGAACAGCCAGTGGTGCAGGGTATCGGCTTGCCGCGGCCTGGCCCTGCACGAGGAGCAGCCGCTGGTCCAGCGCTGCCAGTGCCAGCTCCGGGGTGGCGCGCTCGGTCGCATCCAGACTGGCCCAGACGGCTGCGAGCTGGGTGGCGTCGTGGGTGGCCCGCAAGGCGTCCAGCACCAGGCCACGCACCAGGCTGGCCGAAGCCTGGGCGGTAAAGGCACGGTGCTTGGTGAGCAGGCGCACCAGTTCCAGCGCATGGGTGGTGTCCTCGTTCAGGCGCGCCAGGCGCAGCTTCAGGCGCAGGGCACCAATACGGCGCGCGGCCCCCTGTGGCAAGGCGGCCAGGCGGTTGGCAGCCAGCTCGGCATTGCGCTCCTCCAAAGCCCAATCTGCCGCACGCAGCAAGGCCCCCTCGCGAGCAACGTGCGCATGCTTGGCGGCTTCGCTGTCCAGAGCGCCAGCCAGCCAGCGGTCGCGCCGCGTGGGGTCGTGCAACGCCTGCGCGCTTTCTGCGGCAAGCAAATGGGCCAGCACCGTGAGCTGATCCCGCTGCGCAAAAAGATGGCTGTCGCTGCCCTGGAGTTGGTTGAGGGCATGCTGGGCGGAGGACTGGGCACGGACAAAGCGGCCTGCCAGCTGGTAAGCCAGAGCATCGAGCACCGCTCCGGTGGCGCCCCGCTCCAGCTGCTGCAGACGCCAGCGTCGGGCCTGACGCGGCAACTCGCGCAATGCCGCCACGCCGCGCAAGCCCAGATGGAACAACACAAACGCACCCAGCGCTCCAAACAGCACGAGATTGAAGGACAGGTCGATGCGGTAGGGGAACCAGAAAACCGTGACCCCCGCATCGTTGTCGCCTACCAGCAGTGCCAGCGCTATGGCCGCCGCAGCCAGTGCAAGGAACCAGAATACGCTTCTCATGCCACTGCGCTCCAGCCCGACATCACCGCCCGCCCGTGGTCATGGCTGCCACCCCCAGCGCCGCCAGGGACTCATCGGGCCGAGGCAGGGCCACGTCCCGCAACTCCTCCTGCAAACGCTGCAACCCCTCGCGCACCTGCCGATAGGCCAGCGTCTCAGGCTCGAAGTAGCGCGCCAGGGTAGCGTCCACGGCGCGCACGTCAGCCCGCGCGGTGTCCATTTGCCGCGCCAGCACAGCCAGACGTGCGTTGAGCAACTGCAGCTTGAGGTTCTCGCGCAGGAAAAAACCCTGTTCGGGCGCCAGCAGGGCAGCTTCCGGGTGGTCGATGCGGCTGACCCGCACGAGTTGCCCCCCTTGCTCGACGGTGCTCAACCAGACCCGCCCTAGCAGGTCGCCCCACCAGAGCCGGGCACGGTCCAGCCATGGGACCACGGCAGGATCGGCCGGTAGGGCCGTTGCGCCTTCCTGCGATTCGGGCTGAGCCGCGGCGGGGCTCGACGGGGTGGGCGGAGATGGCTCTTCGGTGGGCTGGGCAGATGCAGCCGCCAGGCCAGCTCCCGAGGCACGGCCTACCGCCTGCGCCAGCGTGAGGCCATCGACCTGCCGCATGAGTTCGTCCAGCCTCTGGGTGAGGGCGGGCACATCCAGAAGCGCAGCTTCCTGTATGCGCTCAATGTCACGCGCAATGGCGCGCTGAACCGGGTTGAGCCGGGGTTGCGCCGCGCGGGCAATGCGCTGGTCGGCCGCTTGCAGCGCCGAGATGAGGGGCTGCACACTCCCCGTCAGCTGGGTTTGCTGCTCGGCCAGGCGCAGGGCCGATTCGATGTCTTGCAGCAGGCTGTCGTCCCGGGAGCGCGACAGACTGAGCATCAGCTCGTCAAGCTGGCTGCGCTGCAGGCTCACCTCCGACAACCTCACCTCGGCCACACTCAGTCGGGCCTGAAGGGTCTGGGTCAGGGTATCGGCCTGGCCCGCGAGCGTACGCGCCTCGGTGGCCTGGGTGGTGGCATCGGTGGCGCGCCGTGCCATTTCTTGCTTCGCACGCTCCAGTTCCTGCCAGAGGTAGCCGCCCAGCACCAGAGCCAGCACGGCCGCCGCCAGCGACAGCAAAGCGAGCCAGCGCACCGCGGCTGCACCAGCCCCTGAACCCGGTTCGGACGGAGCCTGAGGCGCAGAAGCAGGAAACGGCGCGGTGCCAGCGGTAGGGGAATCAATCGGTGCGTTCACACCAGGATTCTAGGCCGCGCAGCACATCGGCCAAGGCAGGCCGGACGATATTTACATCGCCAAAACCGAGCGCGCGCGCCGATTCTGCAATGCGGGGATGGGTGGCCAGGGCCCGCGCACCGCTCCAGGCGGCGTGGGGCAGGCGCTGGCGCAACAGAGGCAAGCCTTCCGAGCTGCTGAGCAACCAGATGCCCGCGTCTGCGGCCGCGGCAGCGTCTGCCGCCTGCGCGACGGTCCACACAGCCGGGCGGCGGGTGTAGGCCACACAGAACTCCACCTCTGCGCCCGCCAAGCGGCACTGCGCAGCGAGCCACTCGCGGCCCCGGCCGGAACCGGGAGTTTCTTCGGAAGGTTCCTCGGTGATCGGGTCTGTTCCAGAATCGGGGGCGGGCAGCGCCTCGGACGCGCCACGAACCACCAGCACACGGCACTGCCGTGGTCCATCGGCCGGCTGCGGCTCGGGCATCTGGCGGCGTTCGGCCAATTGCCGCTTCAACCAAGGCCCCGCCACAACCCACAGGGCTTCAGAATCGAACTGGCCTGCATCGGGCGGTGGCGTGTCTATCTGTGCGGCGGAAATACCCTGTTCCCGCAAGGCACGCGCAGTGCCCGGCCCCGGCGCCCAGCAACGTACCGGCCCTGGTGCTACGAAGCCCTGAAAAAAATGCCTCACCGCCTGCGGGCTGACGAACATCACCGCATCGAATGCCAGCCACTGCGCGCGGCAAACCTGCAGGTGCTCAACGTCGGCGTGCCGGGTAGGAGGGCCCACGTCCAGCAGCGGAAGCGACAGAGTGGGCCAGCCGGCCTGCTGCAAGCGCGCCGTCCAGTCCGACGCCTCGGGCTCTGGGCGTGTCACCACCACCGTGGCTCTGGCCATACCGTTGCCTGCTGCAGGCGCTCAGACCGTGGCCGGCGGGGGTGCCGGTGTGTACGCGGTGGCCCCCGCTTGCTTGAGCAGGCCCACCACGTGCTGGCCCAGGGCTTCGGCGTCGGCCACGGTGCGCACTTCGGCATGGGCCGATACGCGGACTACCGCCTGGCGTCCATCCGGGTCACCCCAAGCAGCCCGCAGGCTCAATTGCGCCGATTGCGCTCCGTGCCCCCAGGTGGTGAAGGCCGCCAGTGGCATGGAGCAGCTGCCCCCCATACCGCGGGAAACCGCACGCTCCGCCGCCACAGACATCCAGGTAGCCGGGTCAGCCAGGGGCGCCAGAGCCTCTTTGACTTCGGGCCTTGCCGACCGGATCTCGATGCCCAGGGCGCCCTGCCCCGCCGCAGGCAGCATGGTGTCGGGCTCGAAGGTACTTCGTATGCGCGACTCCAGCCCCAGGCGCTTCAAACCGGCAGCGGCCAACACTATGGCGTGGTACTGGCCTTCATCGAGCTTGCGCAAGCGGGTGTCGAGGTTACCGCGCAGGGGCTCTATGCGGACATCGGAGCGGCCCAGCGCATCGAGCGCTTCGCGCAGCAGTACCACGCGGCGCAGGCTGGAGGTACCCACCACCGCACCAGGGGGCAAATCGGAAAGCCCCGCGCAGTGCGGCGACACCCAGGCGTCGCGCGGGTCCTCGCGCTGCATGACGCAGGCCAGCTCGAACCCGGCGGGCAGTTCCATGGGGACATCCTTCAATGAATGCACGGCCAGGTCGGCACGCCCTTCCTCCAGCGCCACCTCCAGTTCCTTGACGAACAAACCCTTGCCACCCACCTTGCTCAGGGCACGGTCGAGAATCTGGTCTCCCTGGGTGGTCATCCCCAACAACGTGACCCGGTGGCCGGCCTGCTCCAGCAAGGCTTTGACGTGTTCGGCCTGCCACAGTGCCAGGCGACTCTCCCGGGTGGCGATGGTGAGTTGCAAGGAGGAGGATGCAGGGAATTCGGCCACGGCGTTGCGAGTGAAGCGTTGAGTGATCTTGGCCCACCACGGGAGCGGTGCCAAGGGTGCGCAGCTATGCTAGCACGCCGCCCCGGCGGCCCTGATCTTCAACCCTGTACCAGCGCCTCGCGCACGGCAGGCAACTGCCGGCGCGACACCATCACACGCTCCTCCACACCATCGAGCTTCACGGCCCAACCTTCGCCCTCCACCGGGTCGTGCACTTTTTCAAGGGCGCGCAGGGCACGCCGTGCCACCAGAGCATTCCGGTGCACCCGCTGCCACAGTCCAGGGTACTGCTGCTCCAGGTCTTGCAGTGAGCCGTCGAAGATGTAGCTGCGTTGGCCGGTGCGTACGGTCACGTACTTCAGCTCGGCCTTGAGGTAGATGATGTCGCGCAGCGGAATGCGCTCGGTGCGTCCACGGTCGTGGATGAGCAGGTGGTCGGGGCCACTGGTGCGCCGCTCCGCCATGGTCTGGAGCCAGCGCTGGGCCTTCACCAGTGCCGTGCGCAGCCGCTCCAGCCGTACTGGCTTGGTGAGGTAGTCCACCGCGTCAAGATCGAAAGCGTCTAGCGCGTGCTCCGTGTGCGCCGTGACAAATATGATGGCGGCTGGAAGCAGCATGGGGGCCCCACTGCCCACCAGCCGCTCACCCGCTTCCGAAAGGGCGTGGCTGCGCTGGCGCAGGGCATGCGCCAACGCCATGCCATCGGTGCCCGGCATGTGGATGTCGAGCAACACCACGGCAGGCTGATGCGCAGGATCGAGCAGCCACTGCATGGCATCGGAGGCATTGGCGGCTTCGCCCACGTGGGCCCAGTCCATGTCCAGACGCTCGGTGGGTGCGGCCGCATCGGCCAGCGATGCGGACACAGCACCCGGCGCTGCGGCCGGTGCCCAGGGGCTGCCAGCCAGGATGCCTGGGGTTGCAGGGGGGGAAGAAGTTGTACCCAGGGCTGCCAGCTCCACCAGCATGGAGCGCAACCGAGCCCGCGCAAGAGACTCGTCGTCAACGATGAGGAGGTGGTTCACGCTGGTCGGCCCTCGGTACAGGAAACCGGGCGGGCACCATGTCCCACCGATAGAATCTTCGATCCGCTCATTGTTTGATACTCCCTGAATAGCAACGCCATGTCCACCCATCAGCTAGACACGAAATCCCAGGCCTGGTCGGCCTTGTTCTCGGAACCCATGAGCGAGCTGGTGAAGCGGTACACCGCCAGCGTGTTTTTCGACCAGCGCCTGTGGCAGGCCGACATAGAGGGCAGCCTGGCCCACGCCGACATGCTGGCGGCGCAGGAAATCATAAGTCGCAGCGATGAGGAAGCCATACGTCGGGGCCTAAATCAGATTAGGGCCGAGATTGAATCAGGCAAGTTCGAGTGGAAGCTGGATTTGGAGGATGTGCACCTGAACATTGAGGCGCGTCTGACCCAGCTGGTGGGCGATGCAGGAAAGCGCCTGCATACCGGGCGCAGCCGTAACGACCAGGTGGCCACCGATGTGCGCCTGTGGTTGCGCAGCGAGATCGACGCCATCGTGGCGCTGCTGGTGGAACTGCAACGCGCTCTGGTGGACGTGGCCGAGCGGCACGTAGACGTGATCCTGCCGGGCTTCACACACCTGCAGGTGGCGCAGCCGGTAAGTTTTGGCCATCACCTGCTGGCTTATGTGGAGATGTTTGCGCGCGACGCCGAGCGTTTCACCGAGGTACGCCGCCGCACCAACCGCCTGCCCCTGGGCGCGGCAGCCCTGGCCGGCACCACCTACCCGCTGGACCGCGCGCGCGTGGCGCGCACGCTGGGCATGGTGGACGAACACGGTGAACCGCAGCTGTGCCAGAACAGCCTGGACGCCGTGAGCGACCGCGATTTCGCCATCGAATTCACGGCCGCGGCCAGCCTGTGCATGGTGCATGTGAGCCGGCTGAGCGAGGAACTGATCATCTGGATGAGCCAGAACTTACCGCTTCACCACCGGCAGTTCCATCATGCCGCAGAAGAAGAACCCCGACGTGCCCGAACTCGCACGCGGCAAGACGGGGCGTGTGGTGGGCCACCTCATGGGCCTCATCACGCTGATGAAAGGCCAGCCGCTGGCCTACAACAAGGACAACCAGGAAGACAAGGAGCCGCTGTTCGATACGGTGGATACGCTGAAAG
>JALOSG010000176.1 GCA_025458665.1 Serpentinimonas sp.
ACATCGCCCACCAGCACGGCCACGGAAATGGCCATGCAACGCTCGCCGGCCGAACCGTAGGCCGAGCCAATCAGTGCGTCCACCACCTGGCTGATGTCGGCATCGGGCATGACCACCATGTGGTTCTTGGCGCCGCCCAGGGCCTGCACGCGTTTGCCGTGGCGGGCGCCGGTTTCATAGATGTAGTTGGCAATGGGGGTGGAGCCCACGAAGCTCACCGCCTTCACGTCGGGGTGGTCGAGCAGCGCGTCCACGGCCACCTTGTCGCCCTGCACCACGTTGAAGACGCCATCGGGCAGGCCCGCCTGCTTGAGCAAGTCGGCGATGAACAGCGAGGGCGAGGGGTCGATGGGGCTGGGCTTGAGCACAAAGGTGTTGCCGCAGGCAATGGCCACGGGGAACATCCACATGGGCACCATGACCGGGAAGTTGAACGGCGTGATGCCGGCCACCACGCCCAGCGGCTGGCGCATGGTCCAGTTGTCTATGCCGGTGGAAACCTGTTCCGTGTAGTCGCCCTTGAGGAGCTGCGGAATGCCGGTGGCGAATTCCACAATCTCGATGCCGCGGGTGACTTCGCCCTGCGCGTCGGTGAACACCTTGCCGTGCTCGGCGGTGATCATGCGGGCCAGGTCATCCCGGTGCGCGTTGAGCAGCTCCAGGAACTTGAACATGACGCGCGCACGGCGCAGCGGCGAGGTGTCGGCCCAGGCCGGGAAGGCCGCCTGCGCAGAGGCCACGGCGGCATTCACTTCCTCGGTGCTGGCCAGGGCCACGCGGCCGGTCACGGCGCCGGTGGCGGGGTTGAACACGTCCTGGGTGCGGGCGGCACCGCCCACTACCTTGCCGCCTACATAGTGGCCAATGTGCTGGGGGGTGACGGAAGTGGGGAGTGGTGCGTTCATGGTCTTGTCTCAGTGGAAAACGGAAGTGATCGGACCCGGCGGCCACGGAGCCCACCCGTCCATCCCTCTATTTGACCACTGTTGCGGACCTGTGTCGCCACACCCCCGTGCCTCCCTCAGCACCCACCAGAGTTGCCGGGAACCACCGTGCCCGGTCAGGTGCCGATCACGCCACCGTCTTCCTTGGTGATGACCAGCGTGGCCGACCGCCCATAGCGGCCCATGTTGGGCCATGTGCCATTGAGCTTGCCGGCAGCAAAGTCGTCTGCCGAGGTGGAAGCGCCCGGGTGCTGGACATTCACGAACATGGTGCGGCCGTCCGGGGTGGTGATCACGCCGGTGATCTCCTGCCCCATAGGCCCCACCAGGAAGCGCTTGAGCTCGTTGGTGCGCGGATCGGCGCAGAGCATCTGGTTGTTGCCGAACTGGGCATAGTCACCCTGGTTCATGGCGCTTTCGCTGATGTCGGTCTGTATCCACAGCCGTCCGTCCTTGTCGAACCACAGGCCGTCCGGGCTGTTGAACATCTGGTCCTGGGTCAGCGCTTGTCCGGCGAAGCGGGAATCGTTCTGCGGCCCGGCCAGCAGGAAGATGTCCCACTGGAACGAGGTGGCCGCCGGGTCGTTGCCCATCTCGGTCCAGCGGATGATGTGGCCCCAGCGGTTTTTCTCGCGGGGATTGGCCTTGTCGGCGGCGGTGCGCCCGCTGTTGTTGGTCAGCGTGAAGTACACCTGTCCGGTGCGCGGATCGATGGCGCCCCACTCCGGGCGGTCCATGCGGGTGGCCCCCAGGCGGTCTGCCGCCAGGCGGGTATTGACCAGCACATCGGCCTGGCTGCGGAAGCTGAACGGCGTCAGCGGGCCCTGGCCAAAGACCAGCGGCAACCAGCTCCCGGTGCCGTCCTCGTTGAACTTGGCCACGTACAGGGTGCCTTCGTCGAGCAGTTCTCCGTTGGCAATGCCACGGGCCTTCTGGAACACGCCTTTGGAGACGAACTTGTAGATGTACTCGTTGGTCGCGTCGTCTCCTGAATAGCAGACCACCGGCTTGCCTTCCACCCCGGGCTGGAACACCACCCCTTCGTGCGCAAAGCGGCCCAGCGCCGTGCGTTTGACCGGCGTGCTGTCCGGGTTGAAGGGGTCGAACTCCACCATCCAGCCAAACCCGTTGGCCTCATTGCGGTAGTCCTGGGTGGCATCGGCCCCGCGCGCGGTCACGTTGAAGCGGGTGAATTCTTCGCTGCCGTCGTCGGCCAGTTCCCACCCGTAGCGCGATGTGGCGGGCTTGCTCTCGTTGCTGCGCACGCCATAGCGGATTTGCTCGCGGGTGCGGCCGGTGGCGCTGACCTGGTTGACGAAATAGCCGGCCCAGTTTTCCTCGGCCATCATGTAGGTGTTCCAGGGCGTCACGCCGTGCGCACAGTTGTTGAGGGTGCCGCGAACACGGGTGCCGTCGGGGCTGTATTTGGTTTTCACGAAGTCGGTGCCGCGCACCGGCCCCGACAGGACCATGGGCGTGCTGCCGGTGATGCGCCGGTTCAGGCGGTCTTGCACCACTTCCCACTGCTGGTTGCTGCCTTTGCGAACGTGTACCACCGAGACGCCGTGCGCATGGATTTCCTTGCGGCATTCGTCGGCGGGCCGTTTCCCGTTGACCAGCGCTGGAACCGCGCTGCTGCTGAGCTTCTGGCCCACTGCGCTGGCGTGCATGAAGCGCGGCTCCACGTACTCGTGGTTCATCACCAGCAGGCCCTCGCTGGAGCTGCCGCTGTAGGGGTCGCGGCCCTCGATGGGGAAGAAGTGCATGCCGTCGTGGTGGCTGCCCACCTGGTGGGCCTGGTCGGCGCCGGTGTTCTTGAGCGGATCGAACGCCGGCATGTGGCCCGAGATGGGGGTACCCCAGGGCACAAACGTCTGCACCTTGTAGCCTTTGGGCACCACGACGGTGTCTGCACTGCTCACGGGTACCGCCGTGAAGCCCAGCAGCGATCCGCCACTGCCGCCGCCGGTGCTGGCACAGCCGCTCAGGCCCATGCCACCAAAGAGCGCCGCGATCGAGGCACCGAGACCGCCCTTGAGGGCGCTGCGGCGGCTCAGGCTGGCGTCAAGGATGTCGCTGAAGTGGCGGTTGCCGCTGTGGTTGGACTGCGGCTCATCGCCCTCGCCAAGGTCGATGACGAGGTGGGGTGGGGTGTGTGGCACGGTAGGGCTTCCTTCTGTGGTGGAACAACCGCCAGAGCTTAGGACCGCTGCTTGACACTTTCGTGAAAGGCGCCGCGTGCCAAGGTGCCCGCAGGCCGCCGGGGCTGGCTGTGCGCTGTCAGAGTGTGGACAGTTCGGCCAGCAGGCGGTCGCGCACCGGGGTCATGCCGCGGTACTCCACCACAGCGCTGCTCATGCTGGCCACGGCTTCATGCAGCTCTGCGCTGCGCCCCGCGGCCTGCTGCAGCACGGCCAGCAGCGGGCAGACCATGACGCGGATGAAGAAGGCACCGCGTTGCAGTTCGGGCAGCGGCAGTGTGGTCTGGCGCTCTACGCGGAAGGTGGTCTGCGCCAGCAGCGTGGTGCCCTGCTGCTCCGCGCGCGCCAACGCATCATCCCAGGTAGCCCGCCGTTGCAGGCGTGTGTTCGGGTGCTGGGACAGGTCGTCGCTGGGACTGAGCAGCCACACATGGCGCAGCATGGAGGCTTGCCGGAATGCCATGTCGATGATGCCGCGCGCACCGCTTTGCAGCAGCGCGTTGTCGGCCACGGGCTGGTGGATGGCGGCGAAGGTCAGCCCGAGCTTGTCCTGCGGATTCCAGTTGGAGGCAAAGCTCACCGACAGGAACTCGGTGCGCATGTCGCCGTCCGGGTGGTCGTGCAGGACCACGAAGTCTTCCTGCAGGGCGGTGGCCAGAGCGGCCGGGTCTGGCGCCAACTCCACCCCGGTTTCCCGTGCATAGGCCTGCGCAATGGCCTGCAGCGTGGGGCCGTGCGGTGTGCCCACTTGAGTGAACGCGGCCTCATGGGCCAGCACCTGCGTCTTGTGGGCGCGGTAGACCGGGGCCAGCGCATCCCGCAGGAACAGGGCATGGGGCGCGGCTGGCTGGTCTGGCGCCGGCGCATGCAGCCGTGCCAGCCCGGGCCGCATGCGGAACGGGCTGAGCACCGGCCACGGCATGGCCGAAGCGGGGGTGTGGTGCGGTGCGATGTGTTGCGTCACACGCCTGCGGCCAGCCCGTCGCTGCGCGGGTCGGCGGCGCCCTCGATGAGGCCGCTGGGGTGGCGCACCAGGGCGCCAGCGTGGCCCATGGTGTCGCTGAAGGCCTCGGGCAGCCATTCCACATCGTGGCCGGCGGCGGCCAGTGCTTCGCCCAGGGCACGCGGGAAGCGGCTCTCCAGCTTCAGGGTGGTGGTCACATCGCCCCAGGTGCGGCCGAGCAGCCAGCGCGGCGCCGTGACCGCCTGCTGCAGGGTCTGGCCCATGCGCGCGTAGCGTGTGAAGACCATGGCCTGCGTTTGCGGCTGACCTTCTCCGCCCATGGTGCCAAAGGGCATGGTGCGGCCGTCATCGAACACGGCCAGCGACGGGTTCAGGGTGTGGAAGGGCTTGCGGCCGGGCTCCAGCGTGTTGAGCGCTGCCGGGTCCAGGCTGAAGCTGCTGCCGCGGTTCTGCCACGTGATGCCAGTGTCCTGCAGCACCACGCCCGAACCGAACTCCCAGTACACGCTCTGGATGAAGCTCACGGCACGGCCCTCGCGGTCTACCGCGCCCATCCAGATGGTGTCGCCGGGCTTGGCCACATCGGGCCAGGGCAGGGCGCGGGCGGGGTCGATGTCGGCGGCCAGTTCGTCCAGCACTTCGGGTTTCAGGAAATGGCGCGGGTCGGCGGGGAGGCGGTCGGGGTCGGTCACCACGCGTTCGCGCACGCGGAAGGCGCGCTTGGTGGCTTCCACCAGGCTGTGCACGTAGGCGAACTGTTCGGCGCTGGCCGGAGACACGCCCAGGCGGTCGAAAATGCCCATGATCATGAGCGCCGACAGGCCCTGCGTGGGTGGCGGCAGGTTGTACACGGTGCTGTCGTGCAGGCGCACGGCCAGCGGTTCCACCACGCGGGCGCGGTAGGCCGCCAGATCGGACTGGCGCAGGGGGCTGCCCACACGCTCCAGCTCGGCGCCTATGAGCGCGGCCAGGCCGCCGCGGTAGAAGTCGTCCAGGCCACGCTCGGCCAGGGTTTGCAGTGTGCGGGCCAGGGCGGGCTGGCGCAGGATGTGGCCCACCTCGGGCGGCGCGCCATCTACCAGGAAGGTG
>JALOSG010000177.1 GCA_025458665.1 Serpentinimonas sp.
TCCCGCCCTGGTGGACCCGCACGGCCCGGACGGCAAGCCCATGGCGCTGTTCGAGTCGGGCGCCATACTGCTGTACCTGGCCAGCAAATACGGCAAGTTCCTGCCAAAAACCGACCGCCAAAAGTTCGAGGTGCTGCAATGGCTCATGTTCCAGATGGGCGGTGTGGGCCCGATGCTGGGGCAGGCGCACCACTTCCGGGTGTTTGCGCCCGAAAAAATCGACTACGCCGTGAACCGTTACACCAACGAGGCCAAGCGCATTTACGGCGTCATGGACCGGCGCCTGCAGCACAGCAAGTTCCTGGGCGGCAGCACCTACAGCGTGGCCGATATTGCCACCTTCCCCTGGGTGCGCAGCTGGCCCAAACAGGGCATAGACTGGGTCGACTATCCGCACCTGAAAGCCTGGTTCGACCGCATCGAGGCGCGCCCCGCCGTGCAAAGAGGCGTTCAGGTGCTTACCGATCTGCGCAAGGACTAGGCTCCCCGTACAATACACGGGTCGGAGCGTAGCGCAGTCTGGTAGCGCATCTGCTTTGGGAGCAGAGGGTCGAAGGTTCGAATCCTTTCGCTCCGACCAGAATTTTTACATCCAGCCTGTATCCGGTCCCGAACGTCCGCACAGGCCGGGCCCAAGGGCCATGGCTCTCCCCGGCTGCCCGTAGCTCAACTGGATAGAGCAGCTGCCTTCTAAGCAGCAGGTCGGGGGTTCGAGTCCCTCCGGGCAGGCCACCATTGCACCACTATGAGTTTCACCATCAAAGACGCCCAGGGTATTGAAGGCATGCGACTGGCGGGCCGGCTGGCCGCCGAGGTGCTGGACTACCTCACTCCTTTCGTGAAGCCCGGTGTCACCACCGCCGAACTGGACAAGCTGGCGCTGGATTTTGTGGTGAATGTGCAGGGCTGCATTTCCGCCACCGTGGGTTACCAGCCGCCGGGCTATCCGCCTTTTCCCTCGGCCATCTGCACGTCTGTGAACCACGTGATCTGCCACGGCATACCAAACGAAAAGCCGCTGAAGAAGGGCGATATCGTCAATATCGACGTCACGGTCATCAAGGATGGCTGGCACGGCGACACCAGCCGCATGTTCCTGGTGGGTGAAACCTCCATAGCCGCCAAGCGGTTGTGCCAGGTGACCTACGAGTCCATGTGGAAAGGCATAGAGCTGGTGCGCCCAGGCGTGCGGCTGGGTGACATTGGCCACGCCATCCAGACCTACGCCGAAGCGGCGGGCTATTCGGTGGTGCGCGAGTTCTGCGGGCACGGCATTGGCCAGAAATTCCACGAAGACCCGCAGGTGCTGCACTACGGCAAGCCCGGCACCGGCATGGTGCTGCAGCCGGGCATGACCTTTACCATAGAGCCCATGATCAACCAGGGGCGGCGTGAAATCCGGGAAATGGGCGATGGCTGGACCATTGCCACCAAGGACCGCATGTTGTCCGCCCAGTGGGAGCACACCGTGCTGTGCACCGAAACAGGCTACGAGATCATGACGCAGTCGGCAGGTACGCCACCGCCGCCGGCGTTTGTGAAACCGCAGGCCACGCCGACCAGCGCTGTGATGGCCACCACCGCAGCCTGAGTCACCCCCCCTTAGCACCACCACGCCGTGCCCATGACCGACAACCCCACCGCGGTGGACCTGCCGGGCTTGCGGGCCCAGTACCAGCAAGACAAGCAGGCCTTGCTGGCCCGCATGGCGGAGCTGCCCCTGACGTCGCGCGGCATACACAGCCTGCTGCGCCAGCTGGCCCGCCACACCGACCGCATGCTGCGCACCCTGTGGCGCGCCGCCGGCTTGCCGTCCGACTTTGCCCTGGTGGCCGTGGGCGGTTTTGGCCGCGGAGAGCTGTTTCCCTACTCCGATGTGGATGTGTTGCTGCTGCTGCCCGATGGCATGCGGCTGGAGGATGAACCCACGCTGCGCGAGCGGGTGGAACGCTTCATTGGCCAGTGTTGGGACAGCGGTCTGGAAATAGGTTCCAGCGTGCGCACCCTGGCCGACTGCATTGCCGAAGCCGAGCGCGACGTGACCGTGCAGACCTCCCTGCTGGAAAGCCGCCTCGTGGTGGGCCGGCGCAGTGCTTTCGATCGGCTGGAGCACGAACTGGCCGTGGTGATGGAACCGAAGGCTTTCTTCGTGGCCAAGTCGCTGGAAATGCGCCAGCGCCACAACAAGTTCGAGAACACGCCCTACGCGCTGGAGCCCAACTGCAAGGAGTCTCCGGGCGGCCTGCGCGACCTGCAGATCATTCTCTGGGTGGCCCGTGCCGCAGGCCTGGGCCGCAACTGGGACGAACTGGCCGAGCGCGGCCTGGCCACCCCGCTGGAGGTGCGCCAGATCAAGGCCAACGAGGCCACGCTGAGCCACATCCGCGCCCGGCTGCACCTCATGGCCCGCCGCCGCGAGGACCGGCTGGTGTTCGATTTGCAGACCAGCGTGGCCGAGTCTTTTGGCTACCGCACCGAGGAGCCGGGCCAGACCACCCCGGAAGCCGGGGAATCAGCGCAGGTGAGCCGCGCCCGTGCCGGTGTGAAGGTGCGTGGCGCACGGCGCGCCAGCGAGGCGCTCATGAAGCGCTACTACTGGGCCGCCAAGGCCGTGGCGCAGCTCAACCAAATTTTGCTGCTGAATATTCAGGAATGGCTGAACCGCGAGGCCACCGAGGGCACCGAGAGCACCAATGGCGTGGCGGGCCCCGAGCGCCCCATGCGGCCCATCAATGAGCGGTTTTTCGAGCGTGGCAGCATGCTCGAGGTGGCCAGCGACGACCTGTATCTGCGCAACCCGCACGCCATCCTGGAAACCTTTTTGCTGTACCAGACCACGGTGGGCGTGAAGGGCCTGTCGGCGCGCACGCTGCGGGCGTTGTACAACGCCCGCCCGGTGATGAACGCTGCCTTCCGGCGCGACCCGGTGAACCGCGCCACTTTCATGCGCATCCTGCGCGAGCCCGAGGGCATCACGCACGCCATGCGGCTGATGAATGAAACCTCCGTGCTGGGGCGCTACCTCTGGGTGTTCCGCAACATCGTGGGGCGCATGCAGCACGACCTGTTCCACGTGTACACGGTAGACCAGCACATCCTCATGGTGCTGCGCAACGTGCGGCGCTTCTTCATTCCCGAGCATTCGCACGAGTACCCGTTTTGTTCGCAACTTGCCGGCGGCTGGGACAAGCCCTGGATGCTCTATGTGGCTGCCCTGTTCCACGACATTGCCAAAGGCCGCGGCGGCGACCATTCGGTGCTGGGCGAAAGCGATGTGCGGATTTTTTGCCGCCAGCACGGCATCAGCAAGGCCGATGCCGACTTCATTGCCTTCCTGGTGGCCGAGCACCTGACCATGAGCCGGATTGCGCAAAAGGAAGACCTGAGCGATCCGGACGTGATTGGCCAGTTCGCCCAGCGCGTGGGCAACGAGCGCCGCCTGACCGCGCTGTACCTGCTGACCGTGGCCGACATACGTGGCACCAGCCCCAAGGTGTGGAACGCCTGGAAGGGCAAGCTGCTGGAAGACCTGTACCGCTACACGCTGCGCACGCTGGGCGGCCGCGCGCCGGACCCGGACGCGCTGGTGGAGGCCCGCAAGCGCGAAGCGCTCACGCTGCTGGCCCTGCATTCCCAGCCCTTCGAGGCGCACAAGCTGCTGTGGGAGCAGCTCGATGTGAGCTACTTCATGCGCCACCAGGCCGACGAGATTGCGTGGCACAGCCGGCAACTGTCCCGGGTGGTGGCCAGGAACGCCGCAGCCCTTAGCCCCAGCACCGAATGCGTGGTGCGTGCCCGGCTGTCCCCGGCCGGCGAAGGCCTTCAGGTGGTGGTGTACGCGCCCGACGAAAGCGACCTGTTTGCCCGCATTTGCGGCTATTTCGACCAGACCGGCTTCAGCATTCTGGACGCCAAGGTGCACACCACCCGCGACGGCCGTGCGCTCGACACCTTCCAGGTGGTGACGGCCGAAATGCCGGAGCACTACCGCGAACTCACCGCCATGGTGGAGGCCAACCTGTGCCGGGCTCTGACCGAGCGCGGACCGTTGCCGCCACCCAGCCGTGGGCGGCTGTCCCGCCGGGTGAAGAGCTTCCCCGTGATTCCGCGCGTGGACCTGCGGCCTGACGAAAAGGCCCAGCGCTGGCTGCTGAGCATTTCCGCCAGCGACCGCGCTGGCCTGCTGTACGGCATTGCGCGTGTGCTGGCGCGCCACCGCATCAACCTGCAGCTGGCCAAAATCACCACCCTGGGCGAGCGGGTGGAAGACACCTTTCTGGTGAGCGGGCCTTCCCTGCAGCACAACCGCCAGCAGATCGAGATCGAGACCGAACTGCTGGAAGTGCTGGAAGGCCAGTAGGCCGGGCGTTCAGTCGTCTTCCAGCGCATCGAGCCCCGGAAACAGTACCGAGGTGAAGCCGAACTGGGAGAAATCCCGCACCCGCATGGGGTACAGCTTGCCAATCAGGTGGTCGCATTCGTGCTGCACCACGCGGGCGTGGAAGGCCTCGGCGTCGCGCTTTATGGGCTGGCCCAGCGGATCGAACCCCCGGTAGCGGATGCGGCTGTAGCGCGGCACCTTGGCGCGCAGGCCCGGCACCGACAGGCAACCCTCCCAGTCCACCTCTTCCTGTGGGCCCAGCGGCTCTATCACCGGGTTGATGAGCACCGTGCGCGGCACCGGTTCGTACTGCGGGTAGCGCGGGTTGACCTGGCCCGTGCCAAAAATCACCACCTGCAGGTTCACCCCGATTTGCGGCGCCGCCAGGCCCGCCCCGTTGGCGGCGGCCATGGTGTCCTGCATGTCCTGCAGCAGCTGGTGGAGTTCGGGCGTGTTGAACGCCTGCACGGGTTCGGCCATGCGCAGAAGGCGCGCATCGCCCATTTTGAGGATGGTTTGCACAGTCATGGCGGAATGCTAGCAGGCTGCAAGCAGAGACCGGCGGGTCAGGGTCAGGCCGCCTTGGCGGCTGCGGCGCGGGGTGGTAAGTTCAAGCCATGTCCCTTTGCATGTCCCTTTGCCCAGGAGCGCACGCCATGGCTTTACGCACACTTTCCACTGGTTCAACCGCTGTCGGCGCATGGGCCGCCACTGCGCTAGCGACCGCGGCCTGCCTGCTGGCAGCTGCAACCGCACCCTCACCCGCCCACGCCCAGACCCCTGGCGGTGGCGCGCAAATTT
>JALOSG010000178.1 GCA_025458665.1 Serpentinimonas sp.
CAGCTTCTCGGCCAGCGTGCCCTGCGGCGTGAATTCCAGCTCCAGTTCGCCGGCCAGGTACTGGCGCTCGAACTCCTTGTTCTCGCCCACGTAGCTGGAAATCATCTTCTTGATCTGGCGCGTTTCCAGCAGCTTGCCCAGGCCGAACCCGTCCACGCCGGCGTTGTTGGAAATGGCGGTGAGGTTCTTCACGCCGCTGTCGCGCAGCGCGTCGATCAGCGCTTCGGGAATGCCGCAAAGCCCGAATCCGCCCACGGCGATGAGTTGCCCATCGGCCACCACGCCCTGGAGCGCCGCGGCCGCGCTGGGGTATACCTTGTTCATGCCTGACTCCTGCTGTGAAGTGCGAAAAACTGGTGCAAAACCGATCTGCACAAACCGGTACGATACTACGTAACTCGATACGTACTATCGCTTAAAGGGGAACCCTAGCGCGTCAGGGCCACCCAGACCCACATTCTGCGGCAGGAGACCCTTGCATGACCCCCCACCACCCCGAAGACTTCCACGGCACCGTGAGTGCCGTCACCGGCGCCGCGCGCGGCATAGGCCTGGGCATTGCCCGCCAGTTCCTGCAGCGCGGCGGCGCGGTAGCCCTGATAGACCGCGACCTGCCCACGCTGCAGAAGGCCGCCCAGGAACTCGCGGGTTTTGGTAGCCGGGTCTCCGCCCACCACTGCGATGTGTCCGACGGCGCCCAGGTGATGGACACCTTTGCGGCCATCCATGCGCTGCACGGAAGGCTGGACAACCTCGTGAACAACGCCGGAGTGGCCGTCTTCAAGCCCCTGGCCGAGGTGACCTTCGAGGACTGGAACGAGGTCATGGCCACCAACCTGTCCGGGCCTTTCTACTGCACACAGGCCTGCGCGCCCTACATGCGCCAACAGCGCAGCGGCAGCATCGTGAACATTGCCTCCATTTCGGGCCTGCGCGCCAGCACGCTGCGGGTGGCCTACGGCACCAGCAAGGCCGCGCTCATCCACCTGACCAAGCAGCAAGCCACCGAACTGGGGCTGGAGGGCATACGGGTGAACGCGGTAGCGCCCGGCCCCGTAGAGACCGAGATGGCCAAGCTCGTGCACAGCGCCGCCATACGCGCCGATTACGCCAACGCCATTCCCCTCAAGCGCTACGGCGAAATCGATGAAATTGCGGCCACCACGCTGTTCCTGTGCAGCGCCGGCGCGGGGTACATCAATGGCCAGGTGATTGCGGTGGACGGGGGCTTCGACGCGGCCGGCGTGGGCATACCCTCCTTGCGCCAGCACCTGGGGGGCCTTTGAGCACCACACCCGGGACCTTGTCCCTGCAGGACTACCGCCACGCGTTTGAACTGGCGCCGGTGGGGCTGGTGCTCTCGCGCCACCGCACCATGGTGGACTGCAACCAGGCGGTGTGCGAAATGTTCGGCGCCAGCCGCGAGCAGCTGGTGGGGCAGTCCTTCCAGATCCTCTACCCCAGTGCCGACGAATTCCAGCGCTTTGGCGAACGGATTGCACCCATATTGAACGCGCACGGCCGCTATGCCGATGACCGGGTCATGCGCCGCTTTGATGGCCGCTTCCAGGGCGAGCTGTTCTGGTGCCACGTGACCGGCCGCGCCTTCGACCGCGCCGATCCGCACGCTGCCGGCATCTGGACCTTCGAGGACCTGAGCGCCAGCCGCGCCGTGAAGGCCGAGCTCACCGCCCGCGAACGCGAAGTGGCCGCGCTGGTGATGCGCGGGCTGACGGCCAAGGAAATGGGCAAAGCGCTGGGCATCAGCCCGCGCACGGTGGAAATCTACCGGGCGCGCCTGATGCGCAAGTACGAAGCCGCCAGCACCACCGACCTGGTGCACCGGCTGGCGGTAGGGCAATAGGGTTAGGGCCTGGGGTCAGGGCCCGGGGTCAGGGTCAGGCCTGCGGCAGCAGGCGCTGGCCGCTGTGGTCGGCCTCGCCCCCTAGCTGGAAGCGGGCCACCACCTCCAGCAGCGCCTGCGCCTGTGCCTGCAGCCGCGCCACCTCCTCGCTGTTGCGGGTGGCCAGGCCGGCGTTCTGCTGCGTGCCCTGCTCCAGTTCCGCCAGCGTCTGGCTGATCTGGCTGATGCCACTGCTCTGCTCTGCGCTGGCGTGGCCCACCTCTTCCATGATGGCCGTGACCCGGTCTACCGCGCTCAGTACGCCTTCCATGCTGGCGCCCGACTGGCGCACCAGCTCGCTGCCTTCGGCAATGCCACTGATGCTGGTCTGGATGAGGGTGCGGATTTCCTTGGCAGCCGCCCCGCTGCGCTGCGCCAGCGCCCGCACCTCGGAGGCCACCACGGCAAAACCGCGCCCTGCTTCGCCCGCCCGTGCAGCCTCCACCGCCGCATTCAGGGCCAGGATGTTGGTCTGGAAAGCAATGCCATCGATCACACCCACAATCTCGCCAATCTGCCGGGACGATTCGTTGATCTGGTTGATTTTCTCCACCGCGCGGCGCACCGCCTGCCCGCTGGCCTGCGCGGTGCGGGAAGCTTCGCCCACATGCTCGCTGGCCTGGCGGGTGTGGCTGGCGTTCTGCTGGGCCGAACTCTCCAGCTCTGTCACCGCGGCAGAGGCATCCTGCAGCCCGTCCACCTGCAACTGCGTGCGTTCGGTCAGTTCCCGGTTCGGGGCGGCCAGCGCCTCGCCCGTGTCGGCCAGGCTGCGGGCGCTGTCGCGCACCTGGGCCACCAGGGTGTGCAGCTGGTCGCGCATGGCGCGCATGGCCAGCAGCAGGTCGGCGGTTTCGTCGCGCCCGCTCACGTCGATGGGCACGTTCAGGCGGCCGGCGGCAATCTCGCCGGCCACGCGCGCCGAATAGGCCACCGGGCGCGCCAGCGCACGGGCAATGAGTCCGGCCAGCACCACACCGGCCAGCATGGCCAGCACCAGCAGCCCGATCATGATGCGCTGCGCCTGCTGCACGCGCTGCGCCAGCTGCTGGTTGGACGACTCCGCCACCGCGCGCATGGCATCGCCCAAAGCAGTCAGTTCGGCCAGCATGCGGTTGGCTGCACCCTGCAGGTCGGTGTCTATGCGCTCAAAGCCCTCGCCCAGTTGCAGGTCGTCGCGAATTTCAGCGCGCAGCTTGACGAACTGGTCGCGGCTGGCATTCACGCTGGCCACCCGCTCCTGCAGGCCCACGCCGTCGAGGCTGGCCACGGTTTCCTGCAGTTCCTGGGCCCGCGTGGCCGACGCCGCCATTTCTTCGTTCAGACGCGAAAACAGCGGGTCCAGGCTGGCGCGCAACCCGTCCTGCTCCACCGAAACGGCCTCCAGCCGCGTGGACATCATGGCGCGTTCCAGGTTGGTCTGTACGACCGTGGCCCACTGCTGCGCTACCGACAGGCTCTCGCCCAGCTGCTGCAGGCGGCGGTTCTCTTCACCAATGCGCTTGAGCTGCCAGCCGGCGCTCAGCCCTATGGCCAGCGTGATGAGCAACACCAGCGCAAAGCCCGCCAGAAGCCGGTGGCCAATGCGCCGGAATGCCCAGCGGCCGCCTCCGGCGCCCGGTGGCAAGTGGGACCGGGACGGCAATGCAGGCGGTGTGGACTTGGGCATGGGCTGAGCTCCAAATACGGAGGGCCTGGACTCTCCCGGAATCAGGCCCGGTTTTTTTCATAATCGGAGCATAACCACGCTCTTATGTTTTGCCTACCTGGGATCTTCCACCACCTCGGCGGCGCTGCGGAAGGCCTCCACCGCCGTAGGTACGCCGCAATACACCGCCGCCTGCAGCAGCACTTCCTGAATCTCCTCGGGCGTGGCGCCGTTGTTGAGCGCCCCGCGCACATGGCCCTTCAGTTCGTTCTGTTTGCCCAGTGCCGTGAGCATGGCCACGGTGATCAGGCTGCGGGTTTTCAGGTCCAGGCCGGGGCGCTGCCACACATCGCCCCAGGCATTGCGGTTGATGTGGTGCTGGATGGGCGCGGTGAACGGGGTCTGGCCGGCATAGGCGCGCGCCACGAAAGCTTCACCCATGACCTGGCGGCGCATGGCCACGCCGGCGTTCACTTGCGGGTCGGGGCTGGGCGGGAACAGGTCGGGACGGGGGTCAGCAGTTGAGTTCGACATGGTGCGTAGGGAGAGGTAGGGGTAGAGGTTGAGGTGCTAGCACGCGAAGCGCAAAGCATAAACTCCACGAAAACCATCCCCACGGAGACCCCATGAGCACCACCCCCCGCTACCCCCACCCCGACCTCAACGCCCTGCCGGAAGACATCCGCGCCCGCATCCTGGAGGTACAGGAAAAAGCCGGCTTCATCCCGAACGTGTTCCTGGCCCTGGCGCGGCGCCCGGCCGAATGGCGCGCCTTCTTTGCCTACCACGACGCGCTCATGACCCCCGAGACCGTGGGCCGCAACTCGGGGCTGAGCAAGGGCGACCGGGAAATGATCGTCACCACCACCAGCGCAGCCAACCAGTGCCTCTACTGCGTGGTGGCCCACGGCGCCATTCTGCGCATCTACGAGAAAAAACCGCTGGTGGCCGATCAGGTGGCGGTGAACTACCGCAAGGCCGACATCACCCCGCGCCAGCGCGCCATGCTCGACTTCGCCATGAAGGTGTGCACGGCTTCCCACACCCTGGAAGACGCCGACTTTGCCGCCCTGCAAGCCCACGGCTTCACCGACGAGGACGCCTGGGACATTGCCGCCATCACAGCGTTCTTCGGGCTGTCCAACCGCATGGCTTCTTTCAGCGGCATGCAGCCCAACCCGGAGTTCTATCTCATGGGGCGGCTGCCGAAGAACAAGTAAGCGCTCAGCCCAGCACCTCGGCACGGAAGCGCGGCGGAATGGGCACCGAGACCTGGCGCGGAAAGTCCACCCACACCACCGTGGCGCCGCCGTTGGCGCAGACCACCTCGGGGGTGTCGGTGCGCAGCAGCTCGTGGTAGGTATCAAACGAACTGCGGCCTATGGCGCCCACGTAGGTTCTTACCAGCACATCGCCGGGAAACTCCAGCTGGCGGATGAAGTTGCAGAAGGCGTTGGCAATCACCGGACCCTCGCCCTGCGGGTTGGCGGGCAGGCCGGCATCGAACATCCACTGCAGCCGGGCAACCTCCATGTAGCGGAAATACAGCGTGTTGTTCACGTGGCCCATGGCGTCCATGTCGCCCCAGCGTATGGGAACCACCAGGGTATGGACCAGTTTTTTCTC
>JALOSG010000179.1 GCA_025458665.1 Serpentinimonas sp.
CTGTCAGCCGTGTTTGCAGAGCACCGGGCCAAAGCGCGTAGAGCGTCTCGACCACCTCGCGGATCTTGAAGGGGACGTTGATGAAGCGTTCCACATTCAACGCACGTAGGCGGGAGCGGGTGCGCTCATCCCCAGTGGCGACCAGACTGTTGAATTCCATCCAGAACTGACCCACTAGAGGGCGGTCAGATTTGGTTGGGAATCAACAGTCAGCTTCACCGGCGGCGTCATTGACGACCAGTTCAACTTCTCCATCTCTGGTGGAGACAACACCTTTGGCGCCGTGGTCTCCAAGCTGTCGATCTTCAGCGACCAGCTGCTGACCTTCTTCTCGGGCACCCTCACCGGCCCAGGTGGCTTCAGTCAGGACCTGGCACTGGGTGCCGCATCACTTGATCCAGCAATCATCCAGAGCGTGACCTACAACGGCATGCTGGGCAACGGCGATTACTCGCTGGCAGTGGCGGGTACTTCGATCGGCAGCGGTACTTATCAGGTCTCCTTGCTGGCCACGCCAGTGCCGGAGCCGGAGAGCATTGCGATGCTTCTGGCAGGCCTGGGCCTCATGGGCGCCATCGCACGCCGCCGCAACAAGGGCCAAGCTACCCTGCAGACCTGAACGAATAACAGCCTGAGCCTCTGAAGTTTGGCGCACCTCGGTGCGCCTTTTTTATCTTTCTGTCCCCGTAAACTTCTGAGGTGAAGCAAACTGCGCGAGTCTGATTTGACGTTGACTGTTGTTGCAAACCTCGTTCTGTGAGTATGACCGGCAGATGCGCTGGACGACTGCCAAAAAATAGGCGCTTAGCGCGGTGTTTCCGGCGATAACTTCAATTCGGCAGTTTCAGGCGTTGCAGCCGACGAAGCCTCGATGGCTGAGACGCTCATGCCGCCGAACTTGTTGCGCCAGAGGTAGTAGCTGGCCTCCGAGAAGCCGTGGCGGCGGTACAGATCCGCCACCGGCAAGCCCGACTCGGCTTCGCGCAGAAAGCAAATGATCTGTTCTTCTGTAAATCTCTTCTTCACGTACAAACTCCTGTCCCATGGGATTGGACTCCAAGCTCACCTGCTACTCAAATCCGGGGGGACGTCGGGGTAGTGGTAACGGGCGGCGAACCTCGCCTCGCCTCCGGTGCTTGAGCTTGGTGTTTTCTGGGGTCAATCCTGGGGTCAAAGTAGGGGAAAACAGGGGCACAAGGGGGTGCCAATGAACGCCAAGCCCCTCTATGAAGTTATCCAGTAACGCACCTGTCGGTAGGGCCACTTAGTCGGTTCGAGTCCCATCAGCCACCCCACCTGAACACCCCTGCAAGCCCGGTTTTTACCAGGCTTTTTTGTTGCACTAACCGTATTTGCGGCCAGCCAGCCGTGCGCGGGCGGTGAGGGGCTATTCCGCAGTCCGGTTGCACTCAGGGTATGCCCTGAGGCCAGTTCGCTGCAGCGAACCTATGCTTTTTGTATGGTGCAACCCGCCCAAGCCCTCATACGCAGCTGGAGTACCTCGGTCGTTCCTGAGCATCAACGGCTGGACTACTGGGTGGGGGCCATCTCCGAAGGTTTTCTGGCCATGGACGCCAGTGCCCGCCGGGGCAGCTTCCACGGTGAGCTCATCTCTGCCCCGCTGGATGGTATTGGCGTGAACCGCGTGCGGGCCGATAGCCAGAAGGTGTGGCGAACCCCTAGCGCCATTTCCTGCGATCAGGAGCGCTGCTGTTACCTGCTGGGTAACCTGGAGCACGCTTGGCGCGTGGAGCAGGACGGGTGCGAAGCCAGGCTGTTGCCGGGTGATTTCGTGATGGTGGATGCGCGCCGCCCCTACCACTTCGACTTTGCCGACGGCGTCCATTGTGTGTCGCTGGAGCTGCCGCTGGACTGGGTATGCCGGTGGGTGGCCGAGCCGCAAGCCCATGTCGCGCAGGCATTTCGGCGCAGCGAACCGGGCTGGGGCAGCGCGTTGGCGTCGTTTGCTGGCGTGTGGACTCCGTCCATGACGGCGCAGCCCCCGCTACCGCCCCACCTGTTGAGCGATCAGCTCGGCGCACTGCTGGCGCTGGCATGCCAGCCACGCACAGAGCGAACAGGCACTCCAAACCTGTTGCAGCAGATCACCGATGTGGTTCGGCAGCGGCTGTCGGAGCCGGGCCTGAGTGCCCACGATGTGGCCAGCGCTGTAGGTATTTCTGTGCGCAGCCTGCACAGGGCCATGGCGGCCCACCAACAGACCTTCGCACAACTCCTGATGAGCGAACGAATGCGTGTGGCCCGTCACATGTTGCAGAACCCCAAATTGGCCCACACCACAGCGGCCGAGATAGGGCGCAGGGTAGGCATACTGGATGCGTCTCACTTCAGCCGGCTGTGCCGCTCGTGGCTTGGCCATTCCGCCAGGGCTTTGCGGCCCTCCTGAATCGCCTGGCAGCCTGAGCACATAACGCTGGCGCTCAGCGGCCAGGGCCTGGGGCCGTTGCTGGCCACAATGGGTGCACCGCAACCCCTCAGGAGACGACACATGAGTTCTGCTTCCGTCTATGTTCTGGTTCATGGCGCCTGGCACACCGGGGCCGAGATGGAACCCACCGCACACCGGCTGCGCGCCATGGGCCATGCGGTCTACTGTCCCACCCTGGCGGGAAACCGGCCCGAGGACGATCGCTCTGTGGTTGGTCTGGAGGACGCCGCGCAGTCCCTGGCCCAATACCTGGACGCGCACGATCTGCAGGGCGTTCGTCTGGTGGGGCACAGCTACGGCGGCATGGTGATTTCGCGTGTGGCAGAGCTGCGGCCCACCCGGCTGGCCCGGCTGGTGTACGTCAATGCCTTTGTGCCGGAGCCGGGCCAATGCCTGAACGATCTGGTGCCACCCCATTACACCGGCATGTTCGATGCCATCGCCGCCGCCTCCAACGGCAGCGTGATGCTGCCATTCCCCGTCTGGCGCGAAGCATTCATCAACGACGGCGACTTGCAACTCGCCACCCAGGCTTATGAGAAGCTGAATGCGCACCCGTACAAGACCTTCCAGGAACCCATACAGCTCAGCCAGCCCATGGCCGCCAGCCCCATTCCCAAGAGCTATGTGAACTGTCGCGAAGACACGGCATTGCCGCACAGCATGGGCTGGCATCCCAGGCTTTCGGAGCGGCTGGGGCTGTTCCGTTACGTGGAATGCAGCGGCAGCCACGAGGTGTGGTTCACCGATCCAGAGGCCATTGCCCATGCCATAGACAAGGCAGGCCGGGACTGACGGCTAGAGGTTTCGCTGCCCTGAGCGCGCCTGGGTGGAATCTCCACGCGGGCTCACTCGCTCCCTTGCACCCGCCCGCGCCCCAGCTTCACCTGGGCGCGGGTGGCTTTGCCTTCCAGGCGCCGCTGCTGCGAGCCGTAGGTGGGCCGGGTGGCCTTACGGGCTTTGGGCAGCGTGGCCACGCTGTCCACCAGCTCCTGCAGGCGCCGCAGCGCCTCGGCCTTGTTCTGCTCCAGGCTGCGGCTGGTTTGCGCCTTGATCACCACCACACCCTCGGCGGTGATGCGCTGATCGTTCAGCGCCAGCAGGCGGGTCTTCACCGCGTCGGGCAAGGAAGAGGCCGCCACCTCGAAGCGCAGGTGCGCCGCGTTCGAGACCTTGTTCACATTCTGCCCACCCGCACCCTGGGCGCGGATGGCGGTGAACTCAACCTCGGCGGCGTTGATGCTTGGCATGATGCGCAGATTGTGCAACGCTAGCACTCAGTCCACACAGAACTGAACAGCCCGTCCGCCCATGCCCAATCCCCAACTGCTCACCCCCGAAGTTCAAGCCGCCGCTGCCAGCAGCGTGCTGTGCTGGCTGGCCACCGCAGACGCCGAAGGGCAGCCCAGTGTGTCGCCCAAAGAGGTGTTTGCCGTGTTCGATGCCAGCCACCTGGTGGTGGCCCACATTGCATCGCCCCGCAGTGTGCGCAACCTGCAGGCCAACCCCCGGGTGTGCGTGAGCTTTGTGGATGTGTTCGTTCAGAAGGGCTACAAGGTGCTGGGCACGGCGCGCAGCGTACAGCCCCACGAGCCCGGTTTTGCCAGCTGGGTGGCGCCATTGCTGCCCCTGGCTGGGCCACGCTTTCCCATACATAGCGTGCTGGTGGTGCAGGCGCACGAGGTACAGCCCATCGTGGCGCCGAGCTACCGCCTGTATCCCGGCGAAACCACCGAGGCCTCACAGGTGGAGGCGGCCATGCGCACTTATGGGGTACGGCCGCGGGGCCTAGACAGCGATTGACTCCAGTTAGCTTCTGGGAGGTCGCCCTGAAAGCGGAAAAGGCGTACCGACAGATTGCAGTTCTGCGGCGGGCGGACAAACGACGACAAAGCAGTTGTCGTGTGCCTCCAGCAGGGGAGCCAATGCTCTGTCGCTGGCGGTACAAAGCGCTACAGAGACCACACTCCTTGCGCCCATTGACCGAACGAGATCTCGCGAAAACAATGCCTGCCCCATCAGGTGCATGCCTAAACGGCTGTTCTTGGCTTGAATGCAAACGACATCGTGCCCGCAGATGTCGAAGGGGGTGCCCCGTGACGCAATCTCGCTCGGTTTTCCCAGAATGATCAGTCCATCGAGCAATCTTTGCCCCTGGTCTGGTGCCTTAGGCACAACGAGGTACTCCTCCAGCAACAGGCCCCCCACCTGGGTCCAGTACCAGCGAGTCATGGGCGTTTCGTGTTTGCTCATGGGGTGTGGGGGCGATGGCCGACAAAGCCTGAGGTGTACCGATAGCAAGACTGTAGCCCTGACGCGGGCTTGAGCGTGCGCCGGTTATCTGCCAGGACCGCGGTGTGTGTGGCAACTCAGGTTCGTGGGGGCATGGGGCCCGTACCACTTGCCGCCTTCATCGGTCACAAGGACGATCTGTTTTGGCGAGCCGGAGGATCTCCGAGTCGGCCCCCGCAGCAAGCTTCAGCTTGTAACCGTCTCAGCAATCAGCACATGGGCTGGAATGCCCAGTTGCTTGTGGAGTCTGCGAATCATGGCCAGGGTCAGCGGGCGCTTGCGGTTCAGGACTTCATAGACCCGGTTGCTCCTGCCAATGATGGGCTCCAGATCTTTCACCGACAGCCCGCTCTGGTCCATGCGGAATTTGATCGCCTCCACCGGATCCGGGGCGGTCATGGGCACGTGCTTGGCCTCGT
>JALOSG010000180.1 GCA_025458665.1 Serpentinimonas sp.
TCGCTGAACTTCAGGCTGAGTTCGGCCGTGAACGGCCAGCCCGCCTTGGAGCGGAAGCCTTCCAGCGGGCCGATACGTCGGTCGCGCAGGAACTGCTCGGCCTCCTCCACCTCGAAGGTGCGCCCGCCGGGGGATTTGCCGAAGGAAAAGCCGCAGCCTTCGGTGGCACCACTGGCCCCGGTGCAGGCGTAGCGCCGGTAGTTCTCTTTCACCACGCCGCCGCAGTTGGGGCAGGGCGTGGCCAGCGTGGCGTAGTCGCCGGGCACGGTGTCGCGGTCGTACTCCTTGGCCTTCTTCACCATGCGCTCGGTCATGGCGGCAATCTGCTGCATGAAGGCGTCGCGGCTGAGTTTGCCCTGCTCCATCTGCGAGAGCTTGTACTCCCACTCGCCAGTCAGTTCGGGCTTGGAGAGTTCTTCCACGCCCAGGCCGCGAAGCAGCGTCATGAGCTGGAACGCCTTGGCGGTGGGGATGATCTCGCGGCCTTCCCGGAGCATGTACTTTTCGGCCAGCAAGCCTTCGATGATGGCGGCGCGCGTGGCCGGCGTGCCCAGGCCTTTTTCCTGCATGGCACTGCGCAGTTCGTCGTCGTCCACCAGCTTGCCCGCGCCTTCCATGGCGCCCAGCAGCGTGGCTTCGGAGTAGCGCGCCGGGGGCTTGGTTTTCAGGCCACGCGCCTCGGCCTCGTCGGTGCGCACCACCTCATCGGCGCCCACCGGCACCAGGTTCTGGCCCTTGTCGCCGTCCTTGGCGTCGGCCACTTCGTGCGCGGCTTCCTTGCCGTAAATGGCCATCCAGCCGGGCTTGACCAGCACCTTGCCTTCGGTCTTGAAGTGGTGCTGCGCACCGCTGGCCAGCGCCACCTGGCTGATGCGGGTGGTGACCTGGAATTCGGCCGGCGGGAAGAACACGGCCATGAAGCGGCGCACCACCAGGTCGTAGAGCTTTTGCTCGGCATCGCTCAGGCCGCTGGGCGCCTGCAACGTGGGGATGATGGCAAAGTGATCGCTCACCTTGCTGTTGTCGAACACGCGCTTGGTGGGGCGGATGTACTGGTTGTTCAGGGCCACCAGCGCGTGCGGGGCCAGGTGGCGCATGCCGTGGCTGTTCACGTCGGCCAGCATCTCGAAGGTCTGGCGCACGGTGGGCAGGTAGTCCTCGGGCAGGGCGCGCGAATCGGTACGTGGGTAGGTCAGGGCCTTGTGGCGTTCGTACAGGCTTTGCGCCAGCTGCAGCGTGGTCTTGGCGGAGTAGCCGAACTTGCCGTTGGCCTCGCGCTGCAGGCTGGTCAGGTCGAACAGCAGGCCGCTGGCCTGGGTGGTGGGGCGCGACTCTTCGGTCACGGTGGCGGGCTGGCCGCGCACGGCTTGCGCAATGGCCTGCGCTTCGCGCTCGGTCCAGAGGCGGTCGGCCTTGAGCTCGGGGTCTGCCGCATCGCCGGTGGGTTTTTTCCAGGCGGGGTCGAACCACTTGCCCGGGTACTCACCGGCCTGCGCGGCAAAGCTGGCGTGGATTTCCCAGTAGTCGCGGCTGCGGAAGGCGCGGATTTTCTCTTCCCGCTCCACCACAATGGCCAGTGTGGGCGTCTGCACCCGGCCCACGGTGGTGAGGAAGAAGCCGCCATCGCGCGAGTTGAACGCGGTCATGGCGCGGGTGCCGTTGATGCCGACCAGCCAGTCGGCCTCGGAGCGGCTGCGCGCGGCATCGGCCAGAGGGCGCATCTGCTCGTCGCTGCGCAGCTGCTCGAAGCCTTCGCGTATGGCCTGCGGCGTCATGGACTGCAGCCACAGGCGGCGCACCGGCTTGTTCAGCGCGCCCTTGGCGCCGCCGGCAAACTGCTCGATCAGGCGGAAAATGAGTTCGCCCTCGCGGCCCGCGTCGCAGGCGTTGACCATGTCGGTCACGTCTTTGCGCTTGGCCAGCCGCACCACGGCGTTGAGCCGCGACTTGGTCTTGTCGATAGGCCGCAGATCGAAGTGCGGCGGAATGACCGGCAGGTGGGCAAAGCTCCATTTCCCGCGCTTCACATCGAACGCCTCGGGCGCGGCAATTTCCACCAGGTGGCCCACGGCGGAAGTGACCACATAGCGCTCGTTCTCGAAGTGGTCTTCGTGTTTGTCGAACTTGCCCGCCACCGGCGTCAGGGCCCGCACGATATCTTGTGCCACCGAAGGCTTCTCGGCAATCACCAGGGTTTTCATCTCTACAATCCGTTCCTACGTGCGCACGCGCGCTCAGGCGCACGCACACGCGCGCACCTGCATGAAATTACCTTACCAAAAATTTAGGTCGTGCCCAAAACAGCCGCAAAATCCTCCCAGAAACCCACGACTGGGGCAATCCACCAGGCTCCGCGTGGCGGCAACCCGGCACGCCGCATCCAGGTGCGCCGTTCGGGCGTGCATGGTCGGGGCGTTTACGCCGCAGTCGATCTGGCCGAAGGCGAGACGCTGATCGAATACACCGGGGAGGTGATCTCCTGGGACGAGGCCCTGCGCCGCCATCCGCACGACCCCACCGACCCGCACCACACCTTCTACTTCCACATCGACGATGGGCATGTGATCGATGCGAAGTTCGGTGGCAATTCCTCGCGCTGGATCAACCACAGCTGCGAGCCCAACTGCGAGGCCGATGAAACCGCCGAGGGGCGCGTGTTCATCCGTGCCCTGCGCAACATCTCGGCCGGCGAGGAACTGTTCTACGACTACGGCCTGGTGATTGACGAGCCCTACACGAAGAAGCTCAAGGCCGAGTACGCCTGCCGCTGCGGCAGCAGCCAGTGCCGCGGCACCATGCTGGCACCCAAAGGCCGCAGCAAAGCTCCCGGCCGAGACCCGCACGCATGAGTCCGAGCGCCAGCGTCCCGTCCAGCGAGGCGGCGCAGGCGCTGCTGGCCCTGACGCGCCAGGCAGAGACCCTGTGGCAGGCCCTGGTGCCGTTGCTGCCCGATGTGTCGGTGGAACTGCTCCCACACATCGACTCCACCAATTCCGAACTGATGCGCCGCGCTCGCGCCGGGCATCGCCAGCCTGTGGTGCTGGCCGCCGTAGAGCAGAGCGCCGGGCGGGGTCGCCATGGCAAGGCCTGGATCACCCGGCCCGGTGCCGCCCTGACCTTCTCGCTGGGTTTGCCCTTGCAGCCCAGGGACTGGTCGGGGCTGTCGCTGGCGGTGGGCGTCAGCCTGGCCGAACGCCTGGGGCCCCAGGTACGCCTGAAGTGGCCCAACGACCTCTGGTGGCAGGGCAGGAAACTGGGCGGCATTCTGGTGGAGACCGCGCTACTGGGCGCCGACCCCGTGGCGCCGCGTTTCGCGGTGCTGGGCGTGGGTATCAACCTGGAAGCACCGGAGCTGCCGCTGGCCAGCACGACGGATGAGCCAGCGGACGGTGTGGTCAGGGGCATGGCCGCACTCCCGCCTGCAGGCCTGGCCGAACTGGCGGTGCAGGAACGGGATGCAGGCCAGTGGCTGGTTCACCTTCTGCCGGCCTTGCTGAGAGATGTGTTGCTGTTTGAGCAGGCAGGTTTTGCAGCGTTTGCACCCCGCTTTGCGGCCCGCGACGCGCTGCTGCACCAGCCGCTACACACCAGCGATGGCCGCGCTGGCACTGGCGCCGGTGTGGCGGCCGACGGTGCGCTGCTGCTAGACACCCCCGTCGGGCGTGTAGCGGTAGCCAGTGGTGAAGTCAGCGTCCGGGTGCAGCCTGCGCTTGGCTTCATGGGTCTGGTGCCCAAAGCCCAGCGCGAACCCCAGCGCATGGAGCAGCAGGTGAATCCCGAGAAACTGCGCCTGCTCCAGCCTGACGGCGCACCGGTGGCGCAGGCCCCTGCGCAGACTTCCGCTCCTGGCTCGGTACCCAGCACGTTGTCTGACGCTGCCTCCGGTAGCGCCAGCAATACCGGGGCCGGCACCGCTGCGGACCTCTCTGCCCAGGCTCTAGAAGAGGCCACCACCTGTTGGCTGGCGCCCGGCTTCTCCAGGGCCGAGTCCACGGCCTTGCGTGCGGCACTGGAACAGGATCCGGCGCTGGCGGGGGCCTGGCAGTTCGACGAGTCGGTGTTGCCTGCACGCTGGATCGTGTACCTGGGCCCGTTCCCCAACAACGAGGAACTGCAGCGCCGCCGCGCGGAGCTGCGCGAGGCCCGCGTGGACCACCGCGAAGTCAACAACCCGGCGCTGCAGCCCGGGCTGTCTCTGGGCACCTACTCCAGCACCGAGTCTGCCCAGCAGGCCCTGCGCGATGTGCGGCGCAAGGGCTTCAACAACGTGCGGGTAGAGCAGGAGCGCCCGGACACACCGGTTTTTGCCCTGCGCCTGCCCGCCGCCACCACCAGCCAGAAGGCGCGGGTGGATGGCTTGGGGCCGCTGTTGGCCAACCGCACGCTGCAGGTCTGCCCCTGAGCGCGCGTCTTCAGGCTGCCGGCAGAGCCCGGCCCTGGCCCTCGAACCACTGCAGGGCGTCGGCCCAGAGCGGCTCGGCCCGCGGCCTGAAGTAGCCCATGTGGCCTATAGGGCCCAGACCTGCGCGGCGCGTGTCGATGGTGATGCTGCGTACGCTGGCGTTGCGGTATCCCGCCATGAAGGCATCGCGCGAGGCCGGCGGCGCCCAGGCGTCGTCGAGCGCATTCACGGCCACGATGGGAAAGCGCACGTCCGCGAAGCGCTCCGTGATGGACGCCACCTGGGGATCGTCGAAGAAGTAGCGGGGGAAGCGGCACCAATGGCGCCACTGGTGGTAAACGTCCAGCGGCAGGTCTTCCCCCATGCCCAGCCGGCTCCAGGGCAGGTAGCCTGCAGCGCGGGTCCACAGCGGGCCCAGCACCCGCCACATGAACAGCACCCGCAGGCGCTCCAGAGGAGGCATCCAGCCGTGCCAGCCGGCGCCTGTGGCAAAGGTCCACGCGGCTTGTACCGCGTCGGGTTCGGGCAACAGGCCCAGTGCGTGTCCGCCGTAGGAGTGACCGACGAGGAACAGCGGCTTGTGGGGGTGCCTCATTTCGGCCACGGCCGCCGCCAGGTCCTGCCGACCCCAGTCCAGGTAGTCCATGCGGAAGCCCTTCAGGCTGGCTGGCGCCGAGGCACCTATGCCCCGGTAGTCGAGGGTGAGTACGTCGAAGCCACGGCTGGCTGCATATTGCGCGAAGCGCTTGTAGAAGCCCTGGGGCACCGCGGTGGCGCCTCCAACCACCAGGTGGGCCCAGGCCGGTGTGGGGCTGCGGTACAGGCGTGCGGCGAGCGGGTAGCCGTCGGCGGCGGTCAACAAGAGCTTCTCGGGCTCCACGGTGGGTGCGGGCGTGGTCATGCGGGTGGCCTGTGGCAGGGTTGGCGTGGTTACAGCGGTTGCAGCGTTTGCAGTGGCTTGGCTGGCCTGTGCAGGCGGCGCGCCGCCAGCAGGTTCAGCAAGGCCTGCGTGGCCTGGAGGATGGGCGCATGGCTCTGCGCCACCCTGGCCTGCAGCAAGCCGCCCTCGTAGCTGGCCACCACCAGTGCCGCCAGCGCCTGGGCCTCTTCGGCGGGCTCTCCGTGCTGCTCCAGCGCCTGGGCAATGCGGCTGCGCAGCGTGGCGAAAGCCCGGGCCAGCGCCTCGCGCAACGCGGTGTCTTCCGGCGTGGTTTCCAGCGCCACGGTGGCCAGCGGGCAGCCGCACTCGAAGCCCGATTCGGTCAGGCGCGCGGTGGCGTGGTCCATCCACAGGCGCATGGCCTCGATCGGGTCCGGCGTGCCGGCCAGCAATCTGTCCAGGCCCATGAGCATGCGGGCCACCACATCGTCAATGGCCGCCACGGCCAGTTCGGTCTTGCCGCCGGGAAAGTGGTGGTAGAGCACCCCTTTGGGCGCCTCGGCCTGCGCCAGCAGTTCGGTCAGCCCGATGCCGTGCAGGCCGCGCCGGCGCAGGGCGTCGGTCATGGCGGCAATCAGGCGCTCGCGGGTGCCTGGCTTGGCGGGGGTGCTGGCAGCTTGGAGTGGCATGATCAGCACTCTATAGACCGGTCGGTCTAGTGTCAAGCAGGCAATGAAAAACCCCGGGGTCCGCCCTGCACCGGGGCGGCCTTCCGGGGTTCAGGCCTGCATGATCAGCGGGCTACCACGCGCGCCATTTCCAGGCACTTGTTGGAGTAGCCCCATTCGTTGTCGTACCAGGCCACCACCTTCACGAAGGTGCTGTCGAGGGCGATGCCGGCTTCGGCGTCGAACACACTGGTGCACACTTCGCCGCGGAAGTCGGTGGCCACCACCTTGTCGGTGGTGTAGCCCAGCACGCCCTTCAGGGCGCCTTCGCTCTGGGCCTTCATTTCGGCGCAGATTTCGGCGTAGCTGGCTTCCTTGCTCAACTCCACAGTCAGGTCCACCACCGACACGTCGGAGGTGGGCACGCGGAAGCTCATGCCGGTGAGTTTCTTGTTCAGCTCGGGAATCACCACGCCCACGGCCTTGGCCGCGCCGGTACTGCTGGGAATGATGTTTTCCAGAATGCCACGGCCGCCGCGCCAGTCTTTGTTGCTGGGGCCGTCCACGGTTTTCTGGGTGGCGGTGGCGGCGTGCACGGTGGTCATGAGGCCACGCTTGATGCCCCACTTGTCGTTGAGCACCTTGGCCACGGGCGCCAGGCAGTTGGTGGTGCACGAGGCGTTGGAAATGATGGCCTGGCCGGCGTAGGTCTTGTCGTTCACGCCGAACACGAACATGGGCGTGTCGTCCTTGGAAGGCGCGCTCATGATGACCTTCTTGGCGCCTGCGTCCAGGTGCTTCTGTGCACCGGCCTTGTCCAGGAAGATGCCGGTGGCTTCGATCACCACATCGGCGCCAATCTCGTTCCACTTCAGGGCGGCGGGGTCGCGCTCGGCGGTCAGGCGGATTTTCTTGCCATTGACCACGAGATGGTTGCCCTCCACCGACACCTCGCCCTTGAAGCGGCCGTGCACGCTGTCGTACTTGAGCATGTAGGCCAGGTAGTCGGGCTCCAGCAGGTCGTTGATGCCGACGATCTCGATGTCATTGAAGTTGGCGATGGCCGCGCGGAACACCATGCGACCGATGCGACCAAATCCGTTGATACCTACCTTGATGCTCATGAGGGACTCCTGTAGCGGTTTGAAATGGAATGCGGGGGTTTGCGGAATTCACTGCTTGGCCAGCACGGCGCGCACCGTGTCGGCCACGTTCTCGGGGGTGAAGCCGAAGTGCTGGAACAGCACCGGCGCCGGCGCCGATTCGCCGTAGGTGTCCAGGCCCACCACCGCGGCACAGCCGTACTTCCACCAGCCGTCGGTGCTGCCCATTTCCACCGCCACGCGCGGCAGGCCGGCGGGCAGCACGGCCTTCTTGTAGTCGGTGCTCTGGCGGTCGAAGGTGGTGGTGCTGGGCATGGAGACCACACGCACCGGAATCTTGTGGCGGGCCAGCAGTTCCTGCGCCTTGAGCGCCAGCTGCACTTCGGAGCCGGTGGCAATGAGCACGGCCTTGGCGTTCTTCTTCAGGCCCACATCGGCGGGCTCGGACAGCACATACGCACCGCGGCTGATGTGGCCCAGATCGGACTTGGGCGCGTACGGCAGGTTCTGGCGCGAGAGCAGCAGCGCGGTGGGCTTGCTGCGGTTCTCCAGCGCCACCGCCCAGGCCACCACGGTCTCGGCGGTATCGGCAGGGCGCCACACATCGAGGTTGGGGATGAGGCGCAGACTGGCGGCGTGCTCCACGCTCTGGTGCGTGGGGCCGTCCTCGCCCAGACCGATGGAGTCGTGCGTGAACACGTGGATGACGCGCTGCTTCATGAGCGCGGCCATGCGGATGGCGTTGCGCGAGTAGTCGGAGAAGGTGAGGAAGGTGCCGCCGTAGGGGATGTAACCACCGTGGAGCGCAATGCCGTTCATGATGGCGGCCATGCCGAATTCGCGCACGCCGTAGTTGATGTGGCGGCCCACCTGCACCGGGTCACCGGCCTTGGCGTTCTCGGGGGTGGTGGTGACCACGCGGCCGGCCAGGTCCATGCGCAGCGCAGGCGTGGAGCGGGTGTTGGTGAGGTTGGAGCCGGTGAGGTCGGCGCTGCCGCCCAGTAGTTCGGGCAGGGCGGCGGTCAGGGCTTCCAGCGCCAGCTGGCTGGCCTTGCGGCTGGCCACGGTTTCGGCCTTGCTGTGCGCGGCCACGGCGGCGTCCACCACCACTTGCGCGAACTGCTTGGGCAGCTCGCCCTTCATGCGGCGGGTGAACTCTCGGGCCAGTTGCGGGAAGGCCTTCTTGTATTCGGCGAAGCGGGCGTTCCAGGCCTTCTCGGCGGCCTTGCCGCTGGCCTTGGCGTCCCACGCGGCGTACACCGGCTTGGGGATCACGAAGGGCTCGTGGGTCCAGCCCAGGGCTTCGCGGGTCAGGCGGATTTCGTCTGCGCCCAGGGGCTCGCCGTGGGCCTTGGCGGTGTTGGCGCGGTTGGGGCTGCCCTTGCCAATGTGCGTCTTGCAGATGATGAGGGTGGGGCCACCTGCACCATGGGCTCCACCGTGGCCAGCGCTGTTCTTGGCGTCGGCAATGGCGCGGTCCACCGCATCGGCGTCGTGGCCATCCACGTTGCGGATCACGTGCCAGCCATAGGCCTCGAAGCGGCGCGCGGTGTCATCGATGAACCACGGCGCCACCTGCCCGTCGATGGAGATGCCGTTGTCGTCGTACAGCGCAATCAGTTTGTTCAGCTTCCAGGCGCCGGCCAGTGCGCAGGCCTCGTGGCTGATGCCTTCCATGAGGCAGCCATCGCCCAGGAACACGTAGGTGTAGTGGTCCACCACCTCGTGGCCAGGGCGGTTGAATTCCGCGGCCAGCAGCTTCTCGGCCAGCGCCATGCCCACCGCGTTGGTGATGCCCTGACCCAGCGGGCCGGTGGTGGTTTCCACGCCCGGCGTGATGCCGGCTTCCGGGTGGCCTGCGGTCTTGCTGTGCAGCTGGCGGAAGTTCTTCAGCTCCTGCATGGGCAGCGCGTAGCCGGTGAGGTGCAGCAGCGCGTAAATGAGCATGGAGCCGTGCCCGTTGGACAGCACGAAACGGTCGCGGTTGGCCCACTGCGGGTTGGTGGGGTTGTGGCTCAGGTGGCGCGACCAGAGCGCCACGGCCATGTCGGCCATGCCCATGGGCGCGCCGGGGTGGCCGGAGTTGGCCTGCTGCACCGCGTCCATGGCCAGCGCGCGGATGGCGTTGGCCATGGTGGCTGCGCCGACGGAGGGGGCCGGGGCCGCAGCGGGTTTTGCGGTTTCCTGGGTGGATGCGGTGTCGGCTGCGGTGTCGGCTGCGTTCATGGGCGGGTAGTCCGGTGGGCTGGGATGGTCGGAATGGGCTGGGCTGGACGGGTCGGCAAGCGGGCAGGCGCTACCCCGGCGGGTTCAGGTAAACCCCAACCCCGCATTTTAAGCGGTGCCCCGGACGCCGCCCCGGAGCGGCTCAGGGCAAGCGCCAGACCCGCCCGCCGCCAACGCCAAACCACTGCTGGCCGGGGCGGACCGGCAGGGCCTGCCCACCGGTGAAAGCGCCATAGGCGGGCAGGATGGCGTGGGCGTCGTCGGCCACGAAACAGGGCAGGCGCAGGCGGTCACGGCCGGGGCCGCTCAGGTGGCGCACCGGGTGCACGTGGCCGGCCAGCACGAAGTGGCTGGGGTGGGTTTGCGGGTGGTGGCAGCAGGCGAACGGCCCCAGCAGCCAGGGTTCGTCCACCACGGCCATGTTCAGCTCGGCCGGTGGGTCGCCGGCGCGGTCGTCGTGGTTGCCGCGCACCAGCGTCATGTGCACCGCCGTGTGCTGCGCGCGCCATTGCCGCAACGCCTGCAGGAGGGACGCGGTGCGCGAGGAAGCGGCGTGCAGGAAGTCGCCCAGGAACACCAGTTGGCGCGCAGGGTAGGCGGTCAGCAACTGGCTGAGTCCATCGAGGTTGGTTTGCGTGGTGCCCGCTGGCACCGGCTGGCCGAGCTGGCGGTAGGTGGCGGCCTTGCCCAGGTGCACATCGGCCACGAGCAGGGTAGCGCCCGCTGGCCACCACACGGCGTGCTGGGGCAGCAGGTGCACGGTTTCACCGCGCCACTGGGTGGTGCAGGGCGGGCTGGCGGGCTGAGCGCTCATTTGGGGGCGCGGGAGCGGGTGCTGGTGCTGGTGCGGCCGGTGCGGGGCGTACGGGCCGCCTTGCTCGCCGGTGGCTGGTCGTGCTCGCGGCCGAAGGACAGCGCACCGCGCACGTGGTCGGTCAGGTCGGGGGGCAGCGAAGCATCGGACTGCGTGCTGTCGGGCCCGGCGGCCTGCTCCAGCTGGCCCAGCAGGCGGGCAATGCGGTCGGCCATGCTTTCGTTGCTGAGCTTTTCGCGCAGACGCTCCACCATGAGCGG
>JALOSG010000022.1 GCA_025458665.1 Serpentinimonas sp.
GCGTGGACAGAACCTCGAGCAGGTGGAACATGCGCTCGATCACCTGCACGCTGGGCTGGGGCGCGGCGGCGGGGGAGGTGGTTTTGCTGCGGGCCATGGGTTTCCTCGGTGAAACCCGATCTTACGAGATGAAATTGTCTACCCACTGTCCGTCGCGCAACACCTGGTTGGGGCGGTACAGGGCCTTGTAGCTCATCTTGGGGCTTTCCTGTATCCAGTAGCCCAGGTACACATAGGGCAGGTCCAGCGCGCGAGCCTGCTCGATCTGCCACATGACGCCGTAGGTCCCGTAGCTCTGACCGTCTTCGGGCTCGTAGAAGGTGTAGACGGCCGACAAGCCATCGTTGAGCACATGGTGGCCGGCAGGTAGAACTCCACCAGCCGGGAGTTCACGCGGCTCTGCAACAGGAACTGGCTGTACTGGTCCACGCTGTCGTGGTCCATGCCGCCGCCGGCGTGCCGGTGGTTCTGGTAGCGCAGATACAGCTGGTAGTGCTCCGGGGCAAAGCCCAGTTGCAGCACGCGCACCTGCAAGTTCTGGTGCTGCTTCAGGCTGCGGCGCTGGCTGCGGCTGGCCTTGAAGCGCTGCACGGGTACCCGCAAGGGCACGCAGGCCGAACAACCGTCGCAATAGGGCCGGTAGGTGAACATGCCGCTGCGCCGGAAGCCGTGGGCCACCAGCCCCGAATACGCATCGTTGTGGATGAGGTGGCTGGGGGTGGCCACCTGCGAGCGCGCCTGCCGCCCGGGCAAATAGCTGCAGGGGTAGGGCGCGGTGGCGTAGAACTGCAGCGCCTGTAGCGGAAGTTCCTGGGGCCGGGTCACGGGGTGTGGTTTGGGGTGCTGTTGAACAGGAAACCGTTCCAGTATAGGGGGTTGAATTTCCAGGCGGGAGGGGTTTGTTCAATGCCCTGTTGCACCCACGCCAAAAAGTCGGCGCGCGGCATTTCCTGGGCGCCCAGCGAGGCCAGGTGGCTGGTGTTCTGCTGGCAGTCGATGGCGGGTACTCCCCAGGCGCGGCAGCACGCCACGAGGGCGGCCAGCGCCATTTTGGAGGCGTTGTCGCGCCGGCTGAACATGGACTCGCCAAACACCATGCGGCCTATGCCCACGCAGTACAGGCCGCCCACCAGTTCGCCGTTCAGCCACGTTTCCACGCTGTGCGCATGGCCGGCCTGGTGCAAGCGGATGTAGGCCTCCACCATGTCGGGCACGATCCAGGTGCCGCGCTGCCCCGGGCGGCGCATGCCGGCGCAGGCTCGAATGACGGCGGGAAAGTCATGGTCGATGCGGAACTCCAGCGCCCCGGTGCGCAAGCCCTGCCGCAGCGCCTTGCGCAGGTTGGTGTGCAGCTTGAAATGGGCCGTCTGCAGCACCATGCGCGGGTCGGGGCTCCACCAGAGGATGGGCTGGTCGTCGCTGTACCAGGGGAAGATGCCGCTGGCGTAAGCGCGCAGCAGGCTGTCCACGTCGAGCGCGCCGCCGGCGGCGAGGAGGCCGGGAATGGGGTCGGCCTCGCCCCAGGCCTGTGCCGTGGGCGGGAAGGGCTGGCCGGCTTGCAGCCAGGGCAACTGGCGCGGTGCTGTCATGGCTCAGGCTGGCTCAGGCAGTTTTGTGCCGGAAGCTGCAGTAAGCCGACACGGCGCAGCGCCCACATTGGGGCTTGCGCGCCTGGCACACATAGCGGCCATGCAGGATGAGCCAGTGGTGGGCATCTTCCAGATACTGCGCGGGTATGCGTTGCAGCAGCTTGTGTTCCACCGCCAGCGGGGTTTTGCCCGGCGCCAGTCCAGTGCGGTTGCCCAGCCGGAAAATGTGCGTGTCCACCGCCATGGTGGGTTCCCCAAAGGCCACGTTGAGCACCACGTTGGCGGTCTTGCGGCCCACACCGGGCAGGGCTTCCAGGGCCTCACGCTCGCGCGGCACCTCCCCGCCATGGCGTTCCACCAGAATGCGGCAGGTCTCCATGAGATGGCGCGCCTTGCTGCGGAACAGACCGATGGTCTTGATGTGATCTTCCAGCCCCGGCAGACCCAGCGCCAGGATTTTCTGCGGCGTGTTGGCCACGGGAAACAGCCGGCGTGTGGCCTTGTTCACGCCCACGTCGGTGGCCTGCGCACTGAGCAGCACGGCGGCCAGCAATTCGAACACGCTCGTATACTCCAATTCGGTATTGGGCTGTGGATTGGCCGCCTGCAGAGTGGCGAAAAACAGCGCGATGTGTTCCTTCTTCATTCCCGCATTCTCACATGACCGCCCCCGCCACGCTGCGCTTTGCCGAGCGCCTGAACAACGTTGAAACTTCGGCCATCCGCGAGCTGTTCAAGCTGCTGGGCAAGCCGGGCATCATCAGCTTTGCGGGCGGTTTTCCCGACAGCGCCCTGTTCGATGTGGCGGGTATTTCCGAAGCCTCACAGCTGGCGCTGAAAGAAGAACCGAGCGCCGCTTTGCAGTACGGCGCCACCGAGGGCTACCAGCCCCTGCGCGAGCAGATTGCCGCCTTCATGAACAGCAAGGGCACCGCGCAGAGCGAGCCGCTGGCGGCCAGCGGGCTCATCGTCACCACAGGCAGCCAGCAGGCGCTGGACCTGCTGGGCAAGACCATGATTTCGCCTGGCGACAAGGTGATTGTGGAAGGCCCCACGTTCCTGGCCACCATCCAGTGTTTCCGCCTGTATGGCGCCGAGTTGATCACGGCGCCGGTGGACGGTGACGGTGTGCAGCCCGATGCGCTGGAGGCCCTGATTCGCACCCACCGGCCCAAGTTCGTCTACCTCATTCCCACCTTTGGCAACCCCACCGGGGCGTTGCTGAGCCGCGAACGGCGCCGGCGCATTCTGGAGCTGGCCGTGGAAACGGGCACGCTGGTGTTGGAAGACGACCCCTACGGCGACTTGTACTTTGGCGATGCGCCGCCGCCGTCCCTGTGGGCCATGAGTCACGAGGTGCCCGGCAGCCGCGACTGGCTGGTGTACTGCGGTTCCCTGAGCAAAGTGCTCAGCCCCGGCCTGCGCGTGGGCTGGATGGCCGGCCCCGCCGAGCTGCTGGGCAAGGCCACCATGTGCAAGCAGTTCAGCGACGCACACACCAGCACGCTGGCCCAGGCCACTGCCGCGCGCTACCTGCAGAGCGGGCGCATGCCGGCCACGCTGGCGCGCGTGCGCAGCGTGTACGCCGAGCGTGCTGCCACCATGGGCCACGCGCTGCGCCGCGAACTGGGCAGCGCCATAGACTTTGTGCAGCCCCAGGGTGGCCTGTTCGTGTGGGCGCGCCTGACGGGTGCAGGCGGTGCGCTGAAAGACGGCAATGCGTTGGCGCAGCGTGCCATTGCACAGGGGGTGGCGTTCGTGCCGGGCGCTCCCTTCTTTGCCACCAACCCCGACCCGGCCACGCTGCGCCTGAGCTTTGCCACGGCGCCCCTGGACCAGATCGAGGCGGGCGTGAAGCGGCTGGCGGCGGCGTTGGCCAGCGCCTGAGCTTTTGCCTGAGGATCTGGGGCGCTAGGGTTTCAGCCCCAGCGCTTCGTAAATGCGGTAGGCGGCCCACGCATCGTTGGCTGCATAGGCCAGTTGTGCCGGGGTGAGCGCGGGTTGTGCCCAGTTCGATGTGGCCGCCTTCTTCGATTTCATGAAGCGGCGGTTGAACAGCACCGCCACCGCCGCACGCACGCCCATGTCCTTCTTGTAGCCGCGCTGGCGGAACACGTGGTTCAGGTCCAGCACGTGGGCGGCAGCCACGCCCAGCTTGGCCACTATGCGTTTCTGGTCGTCGCCCAGGCCAAAGCCGGCTTTCACCGGCCCGGGCTCGGCCAGCAACTGCGCCACCACAGCGCGGCAGGCGGGGTCGTGCAGCTGGAACACCCAGGCATGGTGGCGCACCGCCAGCTGCACCACATGCGGCCCATCGGACTGCTGGTCGCGGTGGAAGGTGGGGCGCGATTCGGTATCGAAGCCCCAGACCGGTTCCTGCATCAACGCGGCCCGTGCCTGTTCCGCGCCCTGCAGGGTAGACACCAGCGTGATGGCCTGAAACGGCAGCGACTCGAAAGGCTCCAGCAGATCGGTCTCGGCCTTGCCGGGGGCAATCAGCGGGCGGTGCGGTGCTGGCTGGCTCATGCGTGCGCTCCCGTCACATGCGCCCACCACAGACGCAAGCGCATACCCCAGCCGGTCGTGTAGCCAGCGGTGGGTGCGCGCAACCGGCCCGCGCTGTCGATGACCGCGAAGGCCGGTACCGCATGGAAACCCACTGCCGACGTCAGGCTGCCGGTTTCATCCACCACGGTGGTCCACGGCAGGGCGCGCTGCGTCTGCGTGCTGGCCACCTCGCTGGGCGGACCCGACTGCATGGCAATGGTGAGCACGGGCCAGTCCTCTTGCAGCGCGCCTATGCTGGGCTGTTGCAGCTTGCAGATGCTGCACCACTCGGCCCAGAAGTACAGGGCTACCGGGGTGGAAGTAACGCCTTCGGCGTGCACCGTGCGCACGGCAGCCACGGCCTGCCCCAGGGTGGTCTGGAACTCCCGGCCGTCCGGGCCCAGCAAGGTCACCGTGGCGTTCATGGGCAGGGCATCGCCCTGCACGCCGCGCGTTTGCCACAGGTGCACCGCAAAGAACACGCCCACCACCACCAGCGCCGTACCCGCTGGCCCGCGCCACAGGCGGAGCAGGGCAGCCCGCCATGCGGGCTGGCCCGCAGCGGCAGCCTGCCCGGGCAGTTCCTGGCCGCTACCGCTCACGGACGCAACACTTCCAGCAGCCGGTCCAGGCCGCCCTGGTTGATGGCCACGCGCGCTTCGGCCCGCACGCGCGGTTTGGCGTGGTAAGCCACCGATACGCCGCCCGCTTCGGCGCAAGCGTTCATCATGGGCAGGTCGTTGGCGCCGTCCCCCACGGCGATGCAGCGGCCGGCGGGAATGCCCAACAGGCTGGCTACCTCCAGCAGGGTGCGGCGTTTCTCCGCGCCGTCGCAAATATCGCCCCAGGGCTGGTCGAGCATGCGGCCGGTGAGCAGGCCGTCCTGCACCTCCAGCACGTTGGAGCGCGCAAAGTCCAGGCCCAGCCGCGCGCGGATGCGGTCGGTGAAGAAGGTGAAGCCACCCGACACCAGCAGCGTTTTCAGGCCCGCGGCACGGCAGGCACTTACCAGTTCCTGCGCACCGGGGTTCAGTTGCAGCCGCTGTGCGTACACCGCTTCCAGGTGTTCCACCTTCACGCCACGCAGCAGGGCCACGCGCTGACGCAGGCTCTCCTTGTAGTCGGCAATCTCGCCGCGCATGGCGGCTTCGGTGATGGCGGCCACCTCGGCCTTGCGGCCTGCTGCATCGGCAATCTCGTCCACGCACTCGATGTTGATGAGGGTGGAATCCATGTCGAAGGCGATGAGGCCAAAGTGCGCCAGCTGCAGCGGCGCAGCCAGGCCATGCACCACGAGGCCGGGGGCAAATTCTTGCGGAGCGTTCATGCGGGTTCGGTCTGTTTGGTGGGTTGGCCCAGGGAGCGCAGGATGTCGCGCACCAGCTGCACCCGGTCCTTGGGTTGGGGGAGTTCGCGCTCGATGCGCAGCTTGTCGTTGCCCGCCAGCTTCACATGGCGGTTCTTCTGCACCAGTTCAATGATGCGCATGGGGTCCACCGGCGCGTTGGGGCGGAAAACGATGTTCGTGACGCCGGGCGCGGCATCCACCTTCACCACGCCGTAGCTCTGGCCCAGGCAGCGCAGGCGGTGCACGTCGATGAGGTTCTGGCCCTGTGGCGGCAGCTTGCCGAAACGGTCCACGATCTCTTCCAGCAACGCATCGATCTGCTCGTTGGTCTTGGCCGTGGCCAGCTTTTTGTAGAAGCTCAGGCGCAGGTGCACGTCGCCGCAGTAATCGTCGGGCAGCAGGGCCGGGGCGTGCAGGTTGATGTCGGTGGTCACGCCCAGGGGGCTGAGCAGGTCGGGTTCGTGGCCGGCCTTCAGGCAGCGCACGGCCTCGCTCAGCATCTCGTTGTAGAGCTGGAAGCCCACCTCCAGCATGTTGCCGCTCTGGTTTTCGCCCAGCACCTCGCCGGCACCGCGTATTTCCAGGTCGTGCATGGCCAGGTAGAAGCCACTGCCCAGCTCCTCCATCTGCTGGATGGCGTCGAGCCGCTGCGCGGCCTGCTTGGTCAGGCTGTCCATGTCGGGCACCAGCAAATAGGCGTAGGCCTGGTGGTGGCTGCGGCCCACGCGCCCGCGCAGCTGGTGCAGCTGGGCCAGGCCAAACTTGTCGGCCCGCGCTATGACGATGGTGTTGGCCGTGGGCACATCGATCCCGGTTTCTATGATGGTGGAGCACAGCAGCAGGTTGAAGCGTTGCGCCACGAAATCGCGCATCACGTGCTCCAGCTGTCGCTCGGGCATCTGGCCGTGGGCAATGCCTATGCGCGCCTCGGGCAGCAGCTCCTGCAGCTTCTGGGCGCGGTGTTCGATGGTGTCCACCTCGTTGTGCAGGAAGTACACCTGCCCGCCGCGCTTGAGTTCGCGCAGCACCGCCTCGCGGATGACGCCAGCGCCTTCGTTGCGCACAAAGGTCTTGATGGCCAGGCGGCGTTGCGGTGCGGTGGCAATCACGCTCAGGTCGCGCAGGCCCTCCAGCGCCATGCCCAGCGTGCGGGGAATGGGCGTGGCCGTCAGGGTGAGCACATCGACCTCGGCGCGCAGGGCCTTCATGGCCTCCTTGTGGCGCACGCCAAAGCGGTGTTCCTCGTCGATGATGAGCAGGCCCAGGTTGTGGAACTTCACCGAAGCGCTGAGCAGCTTGTGCGTGCCCACCACAATGTCCACAGTGCCATCGGCCAGGCCTTTGGCGGCCGCGTTCACTTCCTTGGTGGTGCGGAAGCGGCTCATCTCGGCAATCTTCACCGGCCACTTGGCAAAGCGGTCTACCAGCGTCTGGTAGTGCTGTTCGGCCAGCAGGGTGGTGGGGGCCAGGAAGGCCACCTGCTTGCCACCGGTCACGGCCACAAAGGCGGCGCGCAGCGCCACCTCGGTCTTGCCAAAGCCCACATCGCCGCACACCAGCCGGTCCATCGGGCGCGGAGAAATCATGTCCTGGATGACGGCGTGTATGGCGGCCTTCTGGTCGGCGGTTTCCTCGAAGCCGAAGTCGTTGGCAAAGGTCTCGTAGTCGTGCGGGCTGTAGCGGAAGGGGTGGCCTGCGCGGGCGGCGCGGCGCGCATAGATGTTGAGCAGCTCGGCGGCGGCGTCGCGCACCTGCTCGGCGGCCTTGCGTTTGGCGCGCTCCCACTGGCCACTGCCCAGCTTGTGCAGGGGGGCTTCGTCGGCACCCACGCCGGTGTAGCGGCCTATGAGCTGCAGCTGGCTCACCGGCACATACAGCACGGCCTGGTCGGCGTATTCCAGGTGCAGGAATTCCTGCAGGGCGGGGGTGCCGTCGGGGTTTTTCTCCCCCAGGTCCATGTTCACCAGGCCCCGGTAGCGGCCTATGCCGTGGGCGCTGTGCACCACCGGGTCGCCAACATTGAGTTCGCTCAGGTCTTTGATGAGCGCATCGACATCGCTCACCTGCTCCTGCTTCTTGCGCCGCCGCAGGGTGGGGCCGGCGGCAAAGAGTTCAGTTTCGGTGACCAGATCGATGCCCGCGCCGGTCCAGGCAAAGCCGCTGGCCAGTGCGGCGGTGGTGATGCCCAGGCGCTCTTCGCTGGCCTGGAATTCGGCCAGGTCGTCGAAGGCGGGGGGGCTCACGCCGCTGGCGCGCAAAAAGTCGAGCAGGCTTTCCCGGCGGCCATCGCTCTCGGCCAGCAGCAGCACGCGGTGCGGGCTCTGGCGCAGGTGGTTCTGCAGGCGGGCCAGTGGGTCGTCGGCGCCGCGCACCACGGTGAGCTCGGGCAGGGGTTCGGCCCAGCCCAGGGTGTTCTGGCCGGCCTCCACATCGGCTTGCGCACGCAAGGCCAGCTGGCGGTGCGGTTTGGCTGCGGCGTAGAAGCTTTCGGCATCCAGGAACAGCGCGTCGGGCGGCAGCACGGGGCGCTCCGGGTCGCCTTGCAGCAAGCGGTAGCGGTCGCGGGTGTCCTGCCAGAAGCGCTGGAACGCGGGCTCCAGTTCGCCGTGCAGCACCAGCGTGGCATCGACACCGACGTAATCGAACACGGTGGCGGTGTGGTCGAAGAACAGCGGCAGGTAGTACTCGATACCCGCCGTGGCCACGCCGTTGCCCATGTCCTTGTAGATGCGGCTCTTGGTGGGGTCGCCGTCCAGCAGTTCGCGCCAGCGGGCGCGGAATCTGGTGCGGGCCGCGTCGTCCATGGGGAACTCGCGGCCGGGCAGCAGGCGCACTTCGGGCACCGGGTACAGGCTGCGCTGGCTGTCGGGGTCGAAGGTGCGGATGCTGTCGATCTCGTCGTCGAACAGATCGACCCGGTACGGCACCAGCGAGCCCATGGGGAAGAGGTCGATCAGGCCGCCGCGCACCGCGTATTCGCCCGGGCTCACCACCTGGCTCACATGTTGGTAACCCGCCAGCGTGAGCTGGGCGCGCAGCCGGGCTTCGTCCAGCTTCTGGCGCACCTTGAATTCGAAGGTGTAGCCGGCCAGGAAGCTAGGCGGAGCCAGCCGGTACAGCGCGGTACTGGCGGGCACGATGACCACATCGGCGCCGGTCTGGTGGTCGCGCTGCTGGATACGCCACAGTGTGGCCAGCCGCTCGGAAATCAGGTCCTGGTGCGGCGAAAAATTGTCGTAAGGCAGCGTTTCCCAGTCGGGGAAGATGGCGCAGCGCAGATCGGGCGCAAAGAAAGGCAGTTCTTCCAGCAGGCGCTGGGCGTCGTTGGCGTCGGCCGTGACGATGGCCACGCAGCGCCCAGCGGCCTTTTCCTGCAGCCCCAGATGGGCGAGCAACAGCGCGTCGGCCGAGCCGCTGGGGCGGGGCCACTGGTAGCGCTTGCCGGGAGTGAGTTTGGGCAGGTCCACGGAAGAATTCAATCCAGACGGCCCTGGAGGCGGGGCCGGTGACAACAAAAACGGACACCCCGCCAGCGGCGGGGTGCAGAGGTGCTGATTTTAGAATCAGGCCAACTGTTTGGGGTTATCGTCGACCTAAACCCCCCCCCCCGCTCGCCCCTACTCGCCCCTACTGCCCATGCCCGCCCACCCCAGCCCAGACCCCCGGCAGCCACGCTGCTACGCGCTGATTCCCTGTGCGGGCAGTGGCAGCCGCTCGGGCCAGAGCGGCCCCAAGCAGTACGCCCGCCTGGCCGGTCAGCGGCTGGTGGAACACACGCTGGCTGCGTTTGCGGCCGTGCCAGCCATTGGCGCCGTGGCGCTGGTGGTGGCCCCGGACGACCGCGAGGCACCCGCACCCCTGCCTGCCACCCCGGCGCACCCGCAGCACCTCTGGGTGTGGCCGGTGGGCGGTGCCAGCCGGGCGCAGAGTGTGTACAACGGGCTCCAGGCCTTGGCCCGCGAGGGCGCGCAGCCGAACGACTGGGTGCTGGTGCACGACGCGGCCCGGTGCCTGGTGACACCTTTACACATTGAAGCGCTGCTGGCCGCGTGCCAGGAGCACCCGGTGGGCGGCCTGCTGGCCCTGCCGCTGGCCGATACGCTCAAGGCCGCCGAGGTGCTTCCCACTGGCCACACCGTAGCCGCTGCCACGCTGCCGCGCGAAGGCAAATGGCTGGCGCAAACCCCGCAGATGTTCCGCCTGGGCGCACTCACCGCCGCCCTGCAGGCCGCCGAGCCCAGCGGGTTTGCTGGTATCACCGACGAGGCCAGCGCCATGGAGGCCGCCGGCCTGCAGCCGCTGCTGGTGCCTGGCAGTGCGCAGAATTTCAAGCTCACCTACCCGGAAGACTTCGTGCTGGCCGCCGCTGTGCTGGCCGCCCGTTCCGCGTAGTCACCCCTTGCGTTTTCCCTCACCGAGTACCGCCATGAACATTGCAGATTTCCGTGTTGGAGAAGGCTGGGACACCCACGCCCTGGTGCCGGGGCGCAAGCTGGTGCTGGGCGGGGTGCACATTCCCCACCATGCCGGGCTGCTGGGCCATTCCGATGCCGATGCCCTGCTGCACGCCATTACCGATGCGCTGCTGGGCGCCGCCGGCCTCGGTGACATAGGCAGCCATTTCCCCGACACCGACTCTCGTTTTGCCGGCGCCGATTCCGCCGTCTTGCTGGCCCACGCGTGGGGCGCGGTACAGGCCCGTGGGTACGTGCTGGCCAATGTGGACGCCACCATCGTGGCCCAGGCGCCCAAACTGGCGCCCTACCGGCCCGCCATGCAGGCGCGGGTGGCCGAAGTGCTGGGCTTGCCGCCAGATCGGGTGAACATCAAAGCCAAGACCGCCGAACGGCTGGGGCCGGTGGGGCAGGGCCTGTCCATAGAGGCCCGCGCGGTGGTGCTGTTGCTCAGGCCTTCAGCAGCTTGAGCGTGGCCATGAGCCCACCCTGAGGGTGGTTGCCGAGTGTGAAGTCGCCGCCCATGCGGTTGAGCGTCTTGCTCACAATGGCCAGTCCCAACCCGGAACCGAGTGCCGAAGTGCGGGCCTGATCGGCGCGGAAGAACGGTTCGGTCAGGCGGCCCAGCACGGCATCGGGCACACCGGGGCCGTGGTCGCGCACCGTCAGCGTGACCCAGCGGCCGGTTTCGCTGGCGTACACGTCCACCTCCACGGTCCCAGCGCCGCCTTCTTGCGGCGGGCTGGGCGTGTGGCCGTAGCGCAGTGCGTTTTCCAGCAGGTTGGAGAGCACCCGGCGCAGTTCCACCGGGTCGGACTTCACTCGAATGCGGTCGGGCACCTGGATTTTGATTTTCAGCTGCTCGTGCTTGAACAGCGGCTGGCTGGCCTGGCGCACCACATCGGCCAGCGCCACGGTCTGCAGGGTCAGGTGGTCGGCGCGGGCGTAGTCCAGAAACTTGTCGATGATGGCATTGACCTGTTCGATGTCTTCGGCCATGTGCGCGCGGGCTTCCGGGTCGGTCACGCTCATCTCGGTTTCCAGCCGCAGGCGCGACAGCGGTGTGCGCAGATCGTGTGAAATGCCCGCCAGCATGAGGGTGCGGTCCTGCTCCGCCTTGCGCAACTGGCGCGCCATGCGGTTGAAGCCGATGTTCACCTCACGGATTTCGGCGGTGGGTACGTTCTCGTCGAGCAGCTTGTCCTGAAAATCGCCTTCGCGCACCTGGCTGGTGGCTACCGAAAGCAGCTTCAGTGGCCGGTTGATGAGGCGTGTGAACACCGCCGCACCCAGCAGCGAAGTACCTATGGCAATGGCCAGCCACACCAGCCAGGTGAAGCCTTCCACCACTTGCAGGCGCTCGGGGTCGGCCAGCAGCCAGTAGGTTTCCTGGTCTATCTCGAAGCCTATCCACAAGCCGCGGAAACCATTCATTTCCCGCGCCACTATGGTGTTCTCGCCCAGCATCCCCGCCAGAGCTTCGGAAATGCTGCGCCCCAGCTCGTCCTGGTCGTAGAGGAGGAAGGTATCGCTGGGCTCGCGCACAGCAATGCGGACGTTCTCCTGGTCTACCAGCGTCTTGATGAGCGAGACCCGCGCAATGGAATCGGCGTGCACCAGGGCCGCACGCGTCAGGTTCACCATGGTGGCGAGCTGCTGCGCGCTCTGCAGCGCGCGCGGCTTGAACTCCAGCGCACGGAATGTTTGCAGCCACGCGAATATGCACCCGAGCAGCAACAGGCTCAGGAACAGGAAGGTGCGCCAGAAAAGGCTGACCATGGTGGTGCGGGCCTCAGGCCCCGATTCCCGGAATCTGCCTCAATCGCTGCTGCCATCGGGCACGAACACGTAGCCCACACCCCACACCGTCTGCAGGTAGCGTGGTGATGCCGCGTCCTCTTCAATCAGCTTGCGCAGGCGCGACACCTGCACATCGAGGCTGCGGTCGAACGGTTCGAACTCGCGTCCACGCGCCAGTTGGGCGAGCTTTTCGCGGGACAGCGGCTGGCGCGGGTGGCGCACCAGCGCCTTGAGCATGGCGAATTCGCCCGTGGTAAGCGGTACATCCTCCTCATTGCGGCGCAGCGTGCGCAGGCCCAGATCGAAGGTGTAGGGGCCAAAGGTCACCACCTCGGGCTCGTTCGATGGGGCACCCGGCACCTCCACCGGCGGGCGGCGGCGCAATACTGCGTGCACGCGGGCCAGCAGTTCGCGCGGGTTGAAGGGCTTGCCCAGGTAGTCGTCGGCACCCACTTCCAGGCCCACGATGCGGTCTATGTCCTCGCTCTTGGCGGTGAGCATGATGATGGGCGTCTTGTCGTTGGAGGCGCGCAGGCGGCGGCATACGCTCAGGCCGTCCTCGCCGGGCATCATCAGGTCGAGCACGATGAGGTCTACGGTATCGCGCAGCAGCAGGCGGGTGAGCGAGCGGCCGTCCTCGGCCAGCAGCACATCGAAGCCTTCCTGGGTCAGGTAGCGCTTGAGCAGTTCGCGGATGCGGGCGTCGTCATCGACCACCAGAATGCGGTCTTTGCGGGGGTGTTTATGGGTACTTAGGGACATGGCTTTCTCCCGTGGGCGGCGGGCCGCCGGTTTGTAACAAAGGCCATTGTGACAGCCGTTTCCCGCTGCTGTTACAACTTTTCCGACCCCCCACACAGGCTGTTACAAATGTTGCCCCAGCGCGCAGGAAGCCCATGTTTTGTCGCCAGATGAGCGCATTTGCAGCCCCACATGCTGGCAAACTGCCGCTGGATCTCTGCCGACTTTTGTCATCCACGCTACCCGAAGGGACACCCCCATGCAGCAAAAAATCCGCCCCACCACTGACTCAGTTCTGTCTGCCCCGCCGCAGCTCTTGGCCGCCTGCGTGTGGGCCAGCGCTGCGCTGTGGGCTACCCATGCCGCGGCCCAGACCCTGCCCGAGCCGCGCAACGTGGTGCAGTTGCAGGCCAGTGCCCAGCGCGAGGTGGTGCAGGACTGGCTCACCGTGGTGCTGGCAGCGCGCCACCAGGCCAGCGACGCGGCCACCGTGCAGAACCAGCTGAAGGCGACGCTGGAGCAGGCGCTACAGAAGGCCCGCGCGGCGGCCAGGCCCGGCGAGGTGGAGGTGAGCACCGGCACCTTCAACGTCACGCCACGCTACGGCCGCGATGGCGTGGTGCAGGGCTGGCAGGGCACGGCGGAGTTGCTGCTGCAGGGCCGCGATGTGGCCCGGCTGTCCACCCTGGCGGGCACGCTGCCCGGCATGGCGGTGGGGCAGATGCGCTTTTCCGTGAGCCGCGACGCTGCCCGCAGCCTGGAAGCCGAGGTGCGCGACGAAGCCATAGCCAACTTCCGCCAGGCCGCGCAGGCGGTGACGCAAAGCTTTGGCATGCGCAGCTACCAGCTGCGCGAAGTTTCCATCCAGAGCGGCGCCGAAGCGCCCATGTTCCGTGCTGCACCCATGGCCATGATGGAGGCCAGCGCCTCCAGCGCCCCGGTGCCGGTGGAGCCCGGCCGCAGCCTGGTGCAGGTCACGGTCTCGGGGAGCGTGACGCTGCAGTGAGGCCGGCCTTACTGCGCTGTCCAGCCGCCGTCCATGTTCCAGGCCACACCGCGCACGTTGTTGGCCGCCGGCGAACAGAAGAACACCGCCAGTTCGCCCAGCTCTTCCGGCGTGGTGAACTGCATGGAGGGTTCTTTCTCGCCCAGCAGCAGGCGCGTGGCTTCCTCGTTGCTCAGGCCCAGCGCGGCGGCCTTGGCGTCCACCTGCTTCTGAACCAGCGGCGTGAGCACCCAGCCCGGGCAAATGGCGTTGCAGGTCACACCAGTGGTGGCGTTTTCCAGCGCCGTCACCTTGGTCAGGCCCACAATGCCGTGCTTGGCCGCCACATAGGCGGATTTGTCGGCAGAACCCACCAGCCCGTGCACCGAAGCCACGTTGATGATGCGGCCCCAGTTGGCCTCGCGCATGGCGGGCAGCGCCAGGCGCGAGGTGTGGAACGCGCTGGTCAGGTTGATGGCAATCACCGCATCCCAGCGCTCCACCGGGAAGTTGTGCACCGGCGCCACATGCTGAATGCCCGCGTTGTTCACCAGCACATCCACGCGGCCAAAGCTGCGCGCGGCCTGCTGCATCATGTCTTCAATGTCGGCGGGTTTGCTCATATCGGCGCCGTGGTAGAGCACCTGCACGCCCAGCGCCTCCAGCTCGGCCTTGGGGCCCTCCACATCGCCAAAACCGTTCATGACGATGTTGGCACCCTGGCGGGCCAGGGCCTTGGCAATGCCCAGGCCTATGCCGCTGGTGGAGCCGGTGACGAGGGCGGTCTTGTTCTTGAGCATGGGGAGGACTCCGTTTCCATTACGATCGGTTGCTGTAAGCATGGGCTGGCCATGGCTGCGGAAATTATCCCGCATGGCTGTGCCCCGTTTTTTCAAGGGCAAGGGGAGATGTCATGACAGCCACACTGCACACACTGGCGGTAGCCGGGCCACCCGCTGTGGGCGGTGGGCCGCGCCGGCTGGCCTGGTGGGAGTGGAATGCCACCGGGCAGGCGGCGCCGCGCCATGTGGTGGTGTGCGTGCATGGGCTCACCCGGCAGGCACGCGATTTCGACACGCTGGCCCAGGTACTGAGCCCGCACGCGCTGGTGGTGAGTGTGGACGTGGCCGGCCGCGGCCACAGCGACTGGCTGCAGGACCCCAACGCTTACGCCATTCCCACCTACGCGGCCGACATAGCCCAGTTGCTGGCGCACCTGCGCCAACGCCTGCGCGAACAGGGCCTGGCCGAGGAACCCCAGATCGACTGGGTGGGCACCAGCATGGGTGGGCTCATCGGCATGGCGCTGGCCTCGCAACCGGCGCTGGGGCTGCGCCGCCTGGTGCTCAACGATGTGGGCCCTGTCATAGAACCTGCATCGCTGCGCCGCATTGCCACCTATGTGGGCCAGCCGCTGCGCTTTGCCAGCGAACAGGCCGCTGCCGATTATCTGCTCACCATTTCACAAGGCTTTGGCCCGCACACGCCCGAGCAGTGGCTGGCCCTGACCCGGCCCATGCTTCGCCCGGCCTACGATGCGGGGGAGCCCCCCGGCCAGTGGCGCCTGCACTACGACCCCGCCCTGGCCACACCCTTCAAGGCCTTGCTCAGCCTGCCCGGCGACGCAGCGCAGAAAGTTGCGGCCGATGGCGAGGCGCAGCTGTGGGCGCTGTACGACGCCATCACGGCACCCACCCTGCTGCTGCGCGGCGCCGAGTCCGACTTGTTGAGCGCCGAGACCGCCCGCCTCATGACGCAGCGCGGCCCGCATGCCCGGCTGGTGGAACTGCCCGGCGTGGGCCACGCTCCCACCCTGGTGGCGCCCAACCAGACCGACGCTGTGGCTGCCTTCCTGCTGGAGCCCTAGCCCCTTTTTCCTGCACAAGCTCTTGAACGCGGACACCTCCCTCATTGCTCTGGCCAGCGCGCCCGAGAAAGCCCTCAGTGCTGGCCACCCGGCGCTGGTGCGGGCGCGCGCCTTTGCCGAGCCGCTGCTGGACAACGAGACACTGGAAACCGGCGAGGACGTGCTGGCCCATGCCGATGCGGTGGTGAATATCCTGCGGCTCATTGGCGGTTCGCCCGACATGCAGGTGGCGGCCTACCTGGCCTACGCCTGCCCCTACCTGAACCGGCCGCTGGAGGTCATACGCAAAGCCTTTGGCGAGGACCTGGCCAACCTGGCGGTGGAAACCACCAAGCTGGTGCACCTGCAGCGCCAGGCGCGCCAGAAGGCTGCGCAGGTGCAGGCCGCCAAAGTACGCCAGGCCGAGAAGGACGCTGCCGATGGCGTGGCCCAGCCCGGCAACGGCAAAGCCCACCCCTCGGAACTGGAAGCCAGCCAGACCGAGAACGTGCGCAAGATGCTGCTGGCCTTTTCGCGCGACCTGCGCGTGGTCATGCTGAGGCTGGCCTCGCGCTTACAGACCTTGCGCTACCACGCTGCCGAAAAACGCCTGCCCGACGAGGGCCTGGCCGCCGAATCCCTGCATGTGTTTGCGCCGCTGGCCAACCGCCTGGGCATCTGGGAGATCAAGTGGGAAATTGAAGACCTGGCCTTCCGCTTTCTGGAGCCCGAGACCTACCGCCGGATTGCCCGCCTGCTGGACGAAAAACGTGCCGAGCGCGAAAGCCATGTGGAGCTGGTGCGCCAGACGCTGGCACAAGACCTCAAGGCCCAGGGCATAGACGCCGAGGTGCAGGGCCGGCCCAAGCACATCTACAGCATCGTGAAAAAGATGCGTGGCAAGGGGCTGGACTTCGATCAGGTGTACGACATCCGCGCGCTGCGCGTGATTGTTCCGCAGGTGAGCGACTGTTACGCCGTGCTGGCGCATGTGCACGCCCACAGCGAATTCCAGCCCGAGCCCGACGAGTTTGACGACTACATCGGCAAGCCCAAACCCAACGGCTACCAGTCCCTGCACACCGTGGTGCGGGACGCGCAGGGCAGGGCGTTTGAAATTCAGATCCGCACCCGCGAGATGCACGACCACGCCGAGCATGGCGTGGCCGCCCACTGGGCCTACAAGGAGGCGGGCAACAAAGGCTACGCAGGTGTGTCGGCCGCGTCCGACTACGACGCCAAGATCGCCGTGCTGCGCCAGCTGCTGGCGTGGCAGCGCGACCTGAGCGGCGCCACCCACGACCTGCTGGACGACAACATCTACGTGCTCACGCCGCAGGCCGCCATTGTGGAATTGCCCCGTGGCGCCACCGCCGTGGACTTTGCCTACACCGTGCACACCAGCCTGGGCCACCGCTGCCGGGGTGCCAAGGTGGACGGCGCGCTGGTGACGCTGAACACCCCGCTGCAGAACGGCCAGACCGTGGAAATTGTGGCGGCCAAGGAAGGCGGCCCGTCACGCGACTGGCTCAACGCCGAACAAGGCTACCTGGTGAGCCACCGCGCCAAGAGCAAGGTGCGCGCCTGGTTCAATGCGCTGGCCGCCGAAGAGAACGCCGCACGCGGCCGCGACGCCATAGAAAAACTGCTGCAGCGAGAGGGCAAGACCGCGCTGCGCCACGACGACCTGGCCGAAGCCATGGGCTTTGATTCCGCTCAGGCCCTGTTCGAGGCGGTGGGCAAGGAAGAACTGTCCCTGCGTGCCATAGAGCAGCATTTGAAGCCACCGGAAGCGCTGGAGCCGCCCGACGAGGTGGTCATCAAGCGGGCGCGCTCGGAAGAACGCCAGCGTTCGCGGCGCAAGGGCGGCAAGGGCGGTGGTGCAGGCGCTGGGGGCGCGGGTGGTGTGCTGGTGGTGGGCGTGGGTTCGCTGCTCACGCAGCTGGCACGCTGCTGCAAGCCCGCCCCGCCCGACGATATCCGCGGCTTTGTGACGCGCGGCAAAGGCGTGAGCATCCACCGCAGCGACTGCCCCGACTACACCCACCTGGCCGGCCGCCACCCGGACCGCGTCATTGACGTGCAGTGGACCGGAGGCACAGGTGGCGCAGGACAGGGCGGCCATGAACCCACCTTCTACCCGGTGGATGTGGCCGTGGAAGCCGCCGACCGCCAGGGCCTGCTGCGCGATATTTCCGATGTGTTCGCCCGCGAGAAAATCAATGTGATTGGCGTGCAGACCCAGTCCGTACGCGGCGTGGCGTGGATGACCTTCACCGTGGAAGTGCCCGATGCCGGCAGAGTGGGGCGAGTGATGTCGGCCGTGTCCGACGTGGCTGGCGTGCGCCAAGTGAGGCGGCGCTGAAACCTGCCCAAGCCACGCTATAATGCGAGGCTGAACACGACAGGCGCATAGCTCAGCTGGTTAGAGCACCACCTTGACATGGTGGGGGTCGTTGGTTCGAGTCCAATTGCGCCTACCAAGATTTCTTGCGAACAAAGCACCCTGCGGCAACGCTCGGTGCTTTTTTTCCGTGGGTGCGTAACCGCTAAGGCACACAGCCTCAGGTTTTCCGGCTTCTGGGCATTCGTGGGCAAGAGAACTTTTACCTCTCCAGCCTCTTTCCCTTTGGCGCTGAACCACAGACCGGTCGTGGGAGCGCACGAAGGCAGAAGCCCCAGCCTATCGGGATGCGGCAGCCAGGTTCGCCATGGGCGCTGCCCAATAGACCCAGTGAACGGGCGGTACGCCGGCAAAGATCGGGCCGCCCGGGCCTGAACAGCCCCTGCGCAACTGGCCTTCAGAGCTCCATGCTGCAATTTCTAGGCAGCTAGCGGCT
>JALOSG010000181.1 GCA_025458665.1 Serpentinimonas sp.
CGGGGTCTGCGGATCGAATTCGGTGCTGTTGGCGCCTTCCAGGCCGGCCGCGTGGCGCGCAAATTCGATGGTGGCCACCTGCATGCCCAGGCAGATGCCCAGGTAGGGCACGCGGTGTTCGCGGGCAAAGCGGGCGGCGGCAATCTTGCCTTCCGTGCCGCGCTTGCCGAAGCCCCCGGGCACCAGCACCGCATCGAAGGCGCCCAGCTCGGCGGCCACGTTGTCCGGCGTCAGGGTTTCGGAGTCGATGTAGGTGATGTCCACCTTCACATGGTTCTTCATGCCGGCGTGGCGCAACGCCTCATTCAGCGATTTGTAGCTGTCGGACAAGTCCACGTACTTGCCCACCATGGCAATGTGGGCGGTGCCTTTGGGGTGTTGCACCTCGTGCACCAGCGCATCCCAGCGCTGCAGGTTGGCCGGCGGTGTGTGTATGCGCAGCTTGTCGCAAATCAGGCCATCGAGGCCCTGCTCGTGCAGCACGCGCGGCACTTTGTAGATGGTGTCCACGTCGGGCATGGAAATCACGCCCCACTGGGCCACGTTGGTGAACAGCGAGATTTTTTCGCGCTCGTCGTCGGGAATGTTGCGGTCTGCGCGGCACAGCAGCGCATCGGGCTGGATACCAATCTCGCGCAGCTTCTGCACCGTGTGCTGGGTGGGCTTGGTCTTCAGTTCACCGGCAGCGGCAATCCAGGGCACATAGGTCAGGTGCACGAAGGCGGCCTGGTTGGGACCCAGGCGCAGGCTCAGCTGGCGCACCGCTTCCAGGAAGGGCAGGGATTCAATATCGCCCACCGTGCCGCCAATTTCCACAATCGCCACATCGACCGCGTCGGGCGTGCCGTAGCCCGCGCCGCGCTTCACGAAATCCTGGATTTCGTTGGTGACGTGCGGAATGACCTGCACCGTCTTGCCCAGGTAGTCGCCACGGCGTTCCTTCTCCAGCACGCTCTTGTAGATCTGCCCGGTGGTGAAGTTGTTGCTGCGCTTCATGCGGGTGGTGATGAAGCGCTCGTAGTGGCCCAGGTCGAGGTCGGTCTCGGCGCCGTCGTCGGTGACGAACACCTCCCCGTGCTGGAAGGGGCTCATGGTGCCCGGGTCCACGTTGAGGTAGGGGTCGAGCTTGATGAGGGTGACTTTGAGGCCGCGCGATTCGAGCAGCGCTGCCAGGGACGCCGAGGCGATGCCCTTGCCCAGAGAGGACACCACGCCCCCGGTTACAAACACAAATTTGGTCATGTCGCGGGCAGACCCTCCCGGGCCTGCTGGATGGGAAAGACCGATTATAAAAGCCCCCACCCCCGGGCCACGGGCCCAAGACGCCACGCCCCCGCGGTGTTACATTCCCGCCCATGAGTGACACGACCGACGCTGCCCTGGAACTGGCCGGAAAACACGTGCTGCTGGGGCTTTCTGGCGGCATTGCCTGCTACAAGGCGGCCGAGCTGTGCCGCCTGCTGGTGAAAGCTGGCGCCACCGTGCAGGTGGTCATGACCGAAGCGGCGGAACGCTTCATCACGCCCGTCACCATGCAGGCCCTGAGCAACCGCGCGGTGTACACCAGCCAGTGGGACGCGCGCGAGCCGAACAACATGCCCCACATCAACCTGGGGCGTGAGGCCGATGCCATTCTGGTGGCCCCCGCCAGCGCCGACCTCATGGCCCAGCTGGCCCAGGGCCGTGCCAGCGACTTGCTCACCCTCCTGTGCCTGGCCCGGCCGCTGGCCACCACCCCGCTGCTGCTGGCGCCCGCCATGAACCGCGAAATGTGGGCCCACCCCGCCACCCAGCGCAACGCCGCGCAGCTGGTGGCCGATGGCGCCTTTGTGCTGCCTGTGGGCCAGGGCGACCAGGCCTGTGGCGAAACCGGCGATGGCCGCATGCTGGAGCCCGAAGAACTGCTGCAGGAACTGGTGGCGCACTTTCAGCCCAAGGTGCTGCGCGGCCAGCACGTGCTGGTGACGGCGGGCCCCACCTTCGAGGCCATGGACCCGGTGCGCGGCGTGACCAACCACAGCAGCGGCAAGATGGGTTTTGCGGTGGCGCGAGCCGCCCGCGAAGCCGGCGCCGATGTGACGCTGGTGGCTGGCCCCGTGCACCTGCCCACGCCACGCGGCGTGCACCGGGTGAATGTGCAGTCGGCCGAGCAGATGCACGAGGCCGTGATGGGCCGGCTGCATGAGGCTTCCGTGTTCGTGGCCACCGCCGCCGTGGCCGACTGGCGCCCCGCTGCAGCGGCAGGCCAGAAGATCAAGAAGGCAGCCAATGGCGCCCCGCCGGCCGTGGCCTTTGTAGAGAACCCCGACATACTGGCCGAAGCCGCCGCCACCGAGCGGGCCCGCAACGGGCAGCTGTTCTGCGTGGGCTTTGCCGCCGAGAGCCACGACCTGGCCGAGCACGCCAAGGCCAAGCGGGCCCGCAAAGGCGTGCCGCTGCTGGTGGGCAACATAGGACCGGCCACTTTTGGGCGCGACGACAACGCCCTGCTGCTGGTGGACGAGCACGGCACCGAAGCACTGCCCCCTGGCCCCAAGACCGTGCTGGCCCGCCAGCTGGTGGTGGAGATAGCCCGGCGCATGAAGGGCTGAGCGCCTTTTGGGGGCTGTCCAGCCGCGCAGGGCGGTGCTAGTATTGCATCAGTAATTGCTTATATATTGGGCGCCATGATGCAACACCGTCCCCACACACCGTCCTCCGCGGTCCCCACCTGGAGCCGCCGCCGTTGGCTCATGTCCCTGGGCGCAGCCGGCGGAACCGCCGCCTTGGGGGCAGGGCTGTGGGCCGTGCCCGAAACGCGCTTGCTGGCCCAGCAGGTGCAGGACTTCATAGAAGGCCCGCCCGTGCCCGATGTGAAGCCGGTGCAGCTGTCCCCGCATGTGTGGATGGTGTATGCCCGCGACGGCTTTCCCACCGCCGCGAACCAGGGCCTCATGGCCAACGTGGTGTTCGTGGTGACATCGGCCGGGGTGGTGGTGCTGGATTCCGGCTGCTCCTTGCAGATTGGGCAGATGGCCCTGCGGATGATCAAGACCGTGACCAGCCAGCCCGTGGTGGCCGTGTTCAACAGCCACTACCACGGCGACCACTGGCTGGGCAACCACGCCTTCGTGAAAGCCTTTGGCGCGCAACTGCCCATTTACGCGCTGCCCCACACCATCGAGCAGATCAAGGGGGTGGAGGGCAACCTGTGGCGCAGCCTCATGGAGCGCTGGACCAACCAGGCCACGCTGGGCACGCAGGTGGTGGCGCCCAACCGCGAAACCGCCCACGGCCAGACTTTCCAGTTTGGCGATGTGACCCTGCGCATGCACCACTACGGCAAGGCGCACACGCCCTCTGACCTGTGCGTGGAGGTGGTGCAGGACCGCCTGACCTATGTGGCCGACATTGCCATGGACAACCGCATTGCCAATATGGACGATGGCTCCTACGTGGGCACGTTCAAGTACTACGACGCGCTGGCCAAGGCCACCGGCGAACAGCTCTGGGTGCCCGGCCACGGCCAGGCCAGCAAGGGCCTGTTGCAGGCCTACGGCACCTTCATGAAGGGCATTTACGAGCCCTGTCTGAAAGCCGTGGAAGCCGGTGAACCCATGGAGGCGGCCCGCAAAGCCGTGCTGGCCGACCCGCGTGTGGCCAGCCGCGCAGCCACCATGCAGGGCTTCGAGGGCAACATCGGCAAGTACGTCAGTCTGGCTTACCTGGAGGCAGAGAAAGAGGCTTTTTAGCGAACTGCCACCAGGGCAGTACGGCTTTGAGTGAGCGCACCTGCCCCGGCTTGGTGGGGGCGCTGTAACCCGCAATGGCCTGCAGTTCGCGCTGCCAGCCGGCGCTGCCCAATACCTGGCGCAGCGCCAGCACAGCCGGTTGGTCCAGGGCGCTTTTCAGGCAGGCCAGGTGGTAGTGCTCTTCGGCCAGCGGCACAAAACCCAGCCCCAGCCGCTGCGCAGCCGATTCCGTGCCCAGCCCGGCATCGGCCGCACCGCTGGCAATGGCCTGTGCCACCGCTGCGTGGGAGGGTTCGGTCCGGCCATGCTCGTTCAGTGCATCGGGTGGCAGGCCGGCTTCTTCCAGCAGTTCCTCCAGCAGCAGGCGCGTGCCCGTGCCCGCCGGGCGGTGCACAAAGCGCAGGCGCCAGCGGGCCACATCGGCCAGTTGCTGCAACCGGCGCGGGTTGCCGCTGGGCACGATGAGGCCCTGGCGCCGCTGCGCAAACGCCAGCAGCTTGTGCTGGCCGGGGCGCAGCAGGGGCTTGTAGGCTTTGCCGGTGGGGCTTTGCGCACCCGGCTGTTCGCGCGCATGGAAGCCCGCCACCACGCAGCGCCCTTCGTTCAGCGCGCGGATGGCATCCACACTGCCACAGAACTGCAGCGCCAGGTGCAGTTGTGCCTGGGTGCCCGCATAGGCCTGCAAGCGGGGCAGGGCGTCGTCGTGGCTGCCGTACAGAGTCAGCACATGGCTGCTGTCGTCGTAGGCCAGGGCCAGCGTGCGCTCCAGTTCGGCGCGCAGGGTCTCTATCTGCGGGGCCAGCCGGGCCTGGGCCAGCCGTTCAGTCCAGAGCAGCTTCTCACCAAACGGCGTGAGCACGGCGGCCTGGCCGCGTTCCCACACCACCAGTTCGCGGCCCAGTTGCGCTTCCCAGTGTTTCAGTTGCCCCCACACATGGCGGTAGGACAGGTCCAGCGTGCGCGCGGCGGCCGAGATGGACCCGCCCGTGCGCAAGGCATAGAGCAGGTCGATGAGGGGGTTGCGCAGCCGCGCCTCCGGGCTGGCGGCGGCCCCTAGCTGGTAGCTGAATTGCACATGGCGCATGGGCGCAGTGTGCCGCAAACGGGGACGCAGCGCGGCAGCGTATGCAAAGTTTTGCATATCTTATGGGGGGTTGCGACGGCGCCTGCCAGCACCCGGTTAGCATCGCCGCCCTATGAACGGATTTGCCGAAAGCCTGAGCACTGCCGCCACCCTGGTGGTGACGGGCGACCTGGCGCTGTGGACCGTGGTGGCCCGTTCCCTGGCCGTGAGTGCCACCGCCTGCCTGCTGGCTTGCAGCCTGGGGCTGTTGCTGGGCGCCTGGCTGGGCGTGGCCAGGTTCCCGGGCCGTGACCTGCTGCTCACGCTGGG
>JALOSG010000182.1 GCA_025458665.1 Serpentinimonas sp.
TGCGGTGGCGGGTGTGGAGGCGCCAGCGCCATCGGCGTCTTCGGCATCGTCCGCCATGTCGCCCACTATGCCGCCTACCATAGCCCGTGCCAGTTCGGCCGGGCCGGTGTTGGCCACCGCCCACCGTTGCACCAGCCTGCCGCGGCGCAGGACGGTCACGTCGTCGGCAAAGGCCATGACCTCGCGGAACTTGTGCGTGATGATGAGCACCGTGCACTGCCCGCTGCGGGCAAATTCGCGCACATGGCCCAGCACCTCGCTGGCTTCCTGCGGTGTGAGCACCGAGGTGGGCTCCTCGAGGATGAGCAGCCGCGGCTTCAGGTACAGCTGCTTGAGCAGTTCCAGCTTCTGCTTCTCGCCCGCCGCCAGTTCCTGCGGGCGCGCGTCCAGATCGAGCTGGAAGGGCGTGGATTGCAGGAACTGCGTCAGCCGCTCACGCTGCGCTTTCCACGAGATCACAGAGGGCGTGCGGCCGCTGGCCAGCAACAGGTTCTCGGCCACCGTCATGCCCGGTGCCAGGGTGAAGTGCTGGTACACCATGCCGATGCCGATGTCCCGCGCCACCACCGGGTTAGGGATGAGCGTTTCGCGCCCGTCCACCAGAATGCTGCCCGAAGTGGGCCGCTGAAAGCCTGCCACGCACTTCACCAGCGTGCTCTTGCCCGCACCGTTCTCGCCCAGCAGCGCGTGCACCGTGCCCGGCGCCACTCTCAGGTCCACGCCGGCGAGCGCCTGGAAGGCGCCAAAGCGCATGCCCAGGTCGTAGGTTTCCAGCGCCATGGCGCCGGCGTGTGTGGGCAGGCCGCCTATGGGTTTGTTTTCTGGTTTGTCTTCTGTCATGCCAGTGCATCCAGAACCGCGGCCGAAGGTGCGTGTGCGCCGAACACGCCGCCCTGCATGGTGATCATCTTCAAGGCCGCTTCGTGGTTACCGCGGTCGGTGGCGGCGGTGCAGTCCGACAGGACCAGGCATTCAAAGCCGCGGTCGTTGGCCTCGCGCAGCGTGGTGTGCACGCACACATCGGTGGTGATGCCGGCGAGCACCAGGTTGCTGATGCCGCGGGTGTGCAACAGGAGTTCCAGGTCGGTGGCGTAGAACGAGCCTTTGCCGGGTTTGTCGATGACCAACTCGCCGGGCAGTGGTGCCAGTTCTGGAATGATTTCCCAGCCCGGTTCGCCACGCACCAGAATGCGCCCGCAGGGGCCAGGGTCACCAATGCCTATGCCATCGGTGCCTATCTGGCGGGAGCGCCAGCGCTTGTTGGCCGGCAGGTCCGAGAGGTCGGGGCGGTGGCCTTCCCGGGTGTGCATGACGGTGTAACCGGCGCTGCGCATGGCCGCCATGAGGGTTTGCAGCGGCGCAATGGGCGCGCGGGTCAGGGAGATGTCGTAGCCCATCTTGTCCACGTAGCCGCCTTCGCCGCAGAAGTCGGTCTGCATGTCTATCACGATGAGTGCGGTGTTGTCGGGCCGCAGCCCGCCGTGGTAGGGCCAGGCGTAGGGGTGGGCGTGGACGAATCTGGTCATGGCTCAGGCCGCTTTGGGGGTGTGAATGCTGGCGGAGTCTGGCACCAGCGGGTGTTCTTCGGCGCCACGGTAACTCCGGGTCGGTGGTGAAAATCCGCAGGGCGTGCCATCGGTCACATCCACCGACCAGGGCAGCCGGTAGCGGCCTGCGGCCATGTCGTGCATGTAGGTGTAGGGGCAGTCCTGCGCGCCGCCCTTCACGGCCACATAGCCACGGTGGAACAGCTGGTAGGGGTCGTTTTCCACCCCCCAGCCTTGCCGCGCTTCGCGCACCAGGTCGGGCCGCAGTTCGGCGGTGATGATCTCGTCCACACGCCCGCCGCCTTCGGTCAGGATGGTGCCGTCGAAGTGGCAGAACATGCCCTCGCCCATGGAGTCGAAGGTGCCGTCGCTGCCGCACAGACAGACGCTGGCGGTGATGGCCAGATTGGTGAACGCGTTGGCCTGGTTGGTGATGCGCCAGGCATGGCGGATGGGCGCGGTGTAGCCGGCGGTGCGCAAGATGATCTCGGCGCCTTTGTAGGTGGCCTCCCGGGCCATTTCCGGGAACATGCCGTCGTGGCAGATGATGAGCGCAAGCTTGCTGCCGTTGGGGCCATCGCACACCGGAACGCCTACGTTGCCCGGCTCCCAGGGCTCCACCGGGACCCAGGGGTGCAGCTTGCGGTAGTACAGCGCAATGCGGCCTTCGCTGTCGATGATGAGACCGGTGTTGTAGGGGTTGCCGCCAGGGTTGGCCTCCATGATGGAGAAGCAGCCCCAGATGCGGTGCTCGATGCAGGCCTGCCGGAAGGCCGCCACCTCGGGGCCCTCCAGGCTCACCATGAGCTCGGGCGCGGTGTTCATGGAAAGACCGTGCAGCGCATATTCCGGGAACACCACCAAGTCCATGGTGCCCTGGTTGCGCCGCGCCTTGCCCACCAGTGCGCAAATGCGCTGCGTCTGTGCCGCCAGCTGGGCCGGCGTGTCCACCACGGGCAGCTGCAGCTGTACCAGGCCCACGACCACGCCATGCCGGGATTTGTTGAGTCCGCCGAGTCCGCTCATGCTGGTATTCCTAACGTGTGGAAGAAAGTTCGCCCGGGCTGCCACGAACAACCGTGCCAGGCCGGCAGGTGATGGCCAGTATGAGCAGCGTGAGCACATAGGGCACGATGTTGAACAGGTGGTAGCCCCACCCGATGCCCACCGACTGCAGGGCCGGGCCAATGGCGCCCGCACCACCAAACAGCATGGCCGCCGCCACACAGCGCAGCGGGCTCCAGCGGGCAAAGATCACCAGGGCCACCGCAATCAGGCCCTGCCCGCTGGAGATGCCTTCGTTCCAGCTGCCCGGGTAGAACAGCGTGAGCGATGCGCCTCCCAGCCCGGCGATGAAGCCACCTGCGGCCGTGGCGGCGATGCGTATGCCAGACACCGAGTAACCCAGCGCGCGCGTGGCGCTGGCCGAGTCACCGGCCAGGCGCACCAGCAAGCCCAGCCGCGTGTGGGCAAAGGCCCACCACATGAGCACAGCGAGCACCAACCCGATGGGCAGCAACACGTTGACTTCCAGCGCGGACCGCACGGCCGAGGAGTCGCTCCAGCCGCCCAGCGACCACGCGGGGAGCTGCGGCGCCTGAGGCTGTATGAGGGGCTTTCCCAGGTAGAACGCCAGCCCCATGCCCAGGATCATGAGGGCGATGCCGGTGGCCACATCGTTCACCCGGGGCAGCGAGCACAGCAGGCCGTGCAGGGTGGCCAGCAGCGCCCCGGCGGTGGCTCCGGCCAGCACCCCTATCCAGGGTGATCCGCTCAGGTAGGAGCCGCCAAACGCCGTCATGGCCGAGAGCACCAGCACGCCCTCCAGCCCCAGGTTGATGCGGCCAGACTTCTCGGTCAGGCACTCCCCCAGGCTCACGAAGAGAAAAGGCACCCCGACCCGCAGCGCGCCGCCCAGAATGCCGGAGAGGAAGATGATCCACTGGTCCGCTGTCATCCGGTGTCTCCCTGCGGGCTGGCCATGGCGCTGCGGCCCCGGACGATGCGGGCCAGCCAGGGCTTCCAAGCCCCGTCGCGCAGCGCCTCGCTGGCCAGAATGAGTACAAAGGCCATGCCCTGCAACAGCAGCACCGAGGCATCGGGCAGCCCCAGACGGCGCTGCAGCAGGCTACCGGCAGCGCCAAAGCCGCCAAACAGTATGGCCACCGGCACGATGGCCCACGGGTTGTGGCGTGCCATGAAAGACACCAGGATGCCGGCGTAGCCGTAGCCTGCAATCAGCGCCGCATTCGCGCTGGTGTGCACCGCGGCCACTTCAATGGCGCCCGCCAGCCCTGCGGCTGCGCCGCCCAGCGCGCAGGACAGCAGCACCAGCCGTGTAGCGGGGAGCCCCACCAGCTGGGCCGCCCGTGGGTTGGCGCCCACCACCCGCACCGAAAACCCCGATGGGGTCAGGCGCAGCCACCACCCTGCGGCCAGGCACACCACCACCCCGATCACCAGGCCCCAGTGCACGTCGGAGGTGCCCATGGGGCCCATGAGCAGACCATCGCTCAGCGCAGGCGTGGACGGCTTGTTCAGGCTGGAAGGGTCGCGCAGCGGCCCCTCCACCACGTGTTTGAACAGCCCAATGGCCACGTAGGCCAGCAACAGGCTGCTGATGGTCTCGTTGATGCCCCGGTACTGCCGCAGCCAGCCCGCCAGTGCCACCCAGAGTGCCCCGGCCAGCGCCCCGGCCAGACACACCAGCAGCGTGCCCGCGGCGGAGTCTGGCAGCGGCACGGCGTGCGCCAGTGCCGCGCAGGCCAGGCCGCCCAGCACCAATGCGCCTTCACCACCAATCACCACCAGCCCCGCACGCGCCGGAATGGCCACGCACAGGGCGGTCAGCATGAGGGGGGCGGCGCGCAGCAGCGTGTTCTGCCACGAGAACCAGTCGCCAAAGGCACCCAGAAACAGCAGTGCCCAGACCTCCACCGGGTTCACCCCGGCCAAGGCCACGACCAGCCCGAACAGCAGCAGCGCCATCGCAATGGCGCCGACGGGCAGCAGGATGTTTTGCATCGGTATCGCCTTGGCGTGGCCGCAACGGGTTCGGGCTCTGGGCGCTCGCTCAGATGGACCCCATCACGCCTTCGACCAGGTAGTTCATCTTCTCCAGCTCCAGGTCGGTCTGCTTGAAGGCTTTGCCCGCCGCGATGATGCTGGCGCCCTTGTTGTCTTTCAGCGGGCCTTTGAAGATGTCGAAGGTGCCGGCCATCATCTGCGCCTTCACGCCATCGGCCTGCTTCTTCGCGGCGTCGGTCACCATGGGGCCGTAGGCCGAAGTCTTGACGAAGCCCTCTTTCAGCCCGCCGCGCACGAAGTTGGGGTGCGGCTTGCCACTGCGGGCCGCTTCCAGGAAGTTGGTGTAGGCCGTGAGCCAGTTCCACTCGGCCCCCGTCAGGTAGGCGTTGGGCGCCAGTTTGGCCTGGCTGGCGTGGTAGCCGCACACCATCTTGCCGCGCCGTGCAGCGGTTTCCACAATCACCTTCGGGCCGTCCACGTGCATGGTGAACACGTCCACACCCTGGTCGGCCATGCTGTTGGTGGCCTCGGCCTC
>JALOSG010000023.1 GCA_025458665.1 Serpentinimonas sp.
CTCAAGCGGTTCTCGCGCGACCTGAGCAGCCTCATGGTGCTGCTGGACCGGCTGGATGGCTATGCGCTGCGCACCCAGCGCGCCATCACCATACCGCTCGTCAAGGCCATGCTGGAGAGTGAATGAACATTGCCCTTTTCGATCTCGATCACACCCTGCTGCCGCTGGATTCCGACTACGCCTGGGGTCAGTTCAGCACCCAGATAGGCTGGACCGACCCCGCTGAGTTCCTGGAGCGCAACGACTGGTTCTACGCCCAGTACCAGGCGGGCACGCTCGACATCCACGATTACGTTCGCTTTGCCACCGCCGCCCTGAGCCAGCACACGGCCGAGGAAGCCGACGCCGCCCATGCGCGCTTCATGCAGGAAGTCATAGCCCCGGCGCTGCACGACAGCGCGCGCGCGCTGGTGCGCCAGCACCAGGAGGCCGGCGATGCGGTGGCCATCATCACCGCCACCAACGAATTCGTCACCCGGCCCATTGCAAAGGCGCTGGGCGTGCAAGAGTTGCTGGCCATTGAACTGGCGCGCGACGCCACCGGCCGCATCACCGGCGAAATCGTGGGTGTGCCGTCCTTCCGGGAGGGCAAGGTGACCCGTGTGGCCCACTGGCTGGCGGCGCAGGGCCTGGACTGGCCCGATGTGCACATCACCTTCTATTCCGATTCCACCAACGACCTGCCCCTGCTGGAGCGGGCCCAGGTGCCGGTGGCCACCAACCCCAGCCCCGACCTGCACGCCATAGCCACCGAGCGCGGCTGGCGCATACTGGAACTCTTTCCTTCCGCAGAATGATCAAGAAATTCATCGACCGCCTGCTGGGCAAATCCGCCGATGCCGGTGCAGCCCACCCGCTGGGCAAACGCGAAAACGTGCCTGCGTCCGTGCACGGCATCGACCCCACGCTGGTGGACGGGCGCGCCCTGGATGTGGTGCGCACCCTCAAGCAGGCGGGTTACGAGGCCTACATCGTGGGCGGCGCGGTGCGCGACCTGTTGCTCGGGCTGCGCCCCAAGGACTTCGATGTGGCCACCGACGCCACCCCGGAGGAAGTCAAGAGCCTGTTCCGGCGCGCCTTCATCATCGGGCGGCGTTTCCGCATCGTGCACGTGGTGTACGGGCGTGGCCGCGAGAACGAGGTGATCGAGGTGTCCACCTTCCGCGCCCACATGGACGCAGCCAGCGCCGAACAAGTGGCGGGCAACGAACGCTCGCACAAGCAGCAACTGGCAGGCATGAAGCACGCAGTGGACGCCAGCGGGCGGGTGCTGCGCGACAACGTGTGGGGCCCCATCGAGCAGGACGCCGCGCGCCGGGACTTCACCATCAACGCCATGTACTACGACCCGGAAACCGAAACCGTGGTGGACTTCCACCAAGGGATCCGGGACGCCAAAAAACGCCTGCTGCGCATGATTGGCGACCCGGCAGCCCGCTATCGCGAGGACCCGGTGCGCATCATCCGCGCCGTGCGCTTTGCCGCCAAGTTGAATGGCGTAGGCTTCAAGATAGACAGCAAGACCCGCGCGCCCATTGGCGCTGCGCTGCCGCTGCTGGCCGATGTGCCGCAAAGCCGCCTGTTCGATGAAATGCTCAAGCTGCTGCAGACCGGGCACGCGCTGGCCAGCATCGAGCAGCTGCGCGCCAACGGTCTGGCCACAGGCATCTACCCCTTGCTGGACCTGGTGGTTCAGCGCGCCGAAGACCCCTTTGTGCGCTCCGCCCTGCAGGACACCGACCGCCGCGTGGCCGAGGGCAAACCGGTGGCACCCAGTTTCCTGCTGGCCTGTGTGCTGTGGTCCGATGTGCGCCAGGGCTGGAACCAGCGCCTGGCCCAGCGCATGCCGCCTTTCCCGGCGTTGCAGGAAGCGGTGGACGAGGTGTTCGACGCCCGCATTGGGGACGTATCGGGCCGCGGCAAGCTGGGCGCCGACATGCGCGAGATCTGGGTCATGCAGCCGCGCTTCGAGCGCCGCACCGGCCAGACCCCGTTCACTCTGGCCGAGCAGCCCCGCTTTCGGGCGGGTTTCGACTTCCTGCGCCTGCGTGCCCAGGTGGGCGAGGTACCGGAGGAACTGGCGCACTGGTGGGAAACCTTCAGCACTGCTACCGAAGCCATTTGCCGCGACATGGTGGAAACGGTGCGCCTGGAGCAGCAGCGTGCGCGCCAGCGCAGCACGGTGGCAGAGCCGCGCCTGCGGTCCGAACCCCGGCAGCCCGCCAGCGAAGCCGCCCCCGCCGACGAAATGGCTGCCCCGAAGAAGCGCCGCCGCCGCCGCCGCAAGCCGGGCGATGGCGCTGCAGGCAGCGACGCCGACGGCCGAAGTACTGGTTCGGATAACCACGGCGATGACGGCGCGGACTGAGGTTGTGGCCTACATCGCGCTGGGCGCCAACCTGGGAGATGCCAGGGCCACCGTGCAGCAGGCCTTCGAGTCCCTGGCGACACTGCCCAGCACCCGCCTGACTGCACGTTCCGCGCTTTACCGCACAGCACCGTGGGAGGCCAGCGGTCCCGACTTCATCAATGCTGTGGCCGAGGTCCGCACCCAGCTCACCGCCCCCGAGCTGCTGTTGGCTCTGCAGGGGGTGGAACGGGCCGCGGGCCGTGTGCGCAGCTACCGCAACGCGCCGCGTACCCTCGACCTCGATGTGCTGCTATACGGCGATGCCTGCATTGCCTCCCCGGCCCTGACGGTGCCGCACCCGCGTATGTGGGAGCGCGCTTTTGTGCTGCAGCCGCTGGCCGATGTCGCTCCGCAGCGGGTGCCTGCGCCGGCGCTGGTGGCCGTGGCTGGGCAGGGCGTCGAGCGTCTGGGGGCTGAACTTTAGGGCGCGAGCCGCTCGCGTACCCAGGCGCTGGCTGCGCCACTGGCTGCAGCCTCTGGGGGTGGCAACCGGTATTGCAGGCGGTCGTGGAGTCGGCTCTTGCGGCCCTGCCAGAACTCCCACCGGTCGGGTACCAGCCGGTAGCCGCCCCAGTGCGGCGGCCGTGGCGGGTTCAGCAGAAACTGGGCCGCAAACTTTGCGGCCTGGGTCACCAGCACCGAGCGCCCTTCAATCACCTGGCTTTGCGGGCTGGCCCAGGCGCCAATGCGGGAATCCAGCGGGCGGCTGTGGAAGTAGGCATCGCTTTCGGTGGCGTCCACGCGTTCCACAACACCTTCAATGCGCACCACCCGCTCCAGTTCCACCCAGTGAAACTGTAGCGCAGCGTAGGGGTTACCCGCCAGTTCACGGCCTTTGCGGCTGTCGTAGTTGGTGTACCAGACAATGCCGCGCGCGTCATAGCCCTTGATGAGCACCACCCGTGTGCTGGGGCGCAGGTCGCTGCCCACGGTAGCCAGCGTCATGGCGTTGGGTTCGGGGACTTCGGCCGAAATGGCCTCCTGCAACCACTGTTCAAACTGGCGCATGGGGTCCTGGTGTGAGGCGTCCTCGCTCAGTTCGGCGCGCTCGTAGCTCTTGCGTAGATCGGCAATGTTCATGCGGGCAAGTATAGGCAGCCGTGGCTTAGCACAGGCTCAGCACAGGTTCAGCACAAGTTCAGCAATTGCTCGAGAGCCCGGTCCCGTATCCCCAGCGAGAGCAGGTGCTCGTAGGTCAGGCGGGCATATTCCAGCGTGCTGCCATACCGCCCCTGCGCGCACTGGAAAATCTGGCGATATTGTTCGGGCGTAAGTTCACCCGTGTAATTGGGGCTTCGGCGCGACAGGGTGAAGCCCAACGCCTCCACGGTGCCGTGGTCGGTGCGGCAGCGCAGCCAGCGCGGGTCGTACACGGGGTTGGGCATTTCGCGCTGCCACAGCGCCGGCAGCATGCAGGGCACGTCGGCCGCCGGCACCCGCAACACCATGCCCTGGCAACTCCCGCCCGACAGCAGCGCAAAAACCAGCCCCGGCTGCTCGGGCGTACCGCGGTTGATGCGGCTCCACATCTTCAGGGCGCGGTGGTGTCCGTACACGCTGGCCAGGCGCCGCTCCGCCACCGTGAATTCGGTTTTCCAGATCAGCGAGCCGTAGGCAAACAGCCAGAGGTCCTGTTCCCCACGGCTGCGCCACTGGTACAGCGTGTGGTGGAGCATGGTCTCGGCGCATCGACCCGGCATGGTTCGAACCCTGTCCAACATTAGAATCAACTAGCATGAATCGTACCGGCAATGTGCCCGCGCAGGGCTTGCGCGGTACCAAATCAGGGAGTGGTCTGTGGATTTTTGCCTGACGGCCTGCACCCGTACCCGGTACCCTGTCCCGCCTTGCCCGCCCACTTGTGAGTGATCCCGTGTCCGCACCCCATTCTCCCTCTCCCGGCTCTCTGACGGTCGACCCGCGGGCCGCTGCCCGTGAAGGCCGTGTGCTGCGAGGCACCCTGGCCGCGGCCACCCTGGAGCGCCTGCTGGACAGCTTGGCCGACACGGCCCGCCAGAGTGGCCAGCCGGCGCCGGCGCACAGCCACGACGCGACCTGGAGCGCCGGCTTCGAATTGCGCGAGCACGCCACCGACGAGCGCCAAACCCGCCACGATGTCTGGTTGCACCTGGAGGCGCAGACCCAGGTCCCGCTGGTATGCCAGCGCTGCCTCTCGCCCTACCTGGAACCCTTGAGTGTTGACCGCTGGTTCCGCTTTGTGAAAGACGAGGCCACCGCCGATGCCGAGGACGACAGTGCCGAGGAAGACCTCCTGGTCCTGGACCCCCGGCTCGATCTGGCTGCCTTGATCGAAGACGAACTGTTGCTGGCCTTGCCCCTCATTCCCATGCATGGGCAGTGCCCGCAGCCTCTGCCGCTGGCCACAGACGCTGCCGATGAGGCGGGGGACGCCAGCGGCGACGCGGCAAAGCGCCCCAACCCCTTTGCGGTGCTGCAAGCACTGCAGAAAAAGCGGGACTGAGCGTGCCCATCGACAACCCGTACTCGCCTTGTTATAATCGCGGGCTACGCCTTTGGCAGGGTGGGGCGTTTGTGCCCCGTGCCGTCAGGCCGGGTGCCGTCTTGGTTGCCCATCCCCCCAACATTCACTGTCCCCCAGGAGCCCACCATGGCCGTCCAGCAGAACAAGAAATCGCCTTCCAAGCGCGGCATGCACCGCTCGCACAACGCCTTGAACGTGCCCGGCATCGCCGTGGAGCCGACCACCGGCGAAACCCACCTGCGCCACCACATCAGCCCCAACGGCTTCTACCGTGGCCGTCAGGTTCTGAAGAACAAGTCCGAGGCCTGATCGGCGCGCGTGCGCCTTTCGTGTCTTGCGCCGGGTTCCCGCCGAAGCCCGCATGGCCCATGCGGGCTTTTTTGCTGGCATCCCTGCCTGAGGTGAACGCATGATCACGCTGGCCGTCGACTGCATGGGCGGAGACTTCGGGCCGCCGGTCACTCTGGAGGCCTGTGCCTCCTTTCTCTCCCGCCACCCGCAAGCCCGCCTGCTGCTGGTGGGCCGCGCCGATGCGCTGAATCGCCTGCCTCCGGCGCTGGACGGGCACCGGTGTACTGTCGTCCCTGCCACCGAGGTGGTCACCATGGACGACACCGTGGAAGTGGCCCTGCGCAAGAAGCGCGACTCCTCCATGCGCGTGGCCATTGCCCAGGTGAAAGATGGTGCCGCGCAGGCAGCCGTATCGGCCGGCAACACCGGCGCCCTCATGGCCATAGCCCGCTACGTGCTCAAGACCATAGATGGCATAGACCGCCCCGCCATTGCCACCCAGATGCCCAACAGCAAGGGCGGTGCCACCACCGTGCTCGACCTGGGTGCCAACGTGGACTGCACCGCCGAACATCTGCTGCAGTTCGCGGTCATGGGCTCGGCGCTGGTGGCGGCCACCGGCAAGGATTCCCCCAGCGTGGGCCTCCTCAACATTGGCGAAGAGGTCATCAAGGGCAACGACGTCATCAAGCAGGCGGGGCAGCTCTTGCGCAATGCCGCAGCCGCTGGCGACCTGAATTTCCACGGCAACGTGGAGGGCAACGACATTTACAAAGGCACCACCGACATCGTGGTGTGCGACGGCTTCGTGGGCAATGTGGCCCTCAAAGCCAGCGAGGGCCTGGCCGCCATGATCGGCCAGTTCATCCGCGAAGAGTTTTCCCGCAACGCCTTCACCAAGCTGTGCGCGCTGGCGGCCTACCCGGTCCTCAAGCGCTTCAAACACCGGGTTGACTACCGCCGCTACAACGGCGCTGCCCTGCTGGGCTTGCGCGGGCTGGTATTCAAGAGCCACGGCTCGGCCGATGCCTTCGCCTTCGAGCAGGCGCTGGAACGGGCTTATGACGCCGCCCGCGCCCAACTCCTGGACAACGTGAAAACCCGCATTGCCCATGCCGCCCCTTTGCTGGGCGCAGAGGCCAGCGCCCCGCCGCATGCCGAGGCGCAGCCCACGCAGCCAGCGCCCAACCCTACGGCCTGATTTCCCCCTATGAAACGCTATTCCCGGATTACTGGCACCGGCAGTGCCCTGCCCGAGCGGCGCCTGACCAATGCCGACATGGTGACCCTGCTGGCCCAGCGCGGCATTGAAACCAGCGACGACTGGATTGTGGAACGCACCGGCATCCGCGCGCGCCACTACGCGGCCGATGGCGTCAATGCCAGCGATCTGGCCTTCACCGCTTGCCGCAACGCGCTGGCTGCCGCGGGTTGCCGCACCGCCGACATCGACCTCATCATCGTGGCCACCTCCACGCCCGATATGGTCTTCCCCTCCACAGCCGCCATCCTGCAGCACAAGCTCACCGAAGCGGCGCTGGCCGATGGCGACGTGGCGGGCGCCAAGGGTTGCCCGGCCTTCGACTTGCAGGCGGTGTGCAGTGGCTTCGTGTACGCGCTCACCGTGGCCGATGCCATGATCCAGAGCGGCGCTGCCCACCGCGCTCTGGTGGTGGGCGCCGAGGTGTTCTCGCGCATCCTCGATTTCAACGACCGCACCACCTGCGTGCTGTTTGGCGACGGCGCGGGCGCGGTGGTGCTGGAAGCCTGTGAGCACGATGGCTCCGGCCCCGGCATTCTGTCCAGCGACCTGCATGCCGACGGTCAGCACGTGGGCATTCTGTGTGTACCGGGCACGGTGTCCAACGGCAGCATCCTCGGGGACCCGCTGCTCAAAATGGACGGCCAGGCCGTCTTCAAGCTGGCCGTGGGTGTGCTGGAAGAGGCCGCCCGCGCCGCGCTGGCCAAGGCCGGCAAGACCGAGGCCGACATCGACTGGCTGATTCCCCACCAGGCCAACATCCGCATCATGCAGAGCACGGCCCGCAAGCTCAAGCTCCCCATGGACAAGGTGGTGGTCACGGTAGACCAGCACGGCAACACCTCGGCCGCCTCCATTCCGCTGGCGCTGGACCACGCCGTGCGCGCTGGCCACATTCGCCCCGGGCAGCAGGTCATGCTGGAGGGCGTGGGCGGCGGTTTCACCTGGGGCGCGGTGTTCCTGCGCATGTGAAGCTCGCGGCGCCCCGCGCCGTGCCTCCCCAACAACCAGAAAGAGACAGAACCATGAAGCAGTTCGCATTGGTGTTTCCCGGCCAGGGCTCCCAGTCCGTGGGCATGCTCGACGCCTGGGGCGACCACCCCGCCGTGGCCGACACCCTGAAAGAAGCCTCCGACGCACTGAGCCAGGACCTGGGCCTGCTCATCCGGGAAGGCCCCAAAGAAGCGCTGGCCCTGACCACCAACACCCAGCCAGTCATGCTGGTGGCCGGTGTGGCCGCCTGGCGTGTGTGGCAGTCGGCGGGCGGCGCCCAGCCGGCGCTGCTGGCGGGCCACTCGCTGGGCGAGTATTCCGCCCTAGTGGCTGCGGGGGCCCTGACCCTGACCCAGGCCGCCCCGCTGGTGCGCTTCCGGGCCGAAGCCATGCAGGAAGCCGTGCCGGTGGGTACGGGCGCCATGGCCGCCATTCTGGGCATGGACGCCGAGCGCGTGCGTGCGGGCTGCGCCGAGGTGCAGGCCACGTTCCCCGCCGGCAGCGGTGAGGTGGTGGAGGCGGTGAACTTCAACGACCCGGCCCAGACCGTGATTGCCGGCAGCAAAGCCGCCGTGGAGAAAGCCTGCGAAGCCCTGAAGGCGGCCGGCGCCAAGCGCGCACTGCCGCTGCCGGTGTCTGCCCCGTTCCACAGCAGCCTCATGCGCCCGGCCGCCGAGCGCCTGAAGGAGAAACTGGCTGCCACCGCCTTTGCCGTGCCGCAAATCCCGGTGCTCAACAACATCGATGTGGCGGTGGAATCTGACCCCGACCGCATCCGCGACGCGCTGTACCGCCAGGCCTTTGGCCCGGTGCGCTGGGTGGAGAGCGTGCGTGCCATGAAAGCGCACGGCGTGGCCTGCGTGGTGGAATGCGGCCCGGGCAAAGTGCTGGCTGGCATGGTCAAGCGCATCGAGCCCGAGCTGGCCAGCGCCGCGCTGTACGATCCCGCCACCCTGCCCGAGGTCCAGGCCCTGCTGGCCTGAGCCACGCTTTATCTGGAGACTGCCATGACCGAGAAAACCCTTGAAGGACAGATTGCGCTGGTGACCGGGGCGTCCCGCGGTATTGGCGCCGCCATTGCGCTGGAACTGGCCCGCCGCGGCATGAAGGTGGTGGGCACCGCCACCAGCGAATCGGGTGCGGCCAAGATCGACCAGGCCCTGCAGGCCCACCCGGGCTGCCGCGCTGCCGTGCTCGATGTGAACGACGTGACCAAGGCCGAAGCCCTGATCGACACCATCGTGAAAGAGCATGGCGCCCTGCACGTGCTGGTGAACAACGCCGGCATCACCCGCGACATGCTGGCCATGCGCCTGAAAGACGAGGACTGGGACGCCGTGCTCGACACCAACCTCAAGGCGGTGTTCCGCATGAGCCGGGCCGTCATCCGCCCCATGATGAAGCAGCGCTACGGCCGCATCATCAGCATCACCAGCGTGGTGGGCGCCTCCGGCAACCCCGGGCAGGCCAACTACGCGGCCGCCAAGGCGGGTGTGGCGGGCATGACGCGCGCCCTGGCCCGCGAACTGGGTAGCCGCCATATCACCGTGAACTGCGTGGCACCCGGCTTCATTGAAACCGACATGACTGCCTCTTTGCCGGAAGACCAGCAGAAGGCCTTGCTGGCACAAATTCCGCTGGGCCACCTGGGCAAACCTTCCGACATTGCACACGCGGTGGCCTACCTGGCCAGCCCGCAGGCGGGTTACGTCACCGGGCAGGAACTGCATGTGAACGGCGGCATGTTCATGGCGTAAAGCCGTGCACGAAAACTATCCATTTCTGCATCGCAGGTAGATGCAGTAACATGCCACCCCATTTGTTGCCGTCTCGGGGGGCTGTAGATAGCCAGAGGGGACACGGGTCCCACCCGGCTAAAATGACGGTCTGTCCAAGCAACTACCCTCAGAGGGATCTATGAGCGATATCGAAGCACGTGTGAAGAAAATCATTGCCGAGCAACTCGGCGTGGAAGAGGGTCAAGTGACCAACGAGAAAGCCTTCGTGGCCGATCTGGGCGCTGACTCCCTCGACACCGTGGAACTGGTCATGGCCCTCGAAGACGAATTCGGCATCGAAATTCCCGACGAAGACGCCGAGAAGATCACCACCGTTCAAAACGCCATCGACTACGCGGTGGCCCACCAGAAGAGCTGAAGCGCCTATGAGCCGTCGTCGCGTTGTCGTGACCGGGCTGGGCTGCATCAGCCCCGTGGGCAACACGGTGGATGCGGCCTGGGCCAACCTGCTGGCTGGCCAGTCGGGTATCGATCTCATCACCAAGTTCGATGCGTCCACCTTTGCCTGCAAGATCGCTGGCGAAGTCAAGGGCTTCGACCTGGAGTCCTACATGAGCGCCAAAGAGGCGCGCACCATGGACACCTTCATCCATTATGGTGTGGCTGCAGCCGTGCAGGCCGTGGCCGATGCCGGCCTGCCCACCGGTGAGGCACTGGATGAGGAATCGGCGTGCCGCATAGGCTGCGTGATCGGTTCCGGGATCGGTGGCCTGCCCCTGATCGAGGAAACCCACGCCGAACTGGTCAGCCGCGGCCCGCGCCGTGTCTCGCCGTTTTTCGTGCCAGCCTCCATCATCAATATGGTGTCCGGACAGGTGTCCATGCGGTTTGGCTTCAAGGGCCCGAACCTCGCGGTAGTGACTGCCTGCACGACCGGCCTGCATTGCATAGGCGAAGCGGGCCGCATGATCGAGTACGGCGACGCCGATGTGGTGATCGCCGGTGGTGCTGAAGCCACAGTATCGCCGCTGGGCATAGGCGGTTTTGCCGCCATGCGTGCGCTCTCCACCCGCAACGACGACCCGAAAACCGCCTCCCGCCCCTGGGACAAAGACCGCGACGGCTTCGTGCTGGGCGAGGGTGCCGGCGTCATGGTGCTGGAAGAGTACGAGCACGCCAAGGCCCGCGGCGCCCGCATCTATTGCGAGTTGGCAGGCTACGGCATGAGTGCCGACGCCGGCCACATGACCGCACCGAGCATGGACGGCCCCCGCCGCGCCATGATCAACGCGCTGCGCAATGCAGGCGCCAACGTGGACGATGTGCACTACATCAACGCCCACGGCACCTCCACCCCGCTGGGTGACATCAACGAGACCAATGCCATCAAGGCGGCGCTGGGTGACCATGCGCGGCGTGTGGTGGTGAACTCCACCAAGTCCATGACCGGGCACCTGCTGGGTGGCGCAGGCGGCATCGAGAGCGTGTTCACCGTGAAAGCGGTGCACGAGCAGAAGAGCCCGCCCACCATCAATATCTTCAATCAGGACCCGGAGTGCGACCTGGATTACTGCGCCAACACGGCGCGGGATATGAAGATCGACGTGGCCGTCAAGAACAACTTCGGCTTCGGCGGCACCAACGGCACGCTGGTCTTCCGTCGCACCTGAGCCCTGTGCTCTGGCGGTCCGCAGATCCTACGGGCCGCCATGCACCCCTTGCCTGAATTCAGTTATCCCGCCGGCAGTCGGGTGCCTTCTGCCATCCTTCTGTGCGGGAGTACGCTGGCCTGGGTGCTGGCGCTTGCATTGTGGTGGCAGGCCGGGGGTGTGGTCAGTCCGTCACCGGACGGCTGGTGGCTGCTGCTGGTGTCCGGTGGCGCTTGGCTGGCCTATGCGATCTGGGTACTTCAGCGGCTTCCCGGGGGAGTGCTCCAATGGTGTGTGGACCATCCGCAAGAGCCCGGCTACTGGGCCTGGCGGAGCGGGGCCCAGGGCCGCGTTGCCGCAAGATCGCAATCGCTTTCCAGCCTGGAATGGGCCCTGGACCTCCAGTGGGCCGTGCTGCTGCGTCTCCAGCATCCCGCGCAGGCGCCCCGCTGGGTGTGGTGTCTGGAGGTCTCCGAACCTGCCCGCTGGGGAGCCTTGCGCCGTTCACTGCAGTTCACGCGCCTGCAAGCCTCAGCCCCTGGCTGACCGGCGCGGCGCGGACCCCGGCAGCGGGGTATCGGGCATGGGTTATATTTGCCCGCCACCATCCGTATTTCATGAACGCCAACGACAGCCCGCCTGCCCCGCCTCCCCCTCCCGATGCCGACTTCGCGCTGGTACAGCGCACCCTGGCCGGGGATCAGCGCGCCTACGAGTTGCTGGTGATCAAGTACCAGCGACGGGTGGAGCGGCTGATTGGGCGTATGGTGCGCGACTCCGATCTGGTGCAGGACATTGCGCAGGAAACTTTCATCCGTGCCTACCGGGCGCTGGGGCAGTTTCGTGGCGAGGCCCAGTTCTACACCTGGCTCTATCGCATTGCCGTCAATACCGCAAAAAAGCAACTGATGGAGCTGAAAAAAGACCCTTTGGTCTTCATGAGCTCCCTCAAATCGGGCGATGACGATGAAACTTCCGGCGCCGAGCACGAACTAATGTCTCACGTGGCCGATTCGGAAACTCCTGAAGCGATGCTGGCCACCAAAGAGATTGCCGAGGCAGTGAACGCTGCCATGGAGGCCTTGCCCCCGGAACTGGGGCAGGCCATCACGCTGCGCGAGATCGAGGGTTTGAGTTATGAGGAAATTGCACAGGCACTGGATTGCCCCATCGGCACCGTGCGGTCCAGGATCTTCCGTGCTCGGGAAGCCATTTCGGCCAAGATCAAACCCATGCTCGACCGCCAGACTGGCAAGCGTTGGTGAACAGGAAGACCGTCTACCCAGGGCAGGCGCAAAGGAAGCACGCACATGAACAGGCCAGAAAACCCAACCAATGCACAGGCAGGGCCGCATTCCCTGGCTTCTGGCAACCCAAGCTCCCTGGAGGCAGTTTCTAGCGGCGAGTGGCTGTCTGCATTGCTGGACGGCGAGTGTTCTGCCGAAGGCTGGGACGCCCTGGGCGCGGACTCCGCGCGCATGCGCGGTCGCTGGGGCGATTTCCATCTGGTGGGTGAAGTACTGCGGGCTGGGCCCGGCGGTGCGCGTCCGTGCGACCTGGGGGCTGTGCAAGCCATCATGGCGCGGGTGGCGCTGGAAAAGCCTGACTGGCAGACAGTGCCTGCGGCCACGGGTGCTGCAGCGTCGCCAGCGCTCGGTGTGGATGCGGTGGTCATCTCGGTCGCCCCGGTGGTCCCGGCCAACGACAGCGTTTTCCGCTGGAAGATGGTGGCGGGCCTGGCCAGCGTGGCCGCAGTGGTCGCGCTCGCCTGGCCTCTGACGGTCGGCACGCCCAACGGGGCCGGTGCGCAGCTTGCGGTAGCCCCCGCAGCGCCTTCAGCCGCGCTGGTGGCATTGCCGCGCGACACCGTGGTCAGCACCGAGTCGGGTGTGTTGGTGCGGGACCCCGAACTGGAGGCGCTGATTGCGGCGCACCGCCAGGCGGGTGGAATGTCTGCCCTGCAAATGCCGGCCGGATTCCTGCGCAATGCCACTTTCGAGGCGCCCCAGCGCTGATGGCCCTGTCGTGGACGCGCTCATGAGTGTGAATCGCCATTTTTTTCAGCGGCTTAGGCCCGGCCCTTGCGCGGGTCTTCTTCTGGCTGGGTTGTTTTCTGTTTCCGCTCTGGCACAGAACACCCCGACACCCCGCACGCCAGATGCGGCCAGCGCCGCCCGTGCGTCTGTTCCCGCCGAGCGCGATATTGGGCAGTGGCTGAACCGGCTGCACGAGGCCTCCCGCCGCCGGGCCTACATGGGCACCTTCGTGGTCACGGTGGGGTCCGAGATGGCTGCCTCCAAGATTTGGCATGTCTGCGACGGTACCCGGCAGGTGGAGCGGATAGAGACCCTGACGGGTACGCCGCGCACCACACTGCGCATGAACGACGAGGTCATGACCTTCGAGCCGGGCTCGCGAACGGTGTGGGTGGAAAAGCGCGATGCCTTCCGGCTTTTCCCGGATTTCCTGAACACCCCTGCCAACCATATCGCTGACCACTATGTGGCCCGCGGGGTGAAGACCGACCGCATCGCTGGCTTCGAGGCCGACGTGGTGGATTTCTCTCCCAAGGACCAGCACCGCTTCGGTTACCGCATATGGTCCGAGAAGAAGACCGGCCTGGTGATCAAGCTGCAGACCATCGATGCGAGCCAGAATGTGCTGGAGCAGGTAGCCTTCACGGAACTGGAGTTCAACGCCCCTCTCAGTGTGGACGGGCTGGCCCGCCACATGAACCAGACGGAAGGCTACCAGGTGCAGCCGGTGGTGACGCACAGAGTCAATCCTGAGCAGCAGGGGTGGTCGCTCAAGGGTGATGTGCTGGGCTTCAGCCCGGCGCATTGCCACAGCCGATCAGACGCCCAGAGTGCTGCACAGGCGCCCATGCAGTGTGTGTTCACCGACGGTATGGCCTCCGTGTCGTTGTTTGTCGAGCCCTTCGACCCCAAGAAACACGTCCGGGACAAGATGCTGGCGTCAGGTGCCACACATTCCGTAGCACTGCGTGTGGGCAAACACTGGGTCACGGCCATGGGCGAGGCGCCTCCGGCTACGCTCAGGCAGCTTGCCGCAGCGGTTGAATCGCGGCCCTGATCAGCGTCAGCGTCTGGGGCGGCGTTCAGCTGGCCTTAAGTTCCTGTTGCATGATGGGAGTGTTGGGTCCCTGGGCCCTCTCTCCCTGTTGATTTTCGGAGTATTTCCCCGATGAAAAAGGTATTTGTGGCTTCTTCCTTCCAGCGCACCGCGCCGTCCACGCGGTTGGCCATGGCTGCGGCTGCGTTGGCTGCGCTTGCATGGTGCGCTGTGGTACCTCCGGCGCACGCCCAGTCGGCCAACGGCGCCCCTGCACCGGCGGCGGTGCGCGGCCTGCCCGATTTCACCTCGCTGGTAGACGCTGTGGGTCCCTCGGTGGTGAATATCCGCACGGTGGAGCGCGTGCGGGCTCAGGAAAAAGAGCCTGGCGTGGGCACCCCCGATGAGCAGATGCTGGAGTTTTTCCGCCGCTTCGGTATTCCTGTGCCTCCCGGCATGGCGCCAGGACCCCGGGGTCAAAACCCGGGCCGCGGTGGCCCGGACATCGAGCGCCCGCGCGGCGTGGGGTCTGGCTTCATCCTCAGCGCAGACGGTCTCATCATGACCAATGCCCATGTGGTGGAGGGCGCGGATCAACTGCTGGTCACGCTGCCCGACAACCGCGAGTTCCGGGCCACTCTGGTGGGTTCAGACCGCCGCACCGACGTCGCGGTGGTGAAAATCGATGCCACCGGACTGAGCCCGGTGCGCATTGGCGACGTCAGCCGCCTGCGGGTAGGCGAATGGGTCATGGCCATCGGTTCTCCCTTTGGTCTGGAAAACACCGTGACGGCTGGCATCGTGAGTGCCAAACAGCGTGATACAGGCGATTTCCTGCCCTTCATCCAGACCGACGTAGCCATCAACCCCGGCAACTCGGGCGGGCCGCTCATCAACATGCGCGGTGAAGTCATCGGGATCAACAGCCAGATCTATTCCCGCTCCGGCGGTTTCCAGGGCATCTCTTTTGCCATTCCCATCGACGAGGCCGTACGCGTGTCCGACGAACTGCGCGCCACGGGCACCGTCACCCGCGGCCGCATCGGCGTCGCCATCGACTCCGTGACCAAGGAACTCGCCGATTCGCTGGGGCTGGCCCGAGCCGAAGGCGCGCTGGTCCGCAGCGTAGAGGCCGGTTCGCCCGCTGCCCGCGCCGGCGTGGAGCCGGGCGACATCATTCTGAAGTTCGGCGACAGAGCCATCGAGAAGTCCTCGGACCTGCCGCGTATCGTGGGCAACACCAAGCCCGGCGTGCAGTCGGTCATTTCTGTGTGGCGCCGCGGTACCACGCGCAACCTCAATGTCACCGTCGGTACGTTCGAGGAGCAGCAGGTGTCTCAGGCTCCCGCGGCAACGCCCGCTCCGGCGCCGGCAGCGTCTCCGGCGGTTCAGGGTATGGGTCTGGCTTTGCGCGAACTCACCGCCGCCGAAAAGCGCGAGAAAAGCATCGACGGCGGCGTGGTGATCCAGTCGGCCGAAGGTCCCGCCGCCCGGGCGGGTCTGCGCGAAGGCGATGTGATTGTGGCGCTGGGCAACACCGCAGTGAAGAATGTGAGCGAGTTCGACGCGGCGGCCAAAGCCCTCAATCCCGACCGACCGGTGAATGTGCTGGTGCGGCGAGGTGAGTGGGCGCAGTACGCGTTGATCCGCCCGGAAAACCGCTGATTTTGCTTTTTGCCTACAATCTAAGTCCAACAATCGCAGTTGCCAGATTGGTTGGTTGCAGGCGCGTCAGCAGCTGACGCGCCTTTTTTTGTCAGGGCCACAGACGTGAAGCCCCGCTGGGCTTGAGTTAGCGTGTAAGTGATGAATCACATTCGAAATTTCTCCATCATCGCCCATATCGATCACGGCAAGTCCACCCTGGCCGACCGGTTGATCACGCGCTGCGGGGGGCTTTCCGAGCGTGAAATGAGCGATCAGGTGCTCGACTCCATGGACCTGGAGAAAGAGCGCGGCATCACCATCAAGGCGCAGACGGCGGCCCTGAAGTACCAGGCCCGCGACGGGCAGACCTACAACCTCAACCTCATCGACACCCCCGGCCACGTGGACTTCTCCTACGAGGTGAGCCGTTCGCTGTCGGCCTGTGAGGGCGCCCTGCTGGTGGTGGACGCCAGCCAGGGCGTGGAAGCCCAAACGGTGGCCAACTGCTACACCGCGCTCGATCTGGGCGTGGAAGTGCTGCCGGTGCTCAACAAGATGGACCTGCCGCAGGCTGACCCCGAGAATGCCCGCGCGGAGATTGAGGAGGTCATTGGCATTGACGCGTCCGAGGCCATTCCCTGCTCGGCCAAGACCGGCATGGGCATCGAGGACATTCTGGAGCTGGTGGTCGCCAAGGTGCCTGCCCCGCGGGGCAACCCCGATGCGCCGCTGCGCGCCATGATCATCGACAGCTGGTACGACGCTTATGTGGGTGTGGTCATGCTGGTGCGCGTGGTCGATGGCCGGCTGGCCAAGGGCGACCGCATCAAGCTCATGGCCACCGGCGCCATGTACAACGCCGATAGCCTGGGTGTGTTCACTCCTGGCAACGAACCGCGCCCTTCCCTGGAGGCGGGTGAGGTGGGTTACATCATTGCCGGCATCAAGGAGTTGAAAGCCGCCAAGGTGGGCGATACCGTCACGGTCATGAAGGCAGCCAGTGGCGCCAACCTGCCCAGCGCCACCGAAGCTCTGCCCGGCTTCAAGGAAGTTCAGCCGCAGGTGTTTGCCGGCCTCTACCCCACCGAAGCCAGCGAGTACGACGCCCTGCGCGACGCACTGGAAAAGCTCCAGCTCAACGACTCTTCGCTGCGCTACGAACCCGAAGTGTCGCAGGCGCTGGGCTTCGGTTTCCGCTGCGGTTTCCTGGGCCTGCTGCACATGGAAATCGTGCAGGAGCGGCTGGAGCGCGAGTTCGACCAGGACCTCATCACCACCGCGCCCAGCGTGGTCTACCAGGTGGTCAAGGGCGATGGCGAAGTCATCATGGTGGAGAACCCCTCCAAGATGCCCGATGTGGGGCGGATTGCCGAGATCCAGGAGCCCATCGTCACGGTGCACCTCTACATGCCGCAGGAGTATGTGGGCGCCGTCATGACGCTGGCCAACCAGAAGCGCGGCGTACAGATCAACATGGCCTACCACGGCAAGCAGGTCATGCTGACCTACGACATGCCGCTGGGCGAGATCGTGCTGGACTTCTTCGACCGCCTGAAGTCGGTGAGCCGCGGCTACGCCTCCATGGACTACGAGTTCAAGGAGTACCGTGCCTCCGATGTGGTCAAGGTGGATATCCTGCTCAACGGTGACAAGGTCGACGCGCTGTCCATCATCGTGCACCGCACCCAGTCCCAGTACCGGGCCAGGGCGGTGGTGGCCAAGATGCGCGAGATCATCAGTCGCCAGCAGTTCGACGTGGCCATTCAGGCGGCCATTGGTGCCAATATCATTGCCCGCGAAACCGTGAAGGCGCTGCGCAAGAACGTGCTGGCCAAGTGCTATGGCGGTGATATTTCCCGCAAACGCAAGCTGCTGGAAAAGCAGAAAGCGGGCAAGAAGCGCATGAAACAGATTGGCTCGGTGGAGGTGCCGCAAGAGGCGTTTCTCGCCATTTTGCAGGTGGAAGACTGATGGGCAAGGACATGATGGGGCCGTTCACCGGCCTGGTACTGACCGGCTTTGTGGCCTACGGCGGGGCGTGGTACCTGGGTTTCATTCAGGGCAACTTCGCCGTACTGCTGCTGCTGGCGGTGGTGGTGACCGGCGCCTACTGGGTGGCCGAGAAGCTGGTGTTTCTGCCCGCCCGCCGCCGCGCCGCTGCGCAACTGGTGCAGCAGCAGCGCCAGCGCGAGGAAGAGTTGAAGAAAATGGGTGTGGTGGCCGACCACACCGATCTCGAAGCCGCCCAGCAGAAACTCCTCATGCAGCCCTGGTGGCTGGACTGGACCGCGGGCCTTTTTCCGGTCATTTTTGTGGTCTTCGTGCTGCGCTCGTTCCTGTTCGAGCCGTTCAAGATCCCGTCGGGCTC
>JALOSG010000183.1 GCA_025458665.1 Serpentinimonas sp.
CCAGCGTGGCATGGTCGGCACAGCGCAAGGTGCGCACAGCGTGCAGCACACCCTGCGCATGCACGGCAAAGCGGGCGTGGGTGCCGCCAATGTCGGCCACCAGGCAGGGGGCCGTGGTGGGGGCGGTGGCGGTGATGGTGGCGGTCTCAGGCATCGAGCAAGCGCGCGTCCCAGGCGTGCACACGCTGGCGCTGCTCCCCCAGCCCACCGATGCCCAGGTGCATCTCGTCACCGGGCTTCAGGTAAATGGGCTGCGGCTTCACTCCCATGCCCACACCGGGCGGCGTACCGGTGGCAATCACATCGCCGGGGTAGAGCGTGGTGAAGCGGCTGATGTAGCTCACCAGCTGCGCCACGCCAAACACCATGGTGGCGGTGCTGCCCGCCTGGAAGCGCCGGCCATTCACGTCCAGCCACAGGTCCAGGGCTTGCGGGTCGGGGACTTCATCGGCTGTCACCAGCCAGGGGCCCACGGGACCAAAGGTGTCGCAGCTCTTGCCCTTGTCCCAGGTGCCGTTGCGCTCCATCTGGTACTCGCGTTCCGACACATCGTTCACCACGCAGTAACCGGCCACGAAGGACAGTGCATCGGCCTCGCTCACGTAGCGCGCGCGCTGGCCTATCACCACGCCGAGCTCCACCTCCCAGTCGCACTTGCGGGCGTCCTGCGGCATGACCACCGGATCGTTGGCGCCCACCATGCAGCAGGTGTGTTTGGTGAACAGAATGGGCTCGGTAGGAATGGGCAGGCCCGCTTCAGCGGCATGGTCGGCGTAGTTCAGGCCCACACCCACAAACTTGCCGCAACCCAGCCAGGGCAGGCCGTAGCGGCCGGGCTCCACCACGGGCAGATTTGCACCGCGAGTTTCTTGCAGGGCTTGCTGCAGGGCCTGCAGCCGCTGCGGCGAAAGTACCTCGGGCGAAATATCACCCACCAGGGCAGCGATGTTGCGCCAGCGGCCGTCGGCGTGCAAAGCGATAGGGATTTCCTGGCCGCGCGGGCCGGTGCGTGCGAGCTTCATGGTGTCTCTGGTTGGTGATGGTGGTGCAGACATGCCTGGCGGCAAGACCCTCCACGATGGTACAAAATGCAGGGCCTCAATCCTTACAACAACGAATACAGAGACAAACATGAGCGCAACCCTCTCTCCTTCTTCGTCAACTTCTTACTCCTCCCCCACCTTCACCCAGCCCGGCGTGGCCGTGGTCACCGGCGCGGGTTCCGGCATCGGGCAGGCCTGTGCGCAAGCCCTGCTGGCCGACGGCTGGTGCGTCTATCTGGTGGGGCGCCGCGCCGAACCGCTGCAAGCCACGGCCGCACAGGCCGCACAGCACAACCCCAAAGGTGGCACCGCCGTGGTTGCCACCGCCGATGTGAGCGACGAAGCCGCCGTGGCCGCCGTGTTCGAGCGGGTACGCCAAGAGCAAGGCCGCCTGGACTTGCTGTTCAACAACGCCGGTATTTTTGCGCCAGGCCGCACGCCCGATGAAACCTCGGTAGACGACTGGAAACGCTCGGTGGACATCAACCTCAACGGCGCGTTCTACTGCCTCTCGCACGCCTTCAAGGTCATGCGGGCCCAGTCGCCACAAGGTGGGCGCATCATCAACAACGGCTCCATCTCGGCCCACGCGCCGCGGCCCGGATCCATCTGCTACACGGCCACCAAGCACGCCATCACCGGCCTCACCAAAGCCGCTTCGCTCGATGGGCGTGCTTTCGGGATTGCGGTGGGCCAGATCGACATCGGCAACGTGGCCAGCGACATGACCGCTGCCATGGCCGCCGGCATTCTGCAGCCCGATGGCAGCGTGCGCCCCGAAGCCCGCATGGGCATGGACGCGGTGGTGAGCACCTTCATGGGCATGGTGCGGCTGCCCTTGTCGGCCAACGTGCTGTTCACCACCGTCATGGCCACCAACATGCCCTTTGTGGGCCGCGGCTGATGGCGCAGCCTTGAAGGCGCGGGCGTCTCAGGCGCGGCGCCGGGGTTGGGGCCGCCAGCGCCGCAGTGTGAGGGAATTGGTCACCACACTCACGCTGCTCAGGGCCATGGCCGCGCCAGCCACCACAGGGTTCAGGAAGCCCAGCGCGGCCAGCGGAATGCCCACCACGTTGTAGGCAAAGGCCCAGAACAGGTTCTGGCGCAGCTTCTGGTACGTGCGCCGCGACAGGTCGATGGCGTCGGCCACCAGGGCGGGGTCACCCCGCATGAGGGTGATGCCCGCTGCGTGCATGGCCACGTCGGTGCCGGTGGACATGGCAATGCCCACATCGGCGGCCGCCAGAGCGGGGGCATCGTTGATGCCATCGCCCACCATGGCCACCACGCGGCCACCTGCCTTCAGCCGCGCCACCGTGGCGGCTTTGTCACCCGGCAGCACTTCCGATTCCACTTCATCGAGCTGCAGCGCGCTGGCCACCGCCTGGGCGCTGCCCCGGTTGTCGCCCGTGACCAGCACGCTGCGAACGCCCAGCGCGCGCAAGGCGCTCATGGCCTCGGGGGCGGTGGCCTTGACCGTATCGCCAAAGGCCAGCAGACCCAGCAGGCGCGGCGCCGGGCTACCGTTGTTGTCGCCTGCGGGCGCCCCCGCCAGCCAGGATACCGTGCGCCCCTGGGCCGCCAGCGCTTGCGCAGCGGCTTCGTGGGCCGACAGGTCCACACCCAGCTCTGCCATCCAGCGGCTGCTGCCCAGGCGCAGGTGGCGCGGCACAGCGCCCGACAGCACCCCTTCCACTCCCCGGCCAGCCACCGCGCTGAGCTGGCTCACCTGGGTCACATCGGGCAAGGCCACGCCATCGGCCTGGGCGGCCTGCAGCACCGCATGGGCCAGCGGGTGCGCACTGCCACGTTGCAAAGCGCCAGCGAGCGCCAGCAACTCGGCGCGGCGGTCGGCCGGCTCCGCAGCCACCAGCGTGGGGCGCCCTTCGGTCAGGGTGCCGGTTTTGTCGAAAGCCACGGTCTGTATGCGGTGCGCCAGCTCCAGGGCTTCGGCGTCCTTGATGAGGATGCCGTAACGCGCCGCCACCCCCGTGCCCGCCATGATGACCGTGGGCGTGGCCAGGCCCAGTGCGCAAGGGCAGGCAATCACCAGCACAGCCACCGCATTCAGGATGGCGTGTTCCCAGTCGCCGTTCCACAGGCCCCAGCCCAGCAATGTGACAGCGGCCACCGCCACCACAACGGGCACGAACACGGCGCTCACCTGGTCCACCATGCGCTGTATGGGCGCCTTGCGTGCCTGGGCGGATTCCACCATCCGCACAATGCGCGACAGCGTGGACTCTGCCCCCACCGCCACCGTGCGCACCAGCAGCAGGCCCTGCCCGTTCACCGCGCCCCCGGTGACGCGGTCCCCCTCGTGCTTGGCCACGGGCAGGCTTTCCCCAGTAATGAGGGATTCGTCCACCTCGCTGATGCCCTCCAGCACCACACCGTCCACCGGCACGCGCTCACCGGGGCGCACCACCACCACATCGCCCACACGCACCCGGGCTGCGGGCACTTCGGTATCTCCCGCCGCTGTGCGAATGCGCGCCACCTCGGGCCGCAACGCGTTGAGCGCCTGTATGGCGGCGGTGGTCTGCTGCTTGGCGCGCGCCTCCAGCCACTTGCCCAGCAAGATGAGCGTGATGATGACGGCCGATGCCTCGAAGTACAAGTGTGGCGTGCCTTCGCCGGTGTGCGTGAGCAGCAGGTAGAGGCTCAGGCCATAGCCCGCCGATGTGCCCATGGCCACCAGCAAATCCATATTGCCGGCGCCGGCGCGCAGGGCCTTCCAGCCCGCCACGTAGAAACGTGCACCCAGCCAGAACTGCACCGGCGTGGCCAGCAACAGCTGAACCCAGCCAGGGGGCATCCAGTGGGCGCCCCAGAGCATGCCGAACATGGGCAGTACCAGCGGCAAGGACAGCACCGCGGCCACCGCCACCGGCCACCACGGCGCTGGCCGCGAGACCGGTGCTGGGCGTTGCCCGTCGTCGGGCAATACCTCGGTGGCACCGTAGCCGGCATGCTCCACGGCTTGCAACAAGGTTTGCACCTGCTCTGTGGTGGCCGAGCCCGCCAGCTTCACGTGGGCGCGTTCGGTGGCCAGATTCACGGTGGCCTCCAGCACACCGGGCACCTTGAGCAAGGCTTTTTCCACCCTGCCGGAACAGCTGGCGCAGGTCATCTGCGTGATGGCCAATTCCACGGTAGCAGTAGGAACACTGTAACCCGCCTTTTCCACCGCCAGCATCAGGCTGGACATCAGGTCAGGAAGAGCCACCGTAGACCCCGGTCCGGCTTCTACCGGCACCACGCTGGCCTGTTCGGTGGCCAGGTTCACGGTGGCCTCCTGCACGCCGGGTACCGCGGCCAGAGCGCGCTCCACCCTGCCAGAGCAACTGGCACAAGTCATGCCATCCACGGGGAACTGCAGCGCAGACGGTAAGGGGGAGGTGCGGCCAACGGCAGGCATAAAACAGTTTCCGCTAAACAAAAAAACTATCTGGCTATCGATGGTACGCCTGTTGTCCACCCCACCCGAAAGCCAGACCGTGTGGCGGAAAAACTTGCACGTCACACCTGCGGGATGAGACAAAAGCGGCATGCCCCATGCCGTTCACCCCCACCCATGGCTTTGTATGAGCGTCGGTACCCGGCATGGCTTGCGTGTTGCGGCTGCCGTGCTTCTGACTGCGCTGGCCATGCCAGCCGCCGCCGTGCAGAAATGCACGGCCCCCGATGGACGAACCAGTTACCAGGACCACCCCTGCCCCAGCCAGGGCAAGGCCTTGGTGCTGGAGGACCCGTTCCGTTCGCTCGACAGCGGCAAGTCGCCCACTGACGGGGCCCAACGACGGCAGGCACAGTCCGCCGAGGCCACCCGCGCCACCTCCAGCGGTCTGCCGTATGTGGGCATGACCGCCGCCGCACTGGAGCGCCTTATGGGTCCGCCCGACCGCGTCAGCCGTACCAGCTACGCCGACGGCGCTGCCCAGGACCGCACCGAATACCAGCGCAACGGACGCCTGTTGCGCGTGTATGTGCTCAACGGTAAGGTGGTGGAGGTACAGAACCGCGCGCTGCCGCAAAGGGCTGCGAAGGCGCCCTG
>JALOSG010000184.1 GCA_025458665.1 Serpentinimonas sp.
CCTGCCCGGCAGGTCACCACCAGCGTATCGCGCCAGCCCAGTTCGCTGGGCTCCAGCGGCTGTATGGGTGTGCTCTCGTGGATCACGCGGGCATCGTCCAGCAACAGCAGCGACCACGGCTCGGTCAGCGTGAAGCGCTGGCCGCTGGGGCCATCGGCCTCGAACACCCGGCTCTCGCCCCCCTTGATGCGGTGGCGCCCCACCAGAAACACCGCCACCAGATCCACCCCGTCGCGGTGCGCGCCCTCCGGGGTGGGCCGGCCTATGCCGTCGGTGGTGTCTATGCGGAACTGGTGCGCTTCCACGAACCATGTCTGCGCATCGCCACCCCGCAGAGCCCCGGCCAGCGTGGCCAGTTGCGACAGCAAGGCCTGCCATGCCGGCGCGCTGGCGGTGGCGGGCTCCACCGGCTCGAACCAGCGCTGCATGCCCCCGTGCAGGGCGTTGTATTCCAGCGGCTGCCAGTGCGCGCGGTGTGGCGTGGCCTCCACCTGCCCGTGGCGCACCACGTAGCAGCTGTGGCGGCGGTGGCGGTACCGCCCGCCGTCTTTCAGGTACTGGTCGGGCAGCAGGTGGTCCCAGCTGGGCTGGAGCGCGGCCAGTTCCTGCGCCGATACACCCAGCCACTCCTGCGTGGAACGGCCGTCGAGCAAGGCATAACCTTGCTGGGCCAGGGTTTCCTGAAGGCGATGAACCGGGACAGTGGGCGGCAGAAAATGGGCACTCATAGGGGCCACAGTGTAGCGGCCGGCCTGCGGGTAAACCATGAGCCCCAGCCATGCCCCTTTGGCTATCTTTGACCCCATGCAGATACCCCAGCCAGCTCCCCCGACAACCCATAAAGAATCGGTATTCGCCCTGCCACTGGCCGATCTGGGCGCCAGCGCGCCGCTGCGGTGGCTGGCGCTCGGCTGGAAAGACTTTCGTGCAGCTCCGCGCATAGGCCTGTTCTATGGCCTGTGCTTTTTTCTCATGGGCCATGCGCTGTGGTGGGTGTTCCGCGCGGCGCCGGCCTATGTGCTGGCGCTCAGCGCAGGCTTCCTGCTCATGGGGCCTTTCCTGTGCCTGGGGCTGTACCACGCCAGCCGCGCACTGGAGGCCGGCCAGCGCCCCTCGCTGTCGGAGTCTCTGGTGGCCTGGCGGCCCACCCGGGGCACCATGGCCATTTTTGCCGGGGTACTGCTGATCCTGGAGATGCTCTGGGGCCGGGCTTCGCTGGTGGTGTTCGCGGTCACCTTCAACACCATGCCTTCCACCGAAAACCTGCTGGCCGAATTGTTGCGCGTGGAAAACCTGAGTTTCCTGATCACATACACGGTGGTGGGCGCGGTGTTCGCCGGGCTCATTTTCGTGACCAGTGTCATCTCCATTCCCATGATCCTGGACCGCGAGGTCGATGCCATTTCGTCTGGGCTCACCAGCATACGGGCTTGCCTGCAGAACCCGGGCGTGATGCTGTTCTGGGGTGTGCTGATCACGGCCATCATCGGGCTGGCCATGCTGCCCGCCTTTCTGGGGCTGGTGGTGGCGGGGCCGGTGATTGGCCACGCCACCTGGCACGCCTACCGGCACATCGTGCCGCACAAGGACAAGAACGCTTAGGCGTTGACGTTCACCACCAGCCGGCCGCGCACGGTACCCGCCAGCACATCGGCGCCGGCCTGTATGGCGGCGGCCAGCGGGATTTCCTTCGTCATGGCAGCCAGCTTGCTGCGGTCCAGGTCGGTGGCCAGGCGGCGCCAGGCGGCTTCGCGTCTGGCCAGCGGCGCCATCACGCTGTCTATGCCATACAGCGTCACGCCACGCAGGATGAAGGGCGCCACACTGGCGGGCAGGTCCATGCCCTGGGCCAGCCCACACGCCGTGACGGGGCTGCCGTAGCGGGCGCTGGCGCAGGCGTTGGCCAGCGTGTGGCTGCCCACGGCGTCCACCACGCCCAGCCAGCGTTCCTTCTGCAGGGGCTTGCCCGGCTGACTCAGGGTCTGGCGGTCGATCACATCGGCGGCGCCCAGGCTGCGCAGGTAGTCGGCCTCCTGCAGCCGGCCGGTAGAGGCCACCACGGTGTGCCCCATGGCGGCCAGCAAGGCAATGGCCACGCTGCCCACGCCACCATTGGCGCCGGTCACCAGGACCTCGCCGTCGCCGGGTAGGGCGCCCTGCAGGGCCCAGTGGTTCTCCAGCGCCATGACGCACAGCATGGCGGTGTAGCCCGCCGTGCCTATGGCCATGGCCTCGCGCGGGCTCAGTGCGGCATCGCCCGCCGGCAGGGGCACCAGCCAGTCGCCTTTCACCCGGGCCATTTGCGCCAGTCCACCCCAGTGGTTCTCCCCCACGCCCCAGCCGTTCAGAATGACCTGGTCGCCGGCCTTCCAGCGCGGGTGGTGGCTTTCGGTCACGGTGCCCGCGAAGTCAATGCCCGGGACCATGGGGAACTTGCGCACCACCGGGGACTTGCCGGTAATGGCCAGCCCGTCCTTGTAGTTGATGGTGGAGTAGTCCACCCGCACTGTCACATCGCCGTCCTGCGCGGCAGGCAGTTGCGCTTCGTCGAGCGTGGCCACGGTGCAGCCGTACTGGCCTTCCTGCTGCTGAATGAAAAGAGCTCGGATCATGGGTTGGTCTCCTGGGGCAGAGTCCCCTGGTTGGGTGGCAAAGGGAGCGCGGCTGACGGGCGGCAGTCAGGACGGGCGCGAAGACGTGGGCAAGCCGTCATCGACAGGCCAGCACCACAGACGCCAGGTCAACCACCAGCCTACAGCGGCGTTGCTGAGCGCGAAAAAGGCCAGCATCCACCGCAGAGCCCCCTGAGGGTCTGCCAGATGCAAGGCCCAGGCCATGCCGGAGGACAGCGCGTTGAACACCACCACCAGCCAGAACAGCCCCAGCTGGGGCCGCCAGAGCCTTTGTTTCGCCTGCAGAAGTTGCGTCCACATGCTTGCATTGTGCCGCAGCGAGCCCGGCCTTTCTGGCACGTTTCGTGCATACGCCCAGGGTCCGCCGATTCCGCCCGTTGGAACCCTGCCACAGGTCTGTAATGGACCTTTCACTCGTACTTACCCCGATGCGCAGGGCTCTCACGTTGGCGATGATTCCGGGCTCAAACATGACCCGCCCCAAACCGGTGCGCTGAGTGCTTGAATTCAATCCCCAACCCTCCACGGAGTGAAACCCATGAAAAAACACATGCAGTTGACCCTGGCCGCAGTAACCGCTGCGCTTGCATTCACCACATTGCCCGCCCACGCTGGCAAGGACCTGGATGCCATCAAGAGCCGGGGCACACTGGTGTGCGGCGTAAGTACCGGCCTGGCCGGCTTTTCTGCAGCAGATAGCCAGGGCCGTTATTCCGGTATCGACGTCGACGTCTGCCGTGCAGTGGCCGCTGCCGTTTTGCAGGATGCCAACAAGGTGCGTTACGTGCCCCTGACCGCCCAGCAGCGCTTCACCGCCCTGCAGTCTGGCGAGATCGACATGCTGTCGCGCAACACCACCTGGACCCTGACCCGCGACGCCTCGCTGGGTCTGGCTTTCACCGGCGTGACTTTCTATGACGGCCAGGGCTTCATGGTGCCCAAGTCGCTGGGCGTGACCAGCGCCAAGCAACTCCGCGGCGCTACGGTGTGCGTGGAAGCTGGCACCACCACCGAGCTGAACCTGACGGACTTCTCGCGCACCAACAACCTGAACCTGCGCCCCGTGGTGTTCAACGAAGCGCAGGCTGCCACCAGCGCCTACTTCAGCGGCCGTTGCCAGGCTTACACCACCGATGCATCCGGGCTGGCCTCCTACCGCTCGCAACAAGCCCAGAACCCCGCCGACCACATCATTCTCCCCGAGCTGATCTCCAAGGAGCCCCTGGGCCCCGTGGTGCGCCGTGGCGACGACGAGTTCTTCGCCATCGTGAAGTGGGTGGGTTTTGCCATGCTGGAAGCCGAAGAGCTGGGCATCACCGCTGCCAACGCCGACAAAATGCGCGCCGAGAGCAAGAACCCCAGCGTGATGCGCCTGCTGGGTGCCGGCAACGAGGACACCGGCAAACTGCTGGGCCTGGACAAGGAGTGGGCACTGCGCGCCATCAAGGCCGTGGGCAACTATGGCGAGCAGTTTGAGCGCCATCTGGGCCCCAAGACCCCCATCAACCTGCCGCGTGGCATGAACAACCTGTGGAACAACGGCGGCATCATGTACGCCCCGCCGGCACGCTGAGCTTGAGCCTCTTGCCAGACGCCGGGCTGTGTCTGCAGCTCTTCGTCTGGCGCCCCTTAACGCCAGCGTTGAGGGTCTGACGCCGGGACGGGAAGACGCCCATCCCGGCGTTTCTGTTGATCGGTCAAAAACCGGCCAACATGGCAGAAGTTGAACACGCAAAAGAGGCGGTCATGTCCAAGACACCCCCATCGAAACCCACTGGTTTCTCCATCAACAGCCGCGCTACCCGCGGCATCATTTACCAAGTCATTGCTTTGCTGCTGGTGGCCAGCGGCGTCTGGTTCCTTGCACACAACACCCAGGTCAACATGGAGGCCCGGGGCATTCCCAGCGGCTTCGGTTTCCTGAGCGCACCGGCTGGTTTCGACATCGGCGAGACGGTCATTCCCTACGACCCCAGCCAGAGCTATGGGCGCGCCATCTTCATCGGGGTACTCAACACCCTGAAGGTGGCCATTCTGGGCATTGTTTTCACCACCATCATCGGCGTGCTCATCGGCGTGGGGCGCTTCTCGCGCAACGGCCTGGTGCGCGGCCTGTGCTACGGGTACGTGGAGCTTTTCCGCAACGTCCCCATCCTGCTGCAGTTGCTCATGTGGTACCTGTTCATGGTGGAAGTGCTTCCCCCTTCCAACCAGCCGTGGAAGCTGTGGGACCTGTTTTTTCTGAGCAAGGGCGGGTTCTCCATGCCGGCACCCATGGCCGGCATAGGATGGCACTGGGTCCTGGTGGGCGCTGCTGCCGGTGTGGCCGCGGCCATCCTCTGGCGCAACCGCATGCAGAAGCGCTTCGAGGCCACTGGCCAGATCGGTGACCGCATCTGGGCGCCCATTGCGCTGGTGGTGGTGCTGGCCCTGGT
>JALOSG010000185.1 GCA_025458665.1 Serpentinimonas sp.
GACCCCCGCTGGCGTGGTGCCGCGCCTGCGGCAAATGACGGTGGTGGGCCTGTTCGATTCCGGCCACTTCGAGTACGACTCCACCCTGGCCTTTGTGCATATCGACGATGCCGCGCGCATTTTCCGGCTGGAAGGCCCCACCGGCATACGCCTGAAAATCCGCGATCTGCACGAGGCCCGCGAGGTGGCGCTGCAGCTGGCCGGCACCCTGAGTGGCGACCTGCTCATCCGCGACTGGACGCGCCAGAACCGCACCTGGTTTGCCGCCGTGCAGCTGGAAAAGCGCATGATGTTCATCATCCTCACGCTCATCGTGGCGGTGGCCGCCTTCAACCTGGTGAGCACGCTGGTCATGACCGTGACCGACAAGCGCGCCGACATTGCCATCCTGCGCACGCTGGGCGCCACGCCCGGCAGCATCATGCTGGTGTTCGTGGTGCAGGGCGCCATGGTGGGCATCATCGGCACCTTCAGCGGGTTGTTGCTGGGCCTGGGTGTGGCGTTCCACATAGACACCATCGTCCCCGCGCTGGAGGCCTTTTTCGGCGCCAGCTTCCTGCCCCAGGATGTGTACCTGATCAGTCAGATGCCCAGCGACCCGCAGCGCGGCGACATTCTGCCCATCGCCATCATTTCTCTGGTGCTGGCCTTTGCGGCCACGCTCTACCCCAGCTGGCGTGCCAGCCGTGTGAACCCGGCGGAGGCGCTGCGCTATGAGTGAGGCCCTGAACCCGGGCAACGTGGTGCTCAGCGCCACGGGGCTGGTGAAACGCTTCCAGGAAGGCCGGCTCGATGTGACCGTGCTGCACGGCCTGGACCTGAGCATCCGCGCCGGGGAAACCGTGGCCATTGTGGGTGCCTCGGGTTCGGGTAAAAGCACGCTGCTGCACCTGCTGGGCGGGCTGGAGGCCCCCACCTCGGGCCGGGTGGCGCTCATGGGGCAGGACCTCTCCGGGCTGGGCGCAGCGGCACAGGGGGCGCTGCGCAACCGCCATCTGGGGTTTGTGTACCAGTTTCACCACCTGCTGCCCGAGTTCAGCGCCCAGGACAACGTGGCCATGCCGTTGTGGATACGCCGCCAGCCGCGCGACGAAGCGGGCCGCACCGCCGCCGCCATGCTGGAACGCGTGGGCCTGAAAGAGCGCCTGCACCACCGGCCCTCCGAACTCTCGGGCGGCGAGCGCCAGCGCGTGGCCATTGCGCGCGCACTGGTCACGCAACCGGCCTGTGTGCTGGCCGACGAGCCCACCGGCAACCTGGACCGCACCACCGCCGGCACGGTGTTCGAACTGATGCTGGGCCTGGCCCGCGACCACGGCACCGCCTTCGTGCTGGTGACCCACGACCTGGCGCTGGCCGAGCGCTGCGACCGGGTGCTGCATCTGAATCTGGGTCGCCTGGCCTGAATCCGTTTGGCAGGCAGGCCTGCGGGGGCGGGGTGGGCTGGGCGGAGTGCAGACGGCGGGAGATTTTTGCCGAATATAAGGGTTTACTCTAATCCATATATTAGCAATCAATCATATAGTTGATTCATGAACTCCGCCTCCGCCACACTCTCTGCCGCTCAGGAAGACGCCCGCGCGTTGCAGGAGGTTTTCGAGGCGGCTGCCCGCTACTTCAGTGTGCTGGGCGAACCCACCCGGCTGCGCATCCTGCACGCCATCTGCCAGGAAGAGCTGTGCGTGAACGACATCATCCGGGCCACCGGCATGGCGCAGGCCAACGTGTCGCGCCACCTGGGCCTCATGTACCACGCCGGCATGCTGTCGCGCCGCCGCGAAGGCACGCAGGTGTTCTACCGCATTGCCGAGCCCGTCTACGTGGAGCTCTGCCGCAGCGTGGCCCAGCAGGTATCCAGCCGGCTGGGCCCCGAGACGTTTTCCCCTGTCGAACCGAAGGAACAAGCAAGTGTCTAAAGACCTGAGCGAAGTCATTGGGCGCATATTGCCGGCGCCTGAAAATCACCTCAGTACCGAGTTGATGGAGGCCGCCCGCAAGGCCCGCCGCAGTTTCATGGGCAAGGCGCTGGCCATGGGCGCCGGTGCGGTGGCATCGGCGGCGGGTGCCACCAAAGCGCTGGCTGCCGAGGGCGAGGATGCCATTCTGAAACTCCCCGAGCACACCACGGGCCTTGGCGCTCCGGTGGCCCTGCACGGTTACGGTGTGCCCAGCAAATGGGAAGCCAACCTGCAGCGCCGCGAAAGCCCGGGCCTGACGCGCGTGTCGCAGGCTTCGGTGAGCTTCACGCCGCTGCAAGGGCTGTTCGGCATCATCACGCCCAGTGGCCTGCACTTCGAGCGCCACCACCAGGGCTGGTGGGACATCGACCCCTCCAAACACCGCCTCATGGTCAACGGCCTGGTGAAACGCCAGCGCGTGTTCACCATGGACGACCTGATGCGCCTGCCGAGCGTGTCGCGCATCCATTTCATTGAATGTGGCGCCAACTCTGCGCCCGAGTGGGGTAACGTGGCCCTGCCTTCGGTGCAGTACACCCACGGCATGCTGAGTTGCTCGGAGTTCACCGGCGTGCTGCTTTCCACGCTGCTGGAAATGTGCGGCTACGACAAGAAGAATGGCAAGTACGTGCTGGCCGAGGGCGCCGACGGTTCCTCCATGACACGCACGCTCTCCATCGAGCAGGCCATGGACGACTGCATCGTGGCCTGGGCCATGAACGGCGAGATGCTGCGCCCCGAAAACGGCTACCCGCTGCGCCTGGTGGTGCCGGGCGTTCAGGGTGTGAGCTGGGTGAAGTACCTGCGCCGTCTTGAAGTGGGCGACATGAAGTGGGCCACCAAGGACGAGGCGGTGCACTACATCGACCACATGCCCGATGGCACGCACCGCCAGTACACCGGCATCCAGGAGTGCAAGAGCGTGATCACCACGCCCTCGGGCAGCCAGACGCTGCTGGACCGTGGTTACTACAACGTGACGGGCCTGGCCTGGTCGGGCCGCGGCAGCATCAAGCGGGTGGATGTGAGTGTGGACGGCGGGCGCAACTGGCGCACGGCGCGCCTGGAGGGGCCGGTGCTGCCCAAGGCGCTCACCCGTTTCAACATCGACTGGGTGTGGGACGGCAAGCCCGCCATTCTGCAAAGCCGCGCCATCGACAGCACGGGCTACGTGCAGCCCAAGATCAACCAGTTGCGCGCGGTGCGGGGCACGCGCTCCGTGTACCACCAGAACGCCATCCAGTCCTGGCTGGTGTCGGAAAACGGTGAAGTCTCCAACGTGCAGGTGTACTGATGAACGCTCTACCCTCCATCTTCGCGGCACGTCGCCGCCCTGCGGCAACTCTGGCCGCTGCCCTCGTGCTCACCGCCTCCGCCGGCCTGTTTCCCACCACCGCCGCCTGGGCGCAGGCTGCAGCAGCCGGACCGGGAAGTGCGGCTGCCGCCAAACCCTGGCACAGCATTGGCCGCGATGCCACCCCGGCTGAAGTCCGCGCCTGGGACATCGATGTGCGCCCCGACTTCAAAGGTCTGCCCAAAGGCTCTGGCAGCGTCAGCCTGGGCGAGCAGGTGTGGGAGGCCAAGTGCGCCTCCTGCCATGGGGTGTTCGGCGAATCCAACGAGGTATTCACCCCGATCGTGGGCGGGACCACCGCCGCCGACATCGAGCGAGGCCGCGTGAAGAATCTGGAGGAGGGCTCCACCTTCCCCCAGAAAACCACCATGATGAAAGTTGCCACCGTGTCCACACTGTGGGACTACATCAACCGCGCCATGCCCTGGAACGCGCCCAAGTCGCTCACGGCCGACGAGGTGTACGCCACCGTGGCCTATATCCTGAACCTGGCCAACGTGGTCCCGGCCGACTTTGTGCTGTCGGACCAGAACATTGCCGAGGTGCAGAAGCGCATGCCCAACCGCAACGGCATGGTGTTCTACGAGCCGCTGTGGCGTGTGGACGGCAAGGGCGATGTGCAGAACGTGGCGTGCATGAAAGACTGCCCCATTGACCCGAAAGTGCGTTCCAGCCTGCCAGACTTTGCCCGCGATGCGCACGGCAATATCCAGGAGCAGAACCGCGTGATTGGTCCGGTGCGCGGCGCCGACACCACGCGCCCGCCCCGGGCCGAACCGCTGACCCAACGCATCGAGATTGCGCCCGTGGTGGTGGCCCAGGCCAACTCCGGGCTGAGCGACCCCAGGCTGCTGGTGAATGCCAATTCCTGCACCGCCTGCCACGGCATGGACAAGAAGATTGTGGGCCCTGGGTTTACCGAAATCGCGGCCAAGCACGCCGGCAAGACCGACCTGGAGGCCTACCTTGCCGGCAAGATTCAGCAGGGCGGCGTGGGTGTATTCGGCCAGATTCCGATGCCGCCCCAGCCCCAGGTGAGCGCGGCCGACGCCGCCACCATTGCACGCTGGATTGCCGCTGGTGCGAAATGAGCCGGGATTAAGTAGAATTTAATCAGGATATAAGCAAAAGCTGAAACCTAGAATCTTTTCGGTGTATCCGAGTCACAGATGACGCGGAAACGCCAATCCGATTCTTCACCCCCAAAAAACCAGGAGCCAAGTCAACATGAGCATTTTTCGTCCCCTTACCTCCTTTGCCGCCGCAGTGTCTGGCGCCGCTGCCCTGCTGGCTTCCGGCCAGGCCATGGCCAGCGTGGACGGCGCCGCTGCGCTGAAGCTGGCCCAGGCCAACGCCTGCATGGCCTGCCACGCAGTGGACCGCAAAATGGTGGGCCCGGCCTACAAGGACATTGCTGCCAAGTACAAAGGCATGGACGTCGACAAACTGGCTGCCAGCATCAAGGCTGGTGGCGCTGGCAAGTGGGGCCCCGTGCCCATGCCGGCACAAGCCAACCTGAAGCCCGAGGACGCCAAGACCCTGGCGGCCTGGATTCTGGCGGGCGCCCCCTCCAAGTGACAGCCTGACCCTGCGCTGACTTCACTCAACCACATTCCAAGGAGAACCCCATGAAAGCAACCCGCCGCCAAGCCCTCAAGACCACTGGAGCGTTGGCCACGCTGGTTTCGCTGGGCATCGTGACGGCCCAGCAAGCCCACGCTGCCGGGCGTGCCGGC
>JALOSG010000186.1 GCA_025458665.1 Serpentinimonas sp.
TACAGGAAGCTGGTGGGCGGCAGCCGCTACGAGCCCGACGAGGAGAACCCCATGCTGGGCTTCCGCGGTGCCGCGCGCTACATCAGCGAAGACTTCCGCGAAGCCTTTGCCATGGAGTGCGAAGCCCTGAAGCGCGTGCGCGAGGACATGGGTCTGACCAACGTGCAGGTCATGGTGCCGTTTGTGCGCACGCTGGCCCAGGCCGAGCGCGTGACGGGCCTGCTGGCCGACAAGGGCCTGCAGCGCGGCGTCAACGACCTGAAGGTCATCATGATGTGTGAAATCCCCAGCAACGCCGTGCTGGCCAAGGACTTCCTGCAGTACTTCGACGGCTTCTCCATCGGCTCCAACGACCTGACCCAGCTCACCCTGGGCCTGGACCCGAAGGCAAGTACGTGGGCATCTGCGGGCAGGGCCCCAGCGACCACCCGGACTTTGCGCAGTGGCTCAAGGACGAGGGCATCAGCTCCATTTCCCTGAACCCCGATTCGGTGGTGGAGACCTGGCAGCAGTTGGCGGGCTGAGCACTGACTGAGGGCAGGCCGGGGCCGCCTGCAAGGCCCCGGTAAGCGCTGCGGGTGCACAATGGCTGCACAGAGGAGACCCGCATGAACCAGAGTCTGGTGTCGCAGCGCTTGCTGGCCCTGTTCTTTGCAGGGGGCATGCTGCTCAACTTTCCCTTGCTGGCACTGTGGAACCACCCAGCGGAGGTGCTGGGCATACCGCTGTTTCCGCTGGCGCTGTTTGCCATCTGGGCCCTCATGATTGCGGCCTTGGCGTGGATCATGGAAACCCGCCAGGACTGACCCGGCTTCCCAGGGAATAGGTGCCGCATGTCCCCGCTGCTGGTCATTGCCACCTCGTTCGCCTACCTGCTGCTGCTGTTTGCGGTAGCCAGCTACGGGGATTGGCGCGCGCGGCAAGGCCGCTCACTCATCGGCAGCCCCTGGGTGTATGCCCTGTCCATGGCGGTGTACTGCACCGCCTGGACCTACTTTGGCAGCGTGGGCCGTGCCGCCAGCACAGGGGTGTGGTTTCTGCCTATTTATCTGGGGCCCATGCTGGCCATGGTGCTGGCCTGGGTGGTGGTGCGCAAGATGATCCGCATTGCCAAAACCTACCGCATCACGTCCATCGCCGATTTCATTGCATCGCGCTACGGCAAGAGCCCCACGCTGGCGGGCTTGGTCACGCTGATCACGGTGGTGGGCATCGTTCCCTACATCGCGCTGCAGCTCAAGGCCATTTCGGTGGGCTACGGCGTGCTCACGGCCCCCGGGCTTGCGGCCGCCGCTTCTTCCGCTTCTCCCGGTCCGCAGCCAGCCTCTGTCAGCCCGCTGTGGTGGCAGGACAGCACGCTCTACATCGCGCTGGTACTGGCGGGCTTCACCATGGTGTTTGGCGCGCGCCACCTGGACAGTACCGAGCGCCACGAGGGCATGGTGGCCGCCATTGCGTTCGAGTCGGTGGTGAAGCTGGTGGCGTTTCTGGCCGTGGGTGTGTTCGTGTCCTACGGCCTGTTCAATGGCGTGGGCGATATCTTTGCGCAAGCCCTGGCCGTGCCCGAACTGGCACGCTTGCTCACCGTGGCCGACCCCGCCACGGGCCGCTCCTTTGCCTACGAGCAGTGGTTCAGCCTGATCCTGCTGGCCATGCTGTCGGTGATATTTCTGCCAAGGCAGTTCCAGGTCATGGTGGTGGAGAACGTGTCGGAACAGCACCTCAAGCGGGCGGTGTGGGTGTTCCCGCTGTACCTGCTGCTCATCAACATCTTTGTGCTGCCCATTGCGCTGGGCGGCATGCTGCTGTGGGGTGGCTCGCAGAACGCCGAGACCTTTGTGCTGAGCCTGCCGCTGGCTTACGGGCAGAACGCGCTGGCCCTGTTTGCCTTCATTGGGGGCTTGTCGGCGGCCACCGGTATGGTCATTGTGGAGGCCATTGCGGTGTCCACCATGGTCTGCAACGACCTGGTCATGCCCTTCCTGCTGCGCCTCAAGCGCTTCGGGCAGCGCGCCGGCGGGGACCTCACGCGCCTGCTGCTGTGGGTGCGCCGTCTGGCCATACTGGGCATTCTGCTGCTGGGTTATCTGTATTTCCAGCTGGCCGGAGAGGCCTACGCCCTGGTCAGCATCGGGCTCATCAGTTTTGCTGCAGTGGCGCAGTTTGCGCCGGCCCTGCTGGGCGGCATGTACTGGAAGGGTGGTACCCGCGCCGGGGCGCTGGCGGGTTTGCTGTGCGGCTTTGGCCTGTGGGCCTACACGCTCATGCTGCCGTCGTTTGCCAAGTCGGGCTGGCTGATCCCGGCCAGTTTCGTCGAGCAAGGCCCCTGGGGGCTGGAACTACTCAAGCCTGAGCAGCTGCTCGGGCTGGCCGGACTGGACAACCTGACGCACTCCATGTTCTGGAGTCTGTTGCTCAACGTGGCCGCTTATGTGGGGGTGTCCCTGTGGCGGGCACCCTCGGTGAGCGAGACCAGCCAGGCGCTGCTGTTTGTCGATGTGTTTGACCGCACTGCCGCCGACAAGCCTGTGTTCTGGCGTGGCCAGGCGCAGGTGGCCGAGCTGTTGCCGCTGACTGCGCGCTTCCTGGGGCGTGAGCGGGCCGACAAGCTGTTTGCCGACTACGCCAGACAGCACGGCGCGGCCAGCGTGCTAGCCCTGCAGGCAGATGCGCGGCTGGTGCAGTTCGTGGAAACGCAGCTGGCCGGCGCCATAGGCAGCGCCTCGGCCCGGGTCATGGTGGCGTCGGTGGTGCAGGAGGAATCGCTCGACATTGACGACGTGATGCGGTTGCTGGAGGAAACCACGCAGATCCGCGCCCATTCGCTGGAGCTGGAAGAAAAATCCCGATCGCTGGAGCTGGCCACCGCCGAGCTGCGCCGCGCCAACGAGCAGCTCCAGAGCCTGGACCGGCTGAAGGACGATTTCATGTCGTCGGTGACGCACGAATTGCGCACACCTTTGACCTCCATCAGAGCGCTGACGGAACTCATGCAGGATGATCCCGGCATGGAGACTGCACAACGGCAGCATTTTCTGGGCATCGTGGTGGCCGAGACCGAGCGCCTGAGCCGGCTGGTGAACCAGGTGCTGGACATGGCCAAGATCGAGTCCGGGCACGCCGACTGGCGCACCGAACGCGTGGACCTGCGCGCCCTGGTGCGCCACGGTGTAGACACCACCGCCGAGCTGTTCCGCGAGCGCGAGGCGTTGGTGGATGTGGTGCTGCCCGCCCACGAGGTGCCGGTGGTGGCCGATGCCGACCGCCTGACCCAGGTGGTATTGAACCTCCTGACCAACGCGGCCAAATTTGTGCCTTCGACCCGCGGGCGCGTCACTGTCACTGTCACGGTCACGGACGGCGGGCAGAGTGGCATGGCCACGGTGCAGGTGCAGGACAACGGCCCCGGCGTACCGCCCGAGGAACAGGCCCTGGTGTTTGAAAAATTCCGCCAGGGTGGCCACAACCTTAACCGCCCTCAAGGCACCGGGCTGGGCCTGCCCATCAGCCGCCAGATTGTGGAGCACATGGGCGGCCGCATGTGGTTGCGATCGAGTCCGGGGGAGGGTGCGTGCTTTGGCTTTGACATGCCCACAGCCCCCAACATGCCATCGGGCCAGCCCCCCGAGACGGCGCCCGAGAAGAACGAACATTCCCCAGGAGACACCGCATGAGTGCGAAGCTGCTCATCGCTGACGACGAGCCCAACATCCTCATCTCGCTCGAGTTCCTCATGAAGCGCGAAGGCTACGAGGTGCACCTGGCCCGCGACGGGCAGGAGGCCCTGGACGCCATTGCCGCGCTGCGCCCGGACCTGGTGCTGCTGGATGTGATGATGCCCAGGAAGTCGGGCTTCGATGTGTGCCAGGAAGTGCGTGCCACCGAGGCGCTGAAGGACACGCGCATCCTCATGCTCACCGCCAAGGGCCGCGATACCGATGTGGCCAAGGGCACGGCGCTGGGCGTGAATGCCTACATGACCAAGCCGTTTTCTACCAAGGAGCTGGTGGAGAAGGTGCGCGAGTTGCTCCAGGCCAGCGCATGAGTATCAACCGGCCGTCAGGCCCCCGCCCGCTGGACCGGCGCTTCTGGCCACTGCTGGCCGTCGGCGCGGTGGGGTTGGCGCTGTTCCTTACGGCAGCGCTGGGGCTCGTGTACGGTACGCTGGATGAAGCCGGCCGAAGTGCCGCCAGCGCGCTGCTGGCAGGCCGCTGGCCTTTGCTGGTGCTGGTGTGGCTGGCGGCCTGTGGCCTCTGGGCCTGGGCGTTGAAGCGCCTGTTTGTGCAGGCGGTGGCCCCGGTTGGTCGCCTGCTGGAACAGGGCCGCGCCCTGGTGGCTACGCAAGGCGCCCAGCCCCTGGCCATCGACGCCTCCGCTCCGCGCGAGGCCACTGAACTCGCGGCACTGGTGAACAGCTTCGTGGCCCAGCGCGAGGCCCTGCGCGCCGACATGGATGCGCGGGTGCGTGAGGCCAGCCAGAACATCGAGCAGGAAAAAACCCGGCTGGCTGCGCTCATGTCCGAATTGACCCAGAGCGTGGTGGTGTGCAACCTGGACGGCCGCATCCTGCTCTACAACAGCCGCGCCCGCATGCAGTTCCGCGCGCTCTCGCAGGCGCCGCGCCTGGCCGATGGCGCCGAACTGATCGGGCTGGGGCGCTCCATTTACGCGGTGTTCGACCGCCAGCTGGTGGCCCACGCCCTGGACAGTGTGCAAAAACGCATGCAGCGCGGGGCTGCGTCTCCCACGGCGCAGTTTGTCACCACCACGCAGGGTGGCCAGCTGTTGCGCGTGCAGATGGCGCCGGTGCGGCAGGTGGGAGAAGCTGCCAACGTCACCGGCACGTCAGCATCTACGCCAGCAGCTTCGCTGTCCGGCTTTGTGTTGATGCTGGAGAACATCACCCGCGAATTCGAACAGGAATCGGCGCGCGAGCAGCTGCTGCTCGGCCTCACGGAGGGTAGCCGGTCCGCGCTGGCCAACATCCAGGCGGCGGTGGAAATGCTGGAGCTGCCCGATGTGGCGCCCGACATGCGCCAGCGTTTCCTGGGGGTGGTGCGCGAGGAAGTGCGCGGCATGGGGCAGCGCATCCAGACGCTGCTGCACGGATCGGCGGACAGCCTGAAAACCCGCTGGCCCATGGAGGACATGCTGGGCAGCGATCTGCTTCAGGCAGCGGCACG
>JALOSG010000187.1 GCA_025458665.1 Serpentinimonas sp.
CGTCCACCGCGTTGCAATCGAGCACCTTGAAGCCGTGGGCCAGCAGGCGCTGGGTGGAGGCTTCCGAGCTGGACACCGTGGCGGGAATCTGGTCGCGCAGGGTGGCCAGCGCATCGATGAACTTGTTCACCGTGGAGCCGGTGCCCACGCCCACAATCTGGCCGGGCTGGATGTATTGCAGGGCGGCCTGGCCCACCAGGGTCTTGAGTTCGTCTTGGGTCATGGTGCGGGGAGCGGTGAAATAGGTAGGAGGGAGGGCAGGAAGCGCGGGCAGGGACAGTGCAATCTGGGAGAATCGGCCAGCGTTTTTTCTCCCCGGATTATCCAATGTCGCTGCTGCCCTACCCGCTTGCCCGCCACCTGCTGTTCCGCATGGACCCGGAGGCCGCCCACGACCTGACCCTGAACCAGCTGGCGCGCTGGCAGCACAGCCCCTTCATGAAGCTGGCCGCCGAGCCGCGGGTGCACGACCCCGTGACCGTGGCAGGCCTACAGTTTCCCAACCGCGTGGGCCTGGCCGCCGGGCTGGACAAGAACGCCCGCTGCATAGACGCCTGGAACGCGCTGGGCTTTGGCTTTGTGGAGGTGGGCACCGTGACCCCGCTGGGCCAGCCGGGCAACCCCAAACCGCGCATGTTCCGCCTGCCCGCCAGCAACGCGCTCATCAACCGCCTGGGCTTCAACAACGAAGGGCTGGCGGCGTTTGTGCAGAACGTGCAGCGCGCCCGCAACCGGTCGGGCGTGGTGCTGGGGCTCAACATTGGCAAGAACGCGGCCACCCCCATAGCCCGCGCCACCGAGGACTACCTCATCTGCCTGGACGGCGTGTACCCGCACGCCGACTACGTGACGGTGAACATTTCCAGCCCCAACACCCAGAACCTGCGTTCCCTGCAAAGCGACGCGGCGCTGGATGCCCTGCTGGGTGAACTGGCCGAGCGCCGCGAACTGCTGGCCCAGCGCCACGGCCAGCGCAAGCCCATGTTCCTGAAGATTGCCCCCGACCTGGACGAAGCGCAGGTGCAGGTGATTGCCTTCGCGCTGCAGCGCCACGGCATGGACGGCGTGGTGGCCACCAACACCACCCTCAGCCGTGAGGCGGTGCAGGGCCAACCGCATGCGCAGGAGGCAGGCGGTTTGTCGGGTGGGCCGGTGCTGGAAGCCAGCAACCGCGTGATACGGCAGTTGCGTGCCGCCCTGGGGCCAGACATGCCCATCATTGGCGTAGGCGGCGTGTTGAGCGGGGCCGATGCGGTGCAGAAATTGCAGGCCGGCGCCGACCTGGTACAAATCTACACCGGCCTCATTTACCGGGGACCGGCACTGGTTCGTGAGGCGGCGTTGGCGCTGCAGCGGGCTCGGTAGCTTCCTGCAAATCCAGCAGCAGCGTTTCCGCTGCATGGGCTGCTGCGTCGTCGAACGGTGTGAATAACAGGGTCACGCCCAGTTGCTTCAGCTCTTCGTGCGGCTGGTCGTCGCGCACGGCCACGGCAATACGGCCCTCGAACCCCGACTCCTTCAGGCTGTGCAGCAGCGCACGGTTGGCCTCGCGGGTGGGCAGCGTGCTCACCACCCAGCGGGTGTGCGCCATGGGCAGAGACTCCAGGAAGTCCAGGTTCTCGCCGTCGCCGTAGTGCACAGGCATGCGGCGCTTTTTCAGGTGCCGCACGGTCTCGGGGTCGAAATCGATGCCCACTACTTTCACACCATTGGCGTGCAGTTGCTGCAACAGCCGGCTGCCGTAGCGGCCCAGGCCAAACACCATCACATCGATGCCATCCACCTTCAGGGGCTTTCTTTCCACGGCCAGTTCGCGGAACGGGGTCTTGCGCTCGAACACACCCAGCCACGGCGCCAGTTTCTCGTACAGCGGGTGCGAGTACAGGATCATGTACGTGGACATGGTGATGGTGATGAGCCCCACCAGCGTGGTCAGGCCCAGCGCCTGCGTGGTGATATGGCCGAGCGTGATGCCCATGGCCACAAACACGATGGAGAACTCGCTGATCTGCGCTACCGTGAGGCCCGCCAGAAAGCCGGTGCGCTTGCGGTAGCCCATGTAGCCCATGATGGCCATGACGATGAGCGGGTTGCCCACCAGCACAAAGGCCGACAGGATGAGCGCGGGCACCACCTCGCTGCCCAGGGTGGAGAAGTCGAGTTCCGCGCCCAGGTGGATGAAGAAGAACAGCAGCAAAAAGTCGCGGATGCCACTGAGCCGCGCGTTGATGGCCTCGCGGTACTGGGTGGAGGCCAGTGTGAAGCCTGCCATGAAGGCACCCGCCTCCAGGCTGAAGCCCGCCCATGCGCCCACCGCCGCCAGCGCCACCGCCCACGACAGCGCAAAAATGAGCAGCAACTCCTGCGAACGCGCCATGGAGGCCACCAGCCGCGGCAGGAAGTAGCGCATGAGCAGGAACACCGCCACGGCAGCCACCACCACGCGGCCGGCCAGGGAGAAGGCCACTTCCCACCATTCGGGTGCCACCGTGCCATCGGACACCGGGCGCAACGCGCTCACCACCATCATGGCCAGCACCACGGCCAGATCCTGCACGATGAGGAAACCAATGGCAATGCGGCCATGCAGCGAGTCCACCTCGCGCTTGTCCGACAGCAGCTTGACGATGATGATGGTGCTGGAGAACGTGAGCGCCACCGCCACGTACAGCGCGGTGAGCAGGTCCTTGCCCAGCAGCAGAATGATGCCGAAGCCAATGACGATGGTGAAGGTGAGCTGGCCCAGCCCCGTAGCCAGCGCCACCGGCCCGATGTGGCGGATGTGGTGCAAGTCCAGCTTCAAGCCCACGATGAAGAGCAGCACCGCCACGCCTATCTGCGCCAGCAGGGCGATGTGGTCGTGAGATTGCACCAGCTCGAAGCCCGCAGGCCCCAGCGCAATGCCCACCACGATGTAGGCAATGAGCACCGGCTGGCGCAGGCGCACAAACACCGCACCCGCGAACGCTGCAAGCAACAGCAGCAGCGCGAATTCGGCGAACGGGTTCAAGGTCATGCGCCCATTCTAGGAGCGCCCTGCCCTGGCAACGGTCCGGTTAGATCAAGGTTTCTTCACGCGCGCGCAGGCTGCTGCAGCAGCTGTTCGGCCACATAGTCGCCAATGGCCAGCGCGCTGGTGAGGCCGGGCGATTCAATGCCCAGCAGGTTCACCAGCCCGGGCAGGCCATGCTGCGCCGGGCCGTCTATGCGGAAATCGGGCGCCGCTTCGCCGGGCCCGTACAGCTTGGGGCGCACGCCGCTGTAGCTGGGCTGCAGGGCGCCATCGGGCAGCGCTGGCCAGTAGCGGCGCACTTCGGCATAGAAGGCCTCGGCGCGCTGCGGGTCCACGGCGTAATCGATGTCTTCCGGGCGTTCCACGGCCAGCCATTCCAGATCGGGGCCGAACTTGGCCTGTCCGCCCAGGTCGAGCGTGAGGTGCACGCCCAGCCACGCGTCTTGCGGCGCGGGGTAGATGAGCCGAGAAAACGGCGCTCGCCCGACCAGGGTGTAGTAATTGCCCTTGGCAAAGTGGGCGCGGGGCTGCATGGCTGGGCTCAGGCCCCGGATGCTCTGCGCCACCTCGCAGGCGTACAGGCCAGCCGCGTTGATGAGGTAGCGGCAAGCCAGGGGCGTGGGCTCGGTGGCATCGGCGGTAGCCACCTGGACCAGCCAGCCACTGTGTGCGCTGTCGGCGCTGTCGGGCTGCTTCTCCAGCGGCTCTGCAGACAGCAGCCGCGAACCGAGCGCCACCGCACCGCCGGCGGCCTCCAGATCGCCCTGCAGCGCCAGCATCAGGCCGTGGCTGTCCACAATGCCGGTGGTGGGGGACAACAGCGCTGCTTCGCATTGCAAGGCGGGCTCCAGTGCGCGGGCTTCTTCGGCGTTGAGCCACTGCACCGGCACACCGTTGGCAGCCGCCCGCGCCGCAATGGTTTGCAGGCCAGCCATTTGCTCGGCGTCGGTGGCCACAATCAGTTTGCCGCACTGCTGGTGTGCCACACCGTGCGAGGTGCAGTAGGCGTAGAGCAGTTCTTTGCCGCGCACGCACAATTGCGCTTTGAGTGACCCGGGCGGGTAGTACAGGCCGGCGTGGATCACTTCGCTGTTGCGCGAGCTGACTCCGGTGCCCATCGCGCTTTCGCGTTCCAGCACCACCACTTCCAGGCCGGCTTGCGCCAGCGCGCGGGCCACCGCCAGCCCCACCACGCCGGCCCCCACCACCAGCGCATCGACATGGTCCGGGGCAGTATCAGGCACGGCGTGCAGTGAGCAGCACAGCGGCCAGCGCTGCCATCAGCATGAAGTTGAGGAAAGACCAGTTGGCAATGCTCAGGCCCAGGAAGGTCCAGTCGATGTGGGTGCAATCCCCGCTGCCCTTGAAAATCATGGGTATGGCGCGCTTGAGCGGGAAGGCCTCGATCATGCCGAAGAAGTCGCGGCCACAGGTGGAGATTTCGGGCGGGAACCACTGCAGCCAGCTTTGCCGTGCCGCCACAAACGCACCGAACAGCGCAAACACTCCCGCCAGCCCAGCCATCACTTTGAGCGACCCGCTGCCCGGCTGGCGAACCAGCGCTGCGCCCACCAGCGCCAGCAGGCCCACCAGAATCATGGCGTAGCGCTGCACCACGCACATGGGGCAGGGCTCCAGCCCGTCCACATGTTGCAGGTACAGGCCATAACCCAGCAGCGCGGCACACCACAGCGCCACGAGCAGCAGGGTGGTGCGGGGGTGTTGGCGCAGGGTGCTCAGCGTGGCGTTCAGGGCGTTCATGGTGTTGTGATGGGCGTAGCCACCTGCAAGTTCACAGCGGGCTCAGGCCTCGGCGAAAGCGCGCTCGATGACGAAGTCCCCGGGCGTGCTGGTGTTGCCTTCCTTGAAGCCCAGACGCTCGCACATGGCTTTGAGGTCGCGCAGCATTTCCGGGCTGCCGCAGATCATGACACGGTCGGTTTGCGGGTTGAGTTGTGG
>JALOSG010000188.1 GCA_025458665.1 Serpentinimonas sp.
GCCTGGATGGAAACCTTCCGCCAGCTCATGGCCTTCCCCATGTTTGCCACCGTGGTGTGGCTGGTGTGGGTGCTGGGCCAGCAAAGTGGCATAGACGGTGCGGCTGCCCTCCTCATGCTGCTGGTGGCGCTGGCGCTGGTCATCTGGGCACTGGCAGGGCCGCGCGCTGGCCATGGTGCACCGCCATCCACCGGACGGCGCGTGCTGTCTGGCGTTTCGGTGGCGGCACTGGCCTGGCTCGTGTGGGCCATAGGCCCCAACGTGACGCAGGTGCCGCAAGGCCCAACGGCGGAGAGCAGCAGCGCCAGCGTGCCCACCACCCAGGCCGGCGTGGTTTGGCAGGCCTGGACCCCCGAACGGGAAGCCGAACTGCTGGCGCAGGGCCGGCCTGTGTTCGTGGACTTCACTGCCGCGTGGTGCGTGACCTGCCAATACAACAAGCGCACCACCCTGGCCGATGCCGCCGTACTGAGCGATGTGGCCAGCAAGAACGTGGCCCTGCTGCGCGCCGACTGGACGCGGCGCGACCCGCTCATCACCGAAGCCCTGGCGCGCCTGGGCCGCAATGGTGTGCCCGTGTACGTGATCTACAACAACGGCAGACCCCCGGTGGTGCTGTCCGAGATTCTGAGTGTGGAGGAGGTCCGCACGGCTCTGGCCGCCCTTTGACGAAACCCGGCGAGGTTTCACCCGATAGGAGTTTGCTACCTATGAAACGACGCGATTTCTCTCTGCTGGGCGCCAGCGCACTGGTGCTGCCCGCCACCGCCATGCTCACGCTGCCCACGGCGCTGCACGCCGCAGTCCCGGGCCAACCCGCGCCCAACTTCACCCTCACCAACACCGAGGGCAAACCGGTGAGCCTGGCCGATTTCAAGGGCAAGCCGGTGGTGCTGGAATGGAACAACCCCGGCTGCCCCTTCGTGCGCAAGCACTACGAGGGCAACTTCCAGGCCTTGCAGAAAGAGTACGGCGCCAAGGGCGTGGTGTGGCTGGCCATCAATTCCACCGAGGAAATGAGCAGTGACTACATGGCGCCGGCGGTTTGGTCCCGCTGGATGAAGGACAAGGGCGCAGCCCCCACTGCCATGCTCATGGACACCGATGGCCAGGTGGGCCGGGCTTACTCGGCGCGCGTCACGCCGCACATGTACATCATCAATGCGCAGGGCGTGCTGGTGTACGCGGGCGCCATAGACAGCATCCCCTCGGCACGGGTTTCGGACATTGAAAAAGCCACCAACTACGTGCGCCAGGGGCTCGATGAGTTGTTGGCAGGCAAGCCACTGAGCGTCAGCAGCAACCAGGCCTACGGCTGCACCATCAAGTACAAGAGCGCGGCCTGAGCCCGCCAGCCCGCCTGCGCCACTTAGGCCGCTCACGGCGCGCTGCGCGCCTCCCGTCGGGATGCCCCGCACCACCTAGCCAGAAGGTCGGTACGGGGCCGCGAGTGGCGACTCTGCACCTTCTGTAACGCGGCACTCCAGACTACCTTCGGCAGCAAGGTTTTGTCTGGAGTCCACCTTGCTGCGCACCCCCTGCCGGGCACACTGTCTGGCTTCCTCTCTGGCCTCGGCCCAGCGGGGATTCACCCTCGTCGAGTTGCTGATCACCATCAGCCTGCTGGGCATTGTGCTGGCGGTTGGCATACCCTCGTTCCAGGACCTCATCCGCAGCAACCAGGCGTCGGCGCTGGGGGTGGAGTTCTCGCGGGATGTGTCGCGGGCGCGCTCCGAAGCCATCAGCACCAACCGCTGCGTGAAGATGTGCCAGAGCGACGCCGGCAGCGGTACCTGCGCCACCACCGGCAACGACTGGCAGCGCGGCTGGGTGATGTTTGCACTGCCGGCCAGTTGCAACACGGCGGCCAACGCCAGCGCCCAAGGCGCCCGCCTGCTGGGGGTTCGCTACGGCAATGCACCCGGCTTCACCCTGGCCGCAGCACCTGCCCAGGCCACACTGGTGTTCGACCCCCGTGGTGTGGTGCTCGCCGGTGGCAACGCCCACTATGTGCTGACCTACGTGCCCGAAGGGGCAGGTGGCCGCTATTCGCGCAGCATCTGCGTGTCGGCCATGGGGCGTGTGAACCTGCAGCGCAGTGTGCTCGCATGCTGAGTCGCCACCCTGCCCTGCCTCCCCGCCGGCATAGGCGCCATTGCACGCACCAGCGCGGCGTGAGCCTGCTGGAGGTGCTGGTGTCCATCGTGGTGTTCAGTGTGGGTCTGCTGGGCATGCTGGGCATGCAAACCATCACGCTGCGCTACGAACAGGGCGCCTGGGCGCGCAACGCGGTAGGTGTGGCCACCGCCGACATTGCCGAGCGCGTGCGCACCGTGACACAGCCCACCGCGGCCGCCTCTGTGGCCGCCCTGTTCAACTCCACCAGCACCTACGCGGCCGAGCGGGCGCGCATGGAGAGCGCGGGCTACCTGACCCCGGGCGCCGACTGCATGGGCAATGCCTGCACGCCGGCCGAGCTGGCCGCCTACCACCTCACCGAATGGCGTGCGGGTCTGGCCGATTCCCTGCCGCAGGCGGCAGGCTTCATTTCGCCCGTGGGCGCGGGCGCAGCGCCGCTGGCTTTCCAGGTGGTGGTGGCCTGGAGCGACAAAGACCTGACCGACGCCAACAACAACCTGGCACCCGCCACGCAGTGCGCCGCCGGTGATGCCGGCATAGCCGCGCGTTCCTGCTGCCCTGCCGCCCTGCTGGCACCTGCCGGCGTGCGTTGTGCCATCAGCCAATTCACGCCATGAACGGCAGGCACCCCACACCCCCTGGCCTCCAATGCGGCACCACCATTGTGGAAATCATGGTCACGCTGGCCATCGGCCTATTCATCACGCTGGCGGTGGCGGTGGCCTATGTGGCTTCGCGCACTACCGCCACGGCGGTAGACAGCCAGTCGCGCATGAACGAGGCGGGCAAGCAGGCGCTCGACTTTCTGGCCCGCGAGGTGCAAATGGCCGGCTTCTACCCGGCCAGCGTCACCGATCCGGTGCAGCCGTCGCTGCGCGGCCGATACAGCAACATCAAGGGCCAGCCGGCCTACCAAGGCGGCATTTTTGGCTGCGACAACGCGCCCTTCCTGCCTTCGGCGGGCGGCTGTGGCGCCGTGGTGGCCGGCGCACCCGACAGTCTGGTGGTCAACTACTTTGTACCCACCAGCCCGCGCGATGTGGGTGTGGCCAACGCCTCGGTGGGCCGCGACTGTCTGAACCAGCCCCTGGCCACCGACCCCGACAACGCCGCGCGCGCGGCAGCCGGCTTGCCACTGCTGCTCTCCAATCGGTTCACGGCCACCGCGTCGGGCTACGACAGTGCCGTGGGCGCGGTGAACGTGCGCGTGGACACGCTGGCGCTGGCCTGCAATGGCAACGGCGTGGCGCTGCCCACGGACAACTATGCCCAGCTTTACGAAGGCGTGGCGCAACTGGTGTTCCGCTACGCGGTGCACGACTTCAGCAGCGGAGAAACCCCGCAGCGCTTTTTCACCGCCACCGAGGTGAGCGCCATGCCCGTCATGCAGGAACGCAACGGCTGGCAGAGGGTGTCGGGCGTGAGCATCTGTGTGCTCATGCGCTCGCTGGTGCCTTCCCGCACGGCATCGCAGGGGGCCGGCGGCGCCACCTACACCGACTGCAGCGGCAACGCGGTCAGCCCGGGCGCCAATGACCGCTTCTTCTACCAGCGCTTCGCCCGCGTGGTGGCCGTGCGCAACCAACTCACCGGGCTGCAATAAATGCGCGGAATCTCCCTGCCTGTGGTGCTCATTTTTCTGGTGGTGGTGTCCCTGCTGGCCACGGTGGGCGTGCGGCGCGCCACCGTGAACGAAACCCTCACCCGCAACCAGCTCGATTTCGATGTGGCCCGTCAGGCCGCCGAAGCGGCGCTGCGGGACGGGGAGCGCGATGTCTTCCTGGCCAACGGCACCGCGCAGCCCAACGCTCTGTGCAACCGTGCCGAAGACCGCGAAAACGGTAGCGGTAAAACACCCCCGGCAGACACGCTGGACAACACCTGCCCGCGCGGGCAATGCCAGTTCGAGGCCAGCTACTACGCCGCCAGCAACTTCGACACCGGCGCCAACCCCCAGCCCTGCCCGGTGCTGGCCCTTCACCGGCGCTGCGCGCCTGGCGGCAGTGGCACAGCAGCCGGAATACCTCATCGAGTACCTGTCCCTGGACCCCGATGCCCGGATGGCGCGTGTCACCGCGCGCGGCTTCGGTACCGACCCCGCGGTGGAAGTGGTGGTGCAGAGCTATCTGGCGCTGGATTGAAACCCGCCACCCCACGCATCCCCCAACAGCACCGACGCACACCCGGGCGCACCCCAGCACCCCCACCAAGGCACCACCATGCACCCTTGCTCCGTACGCCCCATGCTCCCATCGCGGCCTTTGCGCGGCCCCGCACTGGCCCTGACCCTGGCGCTCCCTCTGCTGCTCCTCTCGGCCGTACAGTTGGCCCACGCGCAACAGCCCCAGGCCATACCGCCCAACGTCAGCACGGTGCTGGCCAAGCCCATGGTCATGCTCAACATGTCGCGCGACCACCTGCTGTTCACCCGCGCCTACAACGAGTACTCCGACATCGACGGCGACAACCTCCCCGACATCACCTACAAGCACAGCTTCAACTACTACGGCTATTTCGACAGCTTCAAGTGCTACGGCTACAGCGGCACAGCCAAGCGCTTCGAGCCCACGGGCCTGGCGCCCGACAAATACTGCAGCGGCGCCTGGAGCGGCAACTTCCTCAACTGGCTCACCATGACCAAGGCCGATGTGGTGCGCAAGATCCTCTACGGCGGCTACCGCTCCACCGACACCGCCAGCACCACCGTGCTGGAACGGGCTTTCCTGCCGCACGATGCACATTCGTTCGCCAAGTACTACGTGGGTGCCGACATCACACGACTGACCCCGTTCACCACGGACCAGGTGTCGGTGCAAACCACCCTGAACAGTGGACAAAACCGCCACAACCGCCGCTACACCCAGGGCAGTCCCAGCAACCAGCGGTGGATTTATGGCGCGGGCGCCGCGCCGGCGCCAGGCGCGCCCACTGCCAACGGGGCCTGCACCGACACGGTGAACAACTACTTCAACCTATCCAGCCCGGGAGGCTCCTCGACAGCGCCCAGCCAGTACCAGTGCCTATTCATCAACCCCAACGCCACGGCTGCCCGCTTTCCGGTAGCGCTGGGTGACCAGATCCGGCTCCGTGACCAGTCCTCCAACTCGACCACACAGATACTGGGTACGGTGATCCGGGTGGACAGCGACAACCGCTTTGGCCTGCTGGTCACGCCCGCCAGCTACTCCGGGGAAAACAACAACACATCGGCCAACTGGCGCTTCGACAACCTGACTCAGTCTTCCGTCACCTTCTGCAACACCACCGATGTGGGCCCCAACGAGCCGCCGTTGCTGCGCGCCGCCCGCGGCGACCACCAGCTCTGGGCCGCCAATGAACGCTGGCAGTGCCGGTGGGACGAGGACCGGGGCGCCTCCAACGGCAACAACCCAGCCATTACCGGGCTGGCGTCCTCTACCAGCAACCCCAGAAGGGCCAGCCTGGGTCTTTCGGCTGGCAGCACTGGCCCAGACTGGGTGGTGCGGGTACAGGCCTGCGTGCCGGGCCTGCTGGGCAACGAACGCTGCCAGCAATACCCCAGCGGCAACCACAAGCCCATCGGGCTGCTGCACGAGTTCGGCGAAGACGACGAGGCCGAGTTTGCCCTGCTCACCGGGTCGTGGGCCAAGAACGTATCGGGCGGTGTGCTGCGTAGCAACATGGGTAGCTTCAGCCGGGAAGTGAACAAGGATACCGACGGCACCTTCAAGCCCGAGGTGCAGATGGTGCATACCCTGAACCGCCTGCGCATATGGGGTTACAGCTATGGCAAGGGCGAGTATGCGGGCTGCAGCCCTGCGTCCTTTGCCGATCTGCCCGATGGCAGCTGTACCGACTGGGGCAACCCCATGGGCGAGATGTTCGTGGAGTCGCTGCGCTACCTGGCGGGCAAGCAGCCGCTACCCGCCTTCGCTGTCACGCAGGAAGACTCGGCCGATGCCGGGCTTGAACTGCCGCAGCCCGCCTGGGTCGACCCGCTGTTGCGCCGCAACCCCACCGAAAGGCGGGCAGTGGAAGCGCGGTTTGGCAAGGCGCAGTGCCGGGCCATCAACGTCATCAACTTCAATTCCAGCGTGGTTTCTTTCGACCGCGAGGCGGATGTGGCTTTTTCCACCCTGGTTACAGGCATCAACCTGAGAGATCGTGTGAACCTGGTGGGTTCGGGCGAGGACATCCATGGCCAGTCCTGGTTTGTGGGCGTGGCCGGAAGCAGTACCGATACCAGCTACCAGCGCCTGTGCACCAACAAGGTCATCAGCGCATTGGGAGAAGCAGAGGGCCACTGCCCGGAAGCGCCCGCCTCCCGCGGCACCTTCGCCATCGCTGGCGCAGCCCACTGGGCCCGCACCAACCCGATCCGGGATGACATTCGGAGCAATGGCAACGCCAACGCCTTCACCGTGAAAACCTACAGCGTGGCGCTGAGCACCAGCAAGCCGCGCATCCGCATTGTTCAACCGGGCACCGGGCGGGTCATGGAGCTGCAGCCTGCAGCTATCAACGTGAGGTCCAAGCAACTGGGCCCCGCCACATTGGTGGACTTCCGCATCCTGTCGCAAACGCCCACCAGCGGCCGCTATCTGGTCATCTGGGAGGACGCGCAAGCCGGCAGCGACTACGACCAGGACCTGGCAGGCATTTTGCGCTGGGAAATCGTCGGCTCTCAGGTGCGCGTGCACACGCTCGTTTACCGCGAGTCCACACAGAGCCCCATCGGCTTTGGCTACAGTGTGGCCGGTTCGCACAAGGACGGCGCCCACTTCCACAGCGGCGCCGAAGGCTTCACTTTCATCGACCCCGCCAACATCACCGTGGCCCGGTCGGATGGTGAGTTGATCTCGGAGATCAACGCCAGCGGGGGCTGCGACCCCTGCAACTCAGGGCAGGCGGAAACCTACGCGGACTACAGCTTTGTGGGCACCGCAGCCGGCTTGCTGCCCGACCCCCTTCTGCTGGCGGCCAAATGGGGTGGCTTCAACCGGGCAGGCGGAGCAGATACACCCGCCGACCCCTCGTCCTGGGACATACGCCAGATCGACGGCACCGCAGGTGCCGACGGCATTCCCGACAACTACTTTCTGGCCATACGGCCCGATGAACTGGAAAGGGCTTTGCGCACGGTGTTCGAGGACGTGATTTCCTCCTCGTTCACAGCGCCGGCGCTGGGCTCCATGGAGCTCACCGAAGGCAGCCTGAAGTTTGTGGCGCGCTTTGACAACAAAGACGGCCGCGGCGAAGTCGATGCGTACGCCCGCCAGGCCGACGGCACCTTCAGCACGATTCCCCGCTGGAAGGCGCACGAGCGCCTGACCGCGGTACCGTCCAACACCCGGGTGGTCATCACCAACCAGGTGAATGCTGCCGGCGCTTCCCAGGGCGGTGCCGCACTGCGCTGGACCAGCCTGAGCGCAGCCACCCGGGCCACGGCATTCGGCACCGACTTCAAAGCCGAGGCGCGTCTGAACTGGCTGCGCGGCGCCCGCAACAACGAGGCTCCGGCTGGCGCCTTCCTGCGCCCCCGCAACAACCAGTCCATTCTGGGCTCGGTGGTGAACTCCAACCCGCATGTGCAGTTCAGGCCGCGGGCCACGTTCTCTGGCAGCGCCTTCCCGGGTTACGGTGAGTTTGTAGCCCGCTACCGCAGCCGCTCCCAGCTGCTCTGGATAGGCGCCAACGACGGCATGCTGCACGGCTTCAACGCCTCGGCCGACCTGGACACCGGTGGCACCCCCGTCCTGTCCTATGTGCCCCAGCCGCTGCACCCGCAACTGCGCCGCTGGATAGACCCATCCACCACAGCCGTCACGGCCCTGGCCGACGGCAGCCCCTACACCGGCGATGTGCTGGTGGGCCGGGACACCGCCGTCTGGCGCACCTACCTGTTTTCATCGCTGGGCCGGGGAGGCAAAGGCTTCTTTGCCCTCGATGTGACCGACCCCACCGAGCTGACCGAAGCCAACGCCATCCGCATTTTCCGCTGGCAGTTCACCGAGTCCGACGACCCTTCCGGCGACCTGGGCTACAACCTGGAACAGACCAGCGCCATCAGCCGCGTCAGCGGGCAGAGCGCCCCCATCGCAAAAATGAACAACGGCCGCTTCGCCATCGTGGTGGGCAACGGGGTGGGCAGCACCAGCAACACCGCCGCGCTCTACGTGCTGTTCGTCAATGGACCGGGCGCCAATGGCCGGTGGAACGCGGGTGGCCCCAACCCGGACTACGTCAAGCTCACAGCGGTAGACCCCGCCGACCCCGCCTTCCTGCCCAACGGCCTGTCCCAGCCCACCTGGGTGGACAACAACGCCGACGGTGTGGCCGATGCCATTTACGCCGGCGACGTGCGTGGCAACCTCTGGAAGTTCGACGTGAGCCACAGCGACCCCGCCCGGTGGACCACCGCCTATTCGGTGGCCGAGGGTGTGGCCACACCGCTGTACAAAGCCACCAGGGCCGATGCCGACGGGACCCCACGGCTGCAGCCCATAGGCACCGCACCCGACTACGTGGCACACCCGCTGGGCGGCCGGCTCATTGTCCTGGCCACAGGCAAGGCCCTGAGCGGCGGGGATTTCCCGGACCCCGCCACGCGCCCGCACAGTGCCTACGGCATCTGGGACAAACCGGCGCTGGGCAGTATGAGCGGGGCCGAACTCGCGGCCAACCTTCCGCGCGGGCAGTCCCGGCTGGTGCGCCGCACATTGAACCGCCTGCCCGACGGCAGGGGCTATCTGACGGGCGACGCCAACATCGACTGGAATACCAAAGACGGCTGGGTGATGGACTTCCCCGCCGCCTCGGAAATGGCTGTGGGCAACCCGGTGGTGGTCCGCCCGGAC
>JALOSG010000189.1 GCA_025458665.1 Serpentinimonas sp.
ATGGACTTCCCCGCCGCCTCGGAAATGGCTGTGGGCAACCCGGTGGTGGTCCGCCCGGACCTGATGTCGCTGCTGTCGCTGGCCCCGCAGGCTGCCAGCGATGGGTGCAGCAACGCCCCCGATGCGTTCATCTCCTTCGTGAACCCCCTGAATGGGCTGCCCAGCGTGAACCTGCTCGGCACCTACACCGACACCGTGGCGGGCAAGGAGTACCTGGTGGCCAGCTTCAAGCTGGCGCAGGGCGACCAGTTGGTGACGGTGGCGACAGGCAGCACTGGGGGCAGTGGCAGCGCGGTGGGTGACCGATCGATCTTCGTGGCCGGTGAGCGCACCAACTCCCAGAACTCGCTGGGCAACCTGGACCGTCGCATCCAGTGGCGCGAAATCTTCAATTTCCGGACCCGCTGAACATGAACAACCCCAAAGTCCTGCACACCTTGCAGCGCGGTTTCACCCTCATCGAACTCATGATCACGGTGGCCGTCATTGGCATCCTGGCCTCGGTGGCGCTGCCGGCCTACCAGGAGTACATCGCCCGCAGTGCCCGCGCGGAGGCGCAGTCGCACCTGCTGCAGGCCGGCGCGTGGCTGGAGAGACATTATTCCGAGAACTACCGCTACGACCAGAACCGCGCTGGCACCGCAGTGGCGGGCCTGATACCGGCCAACCTGCAAAGCGCCAGTGCGGGTGGGGCGGTGCGCTACAGCCTGGGTGTACAGGCTACCGCCGCCACATTCACGCTCACCATGACCCGCACTGGCGCTCAGGCCAACGACCGTTGCGGCGACTTCACCCTGAACCAGGGTGGCCTGCGCTCGGTGGCCAATTTCAGCGCCACTGCCTTCCCGGCACTGGCCAACGCTGTGCAAGGCTGCTGGCGCTGAGAGGGGCGGGTGCGCCCGCCGGACCGTGGTAAAAATGCCAACAAGGCCGCGTTTTACCGCCCAACCCCGATAACTGGTCGCTTAACGCCTCCGAACGGTAGGCTTCGGGCTTTTGTTTCTCATAAACCCAGACTACTCTTACCAGATGGGTAAGTTGTCTGGAGTTTTATTTTGATCACATTGGCTAGGACGGCTCGCAGAAGCTCTGGGTTCACGCTGATTGAACTGCTGATCACGGTCAGTTTGCTGGCCATCGTGCTGGCGCTCGGCATCCCGTCTTTCCAGGAATTTGTGCGTGGCAACCAGGCCTCCGCGCTGGCCTCGGACTTTGCCCGCGACATCTCTCGTGCCCGCACCGAAGCCATCAGCGCCAACCGTTGCGTGAAGATGTGCCAGAGCGATGCCACCTCAGGCCAGTGCCTCCCGACCGGCAACGACTGGCAGCGTGGCTGGGTCATGTTCGTGTTGCCGGTGAGCTGCGACAACCCCAACGTGACCAACCCGGCAGCGGCCGGTGCCCGCCTGCTGGCGGTGCGTTACGGCAACGCGCCCAACTTCACCCTGGCCGCCGACGGCGCCAACCAGCGCGAATTTGTCTTCGACCCCCGCGGCGTGGCGCTGGAGGGGGGCAACTTCAACTACGTGCTCACATTCACCCCAGAAGGTACCGGTAGCCGGCATTCGCGCAGCATCTGCGTGACGCAGTCGGGCCGTGCCAACATCCAGAGGTACACCGCCGCATGCTGACGCGAACCCCTCCCTCACCGCACCTCAGGGCGCAGCACGGCGTGAGCCTGCTGGAAGTGCTGGTTTCCATTGTCATATTCAGCGTGGGCCTGCTGGGCATGCTCGCCATGCAGACGGCCACCCTGCGCTTTGAACAAGGCGCATGGGCGCGCAGCGCGGTGGCTTCGGCTTCGGCCGACATGGCCGACCGGATCCGGACGGTGACGGTGGGTACGCCTGCGGACTTCGAGTCTGTCGATACCTACGCGGCCGAGCGTCTGCGCATGGACGATCCCGACTATCTGGTGCCGGGCGTCAACTGCCTGACAGCGGCCTGCACACCGGCCGAGTTGATCGACTACCAGATCACCATGTGGCGGGCCAGCCTGGTGGACGCGCTGCCCCAGCCGGCGGGCTTCATCATTGCCGATGGCGACCCCGGCCTCAGTCTCTCTTACCAGGTGGTGCTGGCCTGGGCCGACAAAGACCTGCTGGACGACTCGAACACCCTGATCGAAGCCCCGGTATGCGCTGCCGGCGACACCGGCATTGTGGCGCGCTCCTGCTGCCCGGCCGCGCTGGACGCACCCGCCGGTGTTCGCTGCGCCATCATGACTGTTGCACCGTGAAACACCCTGCCATGCCTGTACTCTCCCCCCGGCCTGCCCGCATGGCAGGCGTGACCCTGATAGAGATTCTCATCACACTTGCCATAGGCTTGGTGGTGACCCTGGCCGTGGCTGTGACCTATGTGGGCTCCCGCACCACAGCCACTGCGGTGGACAACCTGTCCCGCCTGAACGAGAACGCCAAACTGGCCCTGGACCTGCTGTCACGCGAAATCCAGATGGCCGGCTTCTACCCCTCCATTTTTCCCAACCCGGCACAGCCGCTGCTGCGTGGGGAATACATCAACCTCAAGGGCAACGCCGCCTATGCCTCCGGCATTTTTGGCTGTGACGGCGCCATTTTCGACCCCACCACCGCCACGTGCGGCGCTGCGGTGGCGGGTGCGCCCGACACGTTGGTGGTGAACTACTTCACCACCGTGGGCCCGCGCGATGTGGGCACCACCAACACCTCGGTGGGCACAGACTGCCTGAACCAGCCGCTGCAGGACGACCCCGTCAACGGCGCTGGCGCGCCCTCCCGCTTTGCGGATGGCCTGCCGCTGTTCCTCTCCAACCGGTTCACGGCCACAGACTCCAACTTTGGCAGCGCGGTGGGCACGGTGAATGTGGAAGTGGCCACCCGGGGCCTGGCCTGCAACGGCAACGGCGTGGCGGCAGAAAACGACGACTATGTGCAGTTGTACGACGGTATAGACCAGCTGGTGTTCCGCTACGCCGTGCACGACCTCAACACCAGCGGGGAAACGCCCCAGCGGTTTTTCACCGCCACCGAAGTGGCAGCGCTCCCCACCATCAATGGCCGCAACGGCTGGCAGCGGGTGTCGGGCGTCAGCATCTGTCTGCTTATGCGCTCGCTCAACGCGTCGCGCACCACCTCTCTGGGCACAGGCGGTGGCACCTACACCGACTGCTACGAGACGGCAGTCACCCCGGCCGCCGGAGACCGCTTTTTCTACAAACGCTATACCCGCGTGGTGGCGGTGCGCAACCAACTCACCGGGATTCAGTAAATGACCATCCCACCCACAACCATGAAGTCCACCGCCCGCAGGCCCCTGTCCAGGGGCGTGTCCCTGCCCATCGTGCTGATTTTTCTGGTGGTGATTTCCCTGCTGGCCACGGTGGGCGTACGCCGTGCGACCGTGAACGAGACCCTCACGCGCAACCAGCTGGACTTCGACGTGGCCCGCCAGGCGGCCGAGCTGGCTTTGCGGGACGGCGAGCGGGACATCTATATCAGCGTGGGGACACGCCAGACCAACGCGCTGTGCGAGCGTGGTGCCGAGCGCGCCGGCGGCATCGCTCTGACGCCGCCTTACTTCGACTCCAACTGCTCGCGCGGCCAGTGCATTTTCCTGCTGAATTACTACGAAGCCAGCGACTTTGATACCGGCGTGAACCCGCAGCCCTGGTGGCCGGTGAACAACGGCGGGCTCTGGAACAACGACGCGGCGGTCAAACCCAACGACGCTGCAGGCGTAGACGCCAACTGCGACTTCGATGGCGCCGTCCCACTGGGCACCTTCACGGGCGCCGCGCGCCTGCCTGCCGTGGCCCGGCAACCCGAATACCTGATCGAGTACCTGCCCTTCAACCCCGACTCCCGGCTGTTCCGCGTCACTGCACGTGGATTCGGTACGGACGAAAACGTCGAGGTGGTTCTGCAGAGTTATGTGGCATTTGACTGAGGTGACAGCACCATGAAACAACACCCCTCTCTCGCTCCACTGGGGCTGCTGGCGGCACTGCTGCTAGGAGGCTGGACCAGCGCGGCGCAGGCGCAGCAACCGCCTGCCTTGCCGCCCAACATCACGACCATCCTGGCCAAGCCGATGATCATGTTGAACATGTCCAAGGACCACCTGCTGTTCGCGCGGGCGTTCAACGAGTACTCGGACATCGACAACGACGGCGTGCCCGATGTGACCTACAAGCACAGCTTCGACTACTACGGCTACTTCGACAGCTACAAGTGCTACACCTACAGTGGCACCGCATCGCGGTTCGAGCCGCACAGCGTGACGGCCGACAAATACTGCAGTGGCCAGTGGAGTGGCAACTTCCTGAACTGGGTCTCCATGACCAAGGCCGACGTGCTGCGCAAGGTGCTCTATGGCGGATACCGCTCCACCGACACCGCGGACACCACCGTGCTGGAGCGCGCCTTCCTGCCCTCGGACTCCCACTCCTTTGCCAAGTACTACACCGGCAGCGATCTGATCAAGCTGGCGCCGTTCGATGCCAACCAGATTGCGATTCAGCGCAACGTGGGCTCATTTGCAGAGAACGCCCGTCATCGGCGATACAACACAGGGACCGAGAAGCATTGGATATACACCACCGCACCGGGATTTGTGGTGCCTGCCTTGGCACCGACCGGCTCGTGTGAAGCCGATGTCATCGACTTTTATGACGTCGCGGATGTGGATGATGCCGCCACCATACCGGCGGAGTTCAAGTGCATCTGGTTTGACACCAACAACACCATCGGCTTGTTTCCAGTTTCTGTTGGCGATCAAGTCCGTGCTCTGGACAATGGCTCCAGCACCAGAATCTCCGGCACAGTTATTCGAGTAGGTTCGGGTGGGCGCTTTGGCATGCTGGTGACACCGGCCAGTTTCGAGAACCCGAGCAACAACAACTCGCAGAACTGGCGTTTCGAGAACCTGACCCAGACTTCGGTCACCATCTGCAACACCACGCCCAATGC
>JALOSG010000024.1 GCA_025458665.1 Serpentinimonas sp.
ACCCAGGGCGGCCCCGGCAAGGACACGGCCATCCTCGTCTACAAGGTGTATTACGACGGTTTCAAAGCACTGGACATGGGCGGCTCCGCTGCGCAGTCCGTCATCCTGATGGCCATCGTCATCGCGCTCACCGTGGTCCAGTTCCGGTTCGTGGAAAAGAAAGTGCAGTACTGACATGATCGAAAAACGCCCCGGCCTTACTTTCATCGCCCATGCCGTGCTGATCCTCGGCGTGGCGGTGGTGGCCTTCCCCCTCTACCTCACGCTCATCGCATCCACCCAGTCGGCCGAACAGATTGCACAGGCCTTCCCCATGTCCCTGCTGCCTGGCGGCAACATGCTGGAAACCTACCGCACCGCACTGTTTGGCGGCACCACCAGCGCGGGCAGCAGCATTCCCGCAGCGGCGCCCATGATGTGGGTCAGCCTGGTGAGCGCACTCATCATCACGGTGGGCAAGATTTCCATTTCCTTGCTCTCCGCGTTTGCCATCGTGTACTTCCGGTTTCCGCTGCGCAACCTGGTGTTCTGGATGATCTTCGTCACGCTCATGCTGCCGGTGGAGGTGCGCATTGGCCCCACCTACGAGGTGGTGGCCAACCTCGGCATGCTCAACAGCTACGCCGGCCTGACCATCCCGCTCATCGCATCGGCCACCGCCACCTTCCTGTTCCGCCAGTTCTTCCTTACGGTGCCCGACGAACTGGTGGAGGCCGCCCGCATGGACGGCGCCGGCCCCATGCGCTTCTTCAAGGACGTGCTGCTGCCGCTGTCACGCACCTCGATCGCAGCGCTGTTCGTCATCCAGTTCATCTATGGCTGGAACCAATACCTCTGGCCCTTGCTGGTCACCACGCAGGAGGACATGTACCCTGTGGTCATGGGCATCAAACGCCTGATTGCGGGCGAGTCTTACACCGAGTGGAACGTGGTCATGGCCACCGCCATTCTGGCCATGCTGCCACCGGCGGTGGTGGTCATCCTCATGCAGCGCTGGTTCGTCAAGGGCCTGGTGGACACCGAAAAATAACGTATCTGGACACACAAGCACATGGCTTCCATTTCTTTGCGTAACGTCGTCAAGCGCTACAACACCGGCAAGAGTGAACTGCAGGTCATCCACGGGGTGAATGCCGAAATTGCCGACCGCGAATTCATCGTCATCGTCGGGCCTTCGGGCTGCGGCAAGTCCACCCTGCTGCGCATGGTGGCAGGCCTGGAAGAAATCAGCGGTGGCGAAATCGCCATTGGTGACCGGGTGGTGAACAACCTGGAGCCCGCCGCGCGCGACATCGCCATGGTGTTCCAGAACTATGCGCTCTACCCGCACATGACCGTGTTCGACAACATGGCCTATGGCTTGAAGATCAAGAAAGTGCCGCTGGCCGAGATCAAGCAGCGTGTGGACAAGGCCGCCGGCATTCTGGAACTGGGCCACCTGCTGGAGCGCAAGCCCCGCGAACTCTCGGGCGGGCAGCGCCAGCGCGTGGCCATGGGCCGCGCCATCGTGCGCCAGCCGCAGGTGTTCCTGTTCGATGAGCCGCTCTCCAACCTCGACGCCAAGCTGCGCGCCCAGACGCGTCTGGAGATACAGAAGCTGCACCGGGAATTGGGCATCACCTCCCTGTTCGTGACGCACGACCAGGTGGAGGCCATGACGCTGGCGCAGCGCATGATTGTCATGAACGGCGGCAACATGGAGCAGTTCGGTACCCCCGAAGAGGTGTACACCCGCCCGGCCAGTACCTTTGTGGCCAGTTTCATTGGTTCGCCGCCCATGAACCTGCTGAAGCAGGCACCGGGCGGCAAACCTGGCGCGCTGCTGGGCATACGCCCCGAACACCTGGACATGGCCGACAGCGGCTGGGCGCTGCAGGTGGAAACGGTGGAACTGCTGGGCGCCGAGCGGCTGGTGCACGCGCGCCTGGGCGAGGAGTCGGTCATCATCCGCACCCACGAAGACCAGGGCGCGCCCGAGGTGGGCAGCACCATCTACGCACGCCCCCGCGAAGACCGCCTGCACTGGTTCAGCGCCGAGACCGGCAAGCGCATCTGACACCACACGCCGCCACCATGACGCTGACCCGCTCCCCCGTTGAACTGCAGGTGGTGGACCGCACCACCCCCTGGCCCTACCCCTTCTGGGTGGCCCACCGTGGCGCTGGCAAGCTGGCGCCCGAGAACACCCTGGCCGCCTTCCGGCTGGGCGCCTCCTTCGGTTGGCGCATGTTCGAGTGCGACGCCAAACTGAGCGCCGACGACGTGGTGTTCATGCTGCACGACGCCACCCTGGAACGCACCACCAGTGGCACCGGGCTGGGCGGCGACCTGCCCTGGGCGCAGCTCAGCGCGCTCGATGCCGGGGCTTGGCATTCACCCGGGTTTGCCGGCGAGCCACTGGCCACGCTGGAAGGTGTGGCGCGCTTCTGCCTGTCGCAGGGGCTGGAACTGAACATCGAAATCAAGCCCACGCCGGGGCTGGAAGAACGCACCGGTGAGCTTGTAGCGCAGGAAGCGCTGCGCCTGTGGACCCAACCGGCGTTGAATGGCGCGCCCAACCCGACGCGGCCCCTGCCGCCTTTCCTGACCTCGTTCCGCCCGGAAGCGCTCATGGGCGCCATGAAAGCCGTGCCGCAATTGCCGCGCGGCCTGCTCATGCACGAGTGGTGGGACGGCTGGCTGCCCATTGCGGAGCAGTTGCAGGCCGTGGCCATCGTGGCCAACCACGAGATATGGAACGCGCAGACGCTGGCGGTGGTGAAGCGCGCCGGCATGCGCGCCCTCACCTACACCGTGAACGAGGAAGCCCGCGCCGAGCAGCTCACCGCCCTGGGGCTGGACGGCATCATCACCGACGCGGTGAACGTTTTCGGTCCAGCCAGGCGGCCACCAGCCCGCTGACGAGCACCAGCGCCGCGTACGTGGCCATGGCGCCATCGCGCCCGTGGAACACGAAACCCAGGGCCAGGGTGAGTACACCCGCGGCCATCAGCCAGCCGAATGCATGCACCAGTTGGGTGCGGCGCAGCCCCGCCTTGAAAAACAGAACGGCGGTGAGCAGCAGGGCCACGCCCAGCGCGGGAGCCATCCAGCCAGTCAGGTGGGCCAGGTAGAGGGGGAGTGTCACGGGGAAGCGCGGGCTCCGGTAAGGGCAAAACCAGCCCATTGAAAAGAGGCAGGACAGCCGGTGCAAGGCGATTTTATAATCCGCGAATGGCAGTCTGGGCCCTAGGCATCAATCACCAAACAGCCCCGCTGGACCTGCGCGGGCGTTTTGCGTTCGCCCTGGACCAGCTGACCCCCACTTTGCATGGTTTCCGCACCACAGTGATGCGCGAACCGGAAGCCACGCTGCTGTCCACCTGCAACCGCACCGAGATCTACTGCGCCGCCCCGGAACCTGCGCTGGAGCCCACGCTGGACTGGCTGGCCCAGACCGGCGGCGTACCCACCCACACCCTGCGCGAACACGCCTATTTGCTGCAAGACGACGAGGCCGCCCGCCACGCCTTCCGCGTGGCCAGCGGGCTGGACAGCATGGTGCTGGGGGAGGCGCAAATTCTGGGCCAGATGAAAGATGCCGTGCGCGTGGCCAACGAGGCGGGTGCGCTGGGCAGCACCTTGCACCAGCTGTTCCAGCGCTCCTTCGCAGTGGCCAAGCAGGTACGCACCTCCACCGAAATTGGCGCCCACTCCATCAGCATGACAGCCGCGGCGGTGCGCCTGGCCAGCCAGCTGTTCGAGGACCTGAAGGACATCAAGGTGCTGTTTGTGGGCGCCGGCGAGATGATCGAGCTGGCCGCGACGCACTTTGCGGCCAAGCAACCCAAGGGCATGGCCATTGCCAACCGCACGCTGGAACGCGGCGAGAAACTGGCCAGCCGCTTTGGCGCCGAGGTAATGCGCCTGGGCGACCTGCCCGAGCGCCTGCACGAGTTCGATGCCGTCATCAGCTGCACCGCCAGCACGCTGCCCATCATCGGGCTGGGCGCGGTGGAGCGGGCCCTGAAACGCCGCCGCCACCGCCCCATGTTCATGGTCGATCTGGCGGTGCCGCGCGACATCGAGTTCGAGGTCAAGGGCCTCGACGACGTGTACCTCTACACGGTGGACGACCTGGCCACGGTGGTGCAGACCGGCAAGGAAAGCCGGCTGGCGGCTGTGGCGCAGGCCGAAGCCATCATCGACGCGGGTGTGCAAAGCTTCATGCACTGGATGCAGCAGCGCGACCCGCAGGGCGGCACGGTCAACCTGATCCAGCAGATCAACGCGCAGGCCGACGCGTGGCGTGCCGCCGAACTGCAGCGCGCCAAGAAGCTGCTGGCCAAAGGGGAAGACGTGGAAGCTGTGCTCGATGCGCTCTCCCGCGGACTGACCCAGAAGATGCTGCACGGCACCCTGGCCGAGCTGCACGCCGGCGATGAAGTGGCCCGCAAGGCCACCGCCGAGACCGTCTCACGCCTGTTCCTGCGCGGCTCTGGCCGCGGTTGACCCGTCTGGAATGAAAGCGTTTGTCCGGGAGACGCTCGAGCGGCAGCGTCTGCGCCTGCATGAACTCGATGCCCTGCTGAGCGCACCCGACGCAGTGAGCGACCTCGACCGTTTCAGGAAGCTGACCCGCGAACACGCCGAAACCGACCAGCTGGTGCAAACCTACCAGCGCTTCCTGCAGCGCGAAGCCGACCTGCGCGACGCCCGCGGCATGGCGCAGGACAGCGGCTCCGACCCCGAACTGGCCGACATGGCCCGCGAGGAAGCCCAAGCCGCCGAGGCCGAGCTGGAACAGCTGAACCTCGCCCTGCAGACGCTGCTGCTGCCCAAGGACGACGACGAGGACCGCAATGCCTTCCTGGAAATCCGCGCCGGCACAGGGGGCGATGAAGCCGCGCTGTTTGCCGGCGACCTGGCGCGCATGTACACCCGCTACGCCGAGCGCCAGGGCTGGCAGGTGGAGCTGATCAGCGAGTCCCCGGCCGAACTGGGCGGCTACAAGGAAGTGGTGCTGCGCATGGTGGGGCACAACGCCTTCGGACATTTGCGCTTCGAATCCGGCGGGCACCGCGTGCAGCGCGTGCCCGTGACCGAATCGCAGGGGCGCATACACACCAGCGCCTGTACCGTGGCCGTGCTGCCCGAACCCGACGAGGCGCAGGCGGTACAGATCAACCCGGCCGAGTTGCGCATAGACACCTTCCGCGCCAGCGGTGCCGGCGGCCAGCACATCAACAAGACCGATTCGGCGGTGCGCATCACCCACCTGCCCACCGGCACCGTGGCCGAATGCCAGGACGACCGCAGCCAGCACCGCAACAAGGCCAAGGCCATGCAGGTGTTGCTGGCCCGCCTGCAAGACCAGGAACGCAGCCAGCGGGAAGCCAAGGCCGCCGCCACGCGCAAAGGCCTGATTGGCAGCGGCGACCGCAGCGACCGCATCCGCACTTACAACTTCCCCCAGGGCCGCGCCACCGACCACCGCATCAACCTCACGCTGTACAAGCTGGGCGCCATCATGGAGGGCGACCTGGATGAACTGGTGCAGGGGCTGCGCATGGCACGTGGGGCCGAACTCATGAACGAGCTGGAGCAAGCCTCTGGCGAGGCCACCCGCGGCGCACTGGCCTGAAGCGACCGCGCCATGACCCGGCCTGACCACTCTGGCTCTGGAGCATCCCCCAGCAACCTGGCCAGCTTGCTGCAGCATGCGGTGGCGCGCTGGCAACTGCCCCGGCTGGAATGCCAGATGCTGTTGCTGCACACCCTGGGCCGCGCCCCCAATGACCGCGCCTGGCTGCTGGCCCACGACCGCGACACGGCGACCCCCGTACAGGCCGATGCGTTTGCAGCGCTCTGCGCGCAGCGGGCCAGCGGCACCCCTGTGGCCTACCTGACCGGGGAGCGCGAGTTTTTTGGCCTGCGGTTGCAGGTGGATGCGCGTGTGCTGGACCCCCGCCCGGACACCGAAACGCTGGTGGAGTGGGCGTTGGAGGTGCTGGGGAAGTTACACGCGGACCACCCCAGCGCAGGCCCCCTGCGCGTGCTCGATCTGGGTACCGGCAGCGGCGCCATTGCGCTGGCCCTGCAACGCCACGCGCCGCCCGATACACAGGTCTGGGCATTGGACGCCAGCGCCGATGCCCTGGCCGTGGCCCGCGCCAACGGGGAGCGCATGCAACTGCCCGTGCACTGGGTGCACAGCGATTGGGCCGGGGGCTGGCTGGGTGGATGGCTGAGCGGATGGACCGCACCATCCGCCCCGCGCCCCGCCCAGTTTCACCTGCTGGTGAGCAACCCGCCCTACATCCCCGAAAACGACCCCCACATGGCCGCCCTGCACGCCGAGCCCCGCGCTGCGCTGGTGGCTGGCCCCGACGGTCTGGCCGACCTGCGCACCATTGCGGAGCAAGCCCGCCAGCATCTGCTGCCCGGCGGCGCCCTGCTGCTGGAGCACGGCCACGACCAGGCCGATGCCGTGGCTGCGCTCCTGCAGGGACTGGGCTACACCAGCGTAGAACACCGGCAGGACCTGGCGGGCCACCGGCGTTGCACCGGCGGTCAGTGGACCGTGCCGGACGCTTCCAAAGCCTGCAACGCCGCTGTGGCCTAGCCGTTTGGGCAGATAATCTCGGGTCTCGGCCCCTTTACCTCAGGAGAACAGCTTCATGAATGACACGCAACAACGCATCGGTGAACTCGTCAAGTCGAACGACATCGTGCTGTTCATGAAAGGCAACGCCAGCTTCCCCATGTGCGGCTTTTCCGGCCGTGCCGTCCAGATCCTCAAGGCCTGCGGCGTAGACCCCAAGGCCCTGAAGACCGTGAATGTGCTGGAAGACCCGGCCGTGCGCGAAGGCATCAAGGAATTCAGCAACTGGCCCACCATCCCGCAGCTCTACGTGAAGGGCGAGTTCATTGGCGGCTCCGACATCATGATGGAGATGTACGAGTCGGGTGAACTGCAGCAAGTCATCAACGGCGGTCAATAAGGGCTTGTCCGGGCGGTTTTTGCCGCAGTTCTGCGGACCGCCACCCTTGCTCCCTGGCACGGCCTATGCTTGAATGAAAGCACTGGTTGTCAGGAGAGCTGAATGGAACATTCGAACCTCATCTCGACCCACCCGCTGGGGCTGCCCGGGCCTGTGCCCAGCCCGGGCGCCATGCCGCGCCACACCGGCGGCCACATCCCCATTGCGCGAATGCGCCGGGTGTTCCAGTCCACCGACGTGGAGCGCCGGCTGGCCAAGCTGCAGAGCCAGGGCAGCGAACGCGACCACGAGCAGTTGCGCGCCACCTACGAACGCATGCTGGAGCGCGGCCCGGAACGCTTTGCCGTGAAACCTTCCGGCGTGCCCGAAATGGCCCGCCTCTACGACCAACTGCCCAACTTCAACGAAGCGCTCGATGACCTCAAGCGCCACGTGGCCCTGAGCCAGGACAGCCAGGACCACCTGGAGCTCACGCCCATGCTGCTGCTGGGCCCGCCCGGCGTGGGCAAGACCCACTTTGCGCGCAAGATGGCCGAGCTGCTGGGCACCAGCATGAACCTGGTGCCCATGAGCTCCATGACGGCGGGCTGGCTGCTGTCGGGCTCCTCCTCGCAGTGGAAAGGCGCCAAGCCGGGCAAGGTGTTCGAGGCGCTGGTGGACGGCGAATACGCCAACCCGGTGATCGTGGTGGACGAGATCGACAAGGCCAGCGCCGATGCGCAGTACGACCCGCTGGGCGCGCTCTACAGCCTGCTGGAGCACGACACCGCCCAGCACTTTGTCGATGAATTCGCCGAAGTCCCCATCGATGCCAGCCAGGTCATCTGGATCACCACGGCCAACGACGAGCGCGGCATCCCCGAGCCCATCCTGAACCGCATGAACGTGTTCCAGATTGAGCCGCCCACGCTGGAAGCCGCGCGCCAGATAGCCCGCCAGATTTACCAGGGTCTGCGGGAGGAACACGACTGGGGCAAACGCTTTGCCCCGGAACCGGCCGACGACGTGCTCGACGTGCTGGCGGTGCTGGCGCCCCGAGAAATGCGCCGCGCCCTCATGACCGGCTTTGGCAATGCCCGCCTGGCCCAGCGCGACGCCATGGAAGTGCAGGACCTGCCACGCGGGGGCAAGGACAAAACCCGCATCGGGTTCCTGCAATGAACCGGCTGGTCTGGGCCCGCTGACTCAGGCTGGCATGGTCCAGCGCTTTTGCGCGGCGAATACCAGGTCGGGGTAGGTGGCGCGGCCGCGGCTGCCGTTGTAGCGGCCCAGCGCCATGAACAGGTCGCCACGCTCGCGGTCCAGGTAGTGGCGCAGAATGACGCAGCCAAAGCGCAGGTTGGTCTGCAGGTGGAACAGGCGGCCCACGTCCTGGTCGCCATCGCCAATCAGGCGCAACCAGAACGGCATGATCTGCATATAGCCGCGCGCGCCCACGGGCGATATGGCGAACTTCCTGAACGCGCTCTCCACCTGGATGAGCCCCAGCACCAGAGACACATCGGGCAGGCCAGCGCGGCGGGTCTCGTACCACACCGTCTGCAGGAACTCCATGCGGGTGCGCAGTTCTGGTTTGCGGGTACGCAGCCGGTCGGCCATGGTGGCTTTCCAGCGGGCGTATTGCAGGTAATCGTCGGTGGTATCGAACTCCGGCACCATGGGCTCGGAAGCCCGCACCGCCGCACTCAAGGCAGTGCGCACCGAATCCACCAAGGGTTCTCCCAGCTGGCCCGGACCTACCTGCGCCAGCGCCGAACCCGGCCACAGGGCCGGTGCCGCCAGCACCGCACTGCCACTGGCCATCCACTGCAGGCAGCGGCGGCGCCCGAGGGATACCGGCGCGTTGGCGGGAATGGGTGGCGCTGGCAACTGGGGGTTCATGGCATCCTGATCACAGGCCCAGACGCTCCTTCAGGAGCGCCACCACCTGGGCCACGGGTACTTGCGTGGCCGCCGTTTCGGTGCGCCGCTGCACCTCCACATGCCCTTCTTTCAGCCCGCGGTCGCCAATGGTGACGCGGTGCGGTACGCCAATGAGTTCCCAGTCGGCAAACATGGCGCCGGGTCGCTCGCCACGGTCGTCCAGCATCACGTCCGCGCCCAGGGCGGCCAGTTCGTCGTGCAGTTGCTCGGCGGCGGCCTTCACGGCCTCGCTGCGGTCCATGCCTATGGGGCAGATGACGACCGTGAACGGCGCAATCGCATCGGGCCAGATGATGCCGCGCTCGTCGTGGTTTTGCTCGATGGCGGCCGCAGGCAGGCGCGAAACGCCAATGCCGTAGCAGCCCATCTCGAAGGGTTTGGGTTTGCCATCTTCATCGAGGAAGGTGGCGTTCATGGCGCGCGAGTATTTGGTGCCCAGGTAGAACACATGCCCCACCTCGATGCCGCGTTCAATGGCCAGCACACCCTGCCCGTCGGGCGAGAGGTCGCCAGCCACCACGTTGCGCAGGTCGGCCACCAGCGCGGGCTCGGGCAGGTCGCGGCCCCAGTTCACGCCGGTCAGGTGCACGTCGGGCTGGTTGGCGCCACAAATCCAGTCGGCCATCACGGCCACGTCGCGGTCGGCCACCAGTTTCACGGGCTTCACGGTGTTCACCGGGCCCAGGTATCCGGGCTTGCAACCAAAGTGGGCCAGGATTTCGGCTTCGGTGGCAAAGCGGAAGCCGCCTTCCATGCCAGGCAGTTTGCCCACTTTCACTTCGTTCATGTCGTGGTCGCCGCGCAGCAGCAGCAGCCACACGGTGCTGCGCACCACGGCACCGGCTTCGTCGGTCTCGTCGGTGGCCAGCACCAAGGACTTCACGGTGGTGTTCAGCGGCACGCCCAGCAGGTCGGCCACGTCGGCGCAGGTGGATTTGCCCGGCGTGGGCGTGGCCGTCATGGGCTGGCTGGCGGCAGGGCGCGGGGCGGTGGGGGCCAGTGCCTCGGCTTTCTCGATGTTGGCGGCGTAGCTGCTGCTGGGGCAGTACACGATGGCGTCTTCACCGGTGGCGGCAATCACCTGGAACTCTTCGCTCAGGTCCCCGCCTATGGCGCCGCTGTCGGCGGCAACGGCGCGGTAGGTCAGACCAAAGCGGTCGAAGATGCGGCGGTAGGCCTGCGCCATGGCCTGGTAGCTGGCCTGGGCGGCGTCGGCACTGCGGTCGAAGCTATAGGCGTCCTTCATGATGAATTCGCGCCCACGCATCAGGCCAAAGCGCGGACGGCGCTCGTCGCGGAACTTGGTCTGGATCTGGTAGAAATTCTTGGGCAGCTGCTTGTAGCTGCGCAGTTCCTGGCGGGCAATGTCGGTCACCACCTCTTCGCTGGTGGGCTGCACCACGTAATCGCGTTCGTGGCGGTCCTGAATGCGCAGCAACTCCGGGCCCATCTTCTCGAAGCGGCCGGTCTCCTGCCACAGCTCGGCGGGCTGCACCACGGGCATGGTCAGTTCCACGGCGCCGGCACGGTTCATCTCCTCGCGCACGATGCGCTCGACCTTCTGGATGACGCGCAAGCCCATGGGCATGTAGGTGTAAATGCCAGCGCCCAGCTTCTTGATCATGCCGGCGCGCGTCATGAGTTTGTGGCTCACGACCTCGGCGTCGGCGGGCGCTTCCTTGAGCGTGGAAATGAAGAACTGGGAGGCTTTCATGCGGTGCCCGGATACGGTGAGAGGTGCAGTGCTGTTACGCCTGCGCGCGGGGCTGGAAACTACTCAAACCCGGGCGCGCCATGCATAATGAAGACAGTTGAAAAATTCGGGGTTGATTATGCTTGACAGAGAAGGCTTCAGGCCCAATGTCGGCATCATTCTGCTCAACCAGAGAAACCAGGTGTTCTGGGGCAAGCGCATACGCACCCACTCCTGGCAGTTTCCACAGGGCGGCATTGACCGGGGTGAGACCCCCGAGCAGGCCATGTACCGGGAGTTGCACGAGGAAGTGGGGCTGCTGCCCGAGCATGTGACCATCGTGGCCCGCACGCGGGACTGGTTGCGCTACGAGGTGCCAGACCGCTACATCCGCCGGGATGCGCGCGGTTTCTACAAAGGCCAGAAACAGATCTGGTACCTGCTGCGCCTGACCGGCGGAGACTGGAACCTGAACCTGCGCGCCACCAGCCACCCGGAGTTCGATGCCTGGCGGTGGAACGACTATTGGGTACCGCTCGATGTGGTGGTGGAGTTCAAGCGCGGTGTCTATGAAATGGCGCTGACCGAACTGTCCCGCTACCTGCCTCGCGGTGCCATTGGCGGAGGGCGTTCCGGGCGCGACAACCGGAACAGCCGCAGCCGCAATGCCGATGCAGCGCATCCGCCCTGCCATACCGCTCCCGCGACCATGGTCACCGGCTCGATGTTGTCGGGCGGCGCCGGGCTGCGCCAGAGCGGGCTGCATCGGCTGGCTGCCAACATGCCGATGGAACTGCCCCCCGGCGCCTCCTTCGACCCCGACCCCCAGAACCCGGCATTGCAAGACCCGGCCAGCCAACCAGACCCCCGCCCATGACACCCACCAAAGCCGCGCTCCTGACCGCCTGCCTGGCACTGGCAACGCTGCAGGTACCCAGCCACGCACAACGGGCCGACGCGCCCGAATGGAAAGAGGTCGAGGTTGCGCCTCCGTCTGCGTTCAAGACCGACGCGCTGCTGCCCTTCCAGATTGGCCAGGCTACTTCACTGCGCTTTGGTGTGGATCCCGACACCCTCACGGTGGGTGAGGACGGCGTGGTGCGTTATGTCATGGTGGCACAGAGCGCAAGCGGAGCGTCCAACGTCTGGTACGAGGGCGTACGCTGCACTACCGGACAAGTGAAAACCTATGCCCACTGGGCCGCTGCCACCAGCACCACGGCGGCAGGTTGGCAGATCAGGGCAGACGCCGATTGGCGCCCGCTGGTGGGCTCCAGCGCATCTCGCCCGGCACTGGTCCTGGCACGTGAAGCACTGTGCAACGGCAGCACCGTCAATGGGGACGAGCGCCGCATTCTCCGGGATCTGCGTCTGGGCAAGCCCCGCGACTGAATCCGTAAAGGGGCTTGAAGGGGGTTTGCGCAGGATCAGGTGCGGGTGAGCACCAGGTTGGTCCGGTGCACCATCTCGGGCTCGGCGCTGTAGCCCAGCAGGCGCTCGAAATCAGCGGACGATTTGCGGCACAACAAACGCGCCTCACTGGCGGCGTAGTTGGCCAGGCCGCGGGCAATCTCGGCGCCCTTGCTGTCGCGAATGGCGATCACATCCCCGCGGGAGAAATCGCCCTCCACCCCCGTCATGCCGATGGGCAACAGGCTCTTGCCGTCCTGCACGATCTTGGCCACGGCACCGTCGTCCACCGTCACGGAACCACGCAGTTGCAGGTGGTCGGCCATCCAGCGCTTGCGCGCCTGGTTCTTGGGCGTTTCGGCCACCAGCGCCGTGCCTATGGCTTCACCGGCCATGAGGCGCAGCAGCACATCGGGTTCGCGGCCCCAGGCAATGACCGTGGATGCGCCCGATCCTGCGGCCCGCTTGGCCGCCAGAATCTTGGTGAGCATGCCGCCCTTGCCTATGCCGCTGCCAGCGCCGCCTGCCATGGCTTCCAGGGCGGGGTCTCCGGCGCGCCCCACATGGATGAAATGGGCCGAGGGGTCTTTGCGCGGGTCGGCGCTGTAGAGGCCCTTCTGGTCGGTGAGGATGACCAGCGCGTCGGCCGTGACGAGGTTGGCGACCAGGGCACCCAGCGTGTCGTTGTCGCCGAACTTGATCTCGTCGTTGACCACCGTGTCGTTCTCGTTGATGACCGGCACCACGCCGTGCTCCAGCAGCGTGAGCAAGGTGGAGCGCGCGTTGAGGTAACGCTCGCGGTCGGCCAGGTCGGCGTGGGTGAGCAGCACCTGTGCGCTGCGCACGCCGTTCTCGCGCAGCTTGGTCTCGTACATCTGCACCAGCCCCATCTGCCCCACGGCTGCAGCGGCCTGCAGTTCGTTGATTTCTTTGGGGCGCGTGGCCCAGCCCAGCCGCTTCATGCCCTCGGCAATGGCACCGCTGCTCACCATAATGACTTCGCGCCCCTGGCGCACCAGCGCAGCCAGTTGCACGGCCCACTGGCCGATGGCGGCTTCATCCAGCCCACGGCCCTCGTTGGTGACCAGGCTGGAGCCCACCTTGACCACGATGCGGCCGGCCTGGCGCCAGACATCGGCAGGCGCGGCCTGCGGGGCAGCCACCACCGGCGCGGGGCTGGCGGCTGCAGAAACGGGTTGGTTCATGAGAGGTCGCGGGAAAAACGGGGGTCGTCGCTGTCGGGCTGGAAGGACGGCGGCGGCGGTGGGGCCACCAGCGTGCCCTGCGCATCCGGGGCCTGACGGGCCGTGTCGAAGCGCGGGTCTACCTCCACGTGGGGCTTCTCGGCCTCGCGGGTGGCGGTGATGTGCTGGAAGATCTTCTGGATCAGCGGCTCGCAGCCTTCGCGGGTGAGCGCGGAAATCTGGAACACCGGGCCCTTGAAGCGCAGGCGCCGCACAAAGTCTTTCACCTTGGCTTCGCGCTCTTCGGCGGGCACCATATCGAGCTTGTTGAGCACCAGCCAGCGTGGCTTGGCGTACAACGCGGGATCGTATTTTTTCAGCTCTGCGGCAATGGCGCGGGCCTGCGCCACCGGGTCGATGCTGTCATCGAACGGCGCGAAGTCCACCACGTGCAGCAACAGGCGGGTGCGCTGCAGGTGGCGCAGGAACTGGTGGCCCAGGCCGGCACCCTCGGAGGCGCCTTCAATGAGGCCGGGCACATCGGCCACCACAAAGCTTTTCTCGGGGCCCACGCGCACCACACCCAGGTTGGGGTGCAGCGTGGTGAAGGGGTAGTCGGCAATTTTGGGCCGCGCGTTCGACACGGCCGCAATGAAGGTGGACTTGCCGGCGTTCGGCATGCCCAGCAGGCCCACGTCGGCCAGTACCTTGAGTTCGAGCTTGAGCGTTTTGCGTTCGCCCTCATGCCCCGGGGTTTTCTGGCGCGGCGCACGGTTGATGGAGCTTTTGAAGCGCAGATTGCCAAAGCCGCCCTCGCCGCCCTTGGCCAGCAGGATCTGCTCGCCCGGCTGCAGCAGTTCGTGGAGCACTTCGCCGGTGTCGGCGTCGGCCACGATGGTGCCTACCGGCATTTTCAGGTAGACGTCCTCGCCCTTGGCCCCGAACATGTCGGAGCCCTTGCCGTGCTCCCCACGCTGCGCTTCAAAGCGGCGCGAGTAGCGGAAATCCACCAGCGTGTTGAGGGCCTCATCGGCCACCGCGTACACATGGCCGCCACGGCCACCGTCACCGCCATCGGGGCCGCCGAACTCTTTGTACTTCTCGTGTCTGAACGACGCGCAGCCGTTGCCCCCGTCGCCAGCGGCAACTTCAATCAGGGCTTCGTCAACGAACTTCATGGCTGGATTGTCCTTCAAACTTCGAAACACAAAAGGCCCGCAGTGCGGGCCTTTGTGCTGTCACGGGGCCGGGAGCCGGCCCGCAACGGGGTAGCGGCCTCAGGCCGGAACCACCGAGATGGTGCGGCGGTTGTGCGCACCCTTGACCGCAAAGGTGACCTTGCCGTCTACGGTAGCAAAAATGGTGTGGTCCTTGCCCAGACCCACGCCCGTGCCGGGGTGGAACTGCGTGCCACGCTGGCGAACGATGATGGCGCCGGCGCTCACGTCCTGACCGCCAAACACCTTCACGCCGAGCATTTTGGGCTGGGAATCGCGACCGTTGCGGGTTGAGCCGCCGCCTTTTTTCTGTGCCATGGTTGCTTACTCCTGCCTGGACTTAGCCGTTGATCGAGCCGATTTGCAGCTCGGTGAAATTCTGCCGATGGCCCTGACGCTTCTGGTAGTGCTTGCGACGGCGCATCTTGAAGATGCGGACCTTGTCGTGCCTGCCATGAGCCACCACGGTGGCCGTGACCGTTGCGCCGCTGACCAAGGGTGTGCCGACCTGCAGGTTGGTGCCGTTGTTCACAGCCAACACCTGGTCGATCACGATCTCTTGACCCACATCCGCAGCAATCTGTTCTACTTTAATTTTTTCGCCAGCAGCAACACGATACTGTTTGCCGCCGGTTTTTATGACCGCGTACATATGAACCTCATTCGCTTCATGTTTCAAAGCGCTGCCTGAAAACGGTTACCGTACGGACCGGCCGGACTTTTACGGTCCGCTCATGCCCATTCGCTGTCCGTCCACAGCGCGCCTTCTCTGCGGACGAATTTCCGCCGAGCCCTCGATTTTAGCATTGCAATCAATGGTCTGCAACTCTTCCGCGCCCGGAGCCTATACAGCCGCCCCTGCCCCACCGTTTCCCGGCGGACGCCCTCCCAGGCCGGTATTGCCTCTGCAAGCCTGGCCACTGGCAGAACGCACCCGGGTGCGGGGCGTGCTCACCGACATCGACGACACGCTCACCACGGAAGGCCGGGTGACCGCCGACGCGCTGCAGGCGCTAGCCCGCCTCCGGGAGGCAGGTGTGCCAGTGTTCGCCGTCACCGGTCGGCCTGCCGGATGGTCGGAAGCGCTGCTGCGCACAGAGCCCGCCGTGGCGCTGGGCGCCGTGGTGGCTGAAAACGGCGGGGTCATCCTCATCCCGCGAAGGCTGCCAGACGGCACGTTGCAGGTGGGCCGGAGCTACTGGCACGACAGCCCCACCCGCGCGTTGCACTTTGCGCGGTTGCAGGCGGCAGCACAGAGGGTGCTGCGGGAGGTGCCCGGCGCCAAGCTGGCCGAAGACAGCCCTGGGCGCGAAACCGACATCGCCATCGACCATTCGGAGTTCAGCCATCTGAGCCCCACCGACATTGCGCGCGTGGTGGCGGTACTGCAGGATGAAGGCCTGCAGGCCACGGTGAGCAGCATCCACATCAACGGCTGGCTGGGTGAGCAGAACAAACGGCAGGCGGCGCACTGGGTGCTGCGCGAGATGCTGGGCCTGGACCTGAGCCAGCCGGAAGAACAGGCGCGCTGGGTCTATGTGGGGGACTCCACCAACGACCAGTTGCTGTTCGAGGCGCTGCCCTGCACCGTAGGGGTTGCCAATATTGCGCGCTTCATGCCGGCACTGACGCACCGGCCCCGCTATGTCACGCAAGCCGAACGCGGCGCAGGGTTCGCCGAGCTGACCCAGGCGCTGCTGGCCGCCGCCTGAAGCCGTTGGCCATGCACGCCACCCACCAGCGCGGGCTGGTCAGCATTTTTGGCTCCACCTTTTTCGAGCTGGTGGGTTACTTCATGCTCACGCCCTGGCTGTTGCTGCGCCTGGCGGACAAGGACACGCCGACCGCACTGGCAGGCCTTTTCGCGGCTTGCGGCTGGCTGGGTGTGTTCTGCATGACGCCATTCGCCTCGGCCGTGACGCAACGGCTGGGGCGGCGGCCTACGCTTTGGCTGGCCGCTGCCGTACCGGTAGTCGGGGGGGTCGTGTTCGGGCTGACAGACTGGCTGCTGCTGTGGTTTTTGCTCAAGCTGGTCATGGGTATGGCCACGGGCCTGCGCTGGGTGCTGGCCGAGGCAGTGGTGGCGGAATTCTCCCCACCGGGCCAGCGTGGACGCTATGTCGGCATATTCGAAACCATGGTCGGCGCGACGTTCGTCATTGGACCGCTGCTGCTGGCCTGGATAGGCCCTGCCAGCATCGAAGCGCTGTGGGTCGCCGTGGGCTTTCTGGCGCTGGGTCTGGTGTGGAGCTGCCTGATTCCGCGCCTGCCCGCCGCGCACGACACGGGCTCGGCGACAGTGGGTCTGCGCGGGGTGTGGCATGCGCTGCTGGCGCACCCGGTCATCATGCTGGCAGGCTTTGTGGGCGGCTTCTTCGAGAGCGGCATCACCTCCATCTTGCCTCTGTACGGGCTGGCGCTGGGGCTGGGCGCAGCAGCGGCCGCGTTGCTGGTCTCGGCCAGCGGCCTGGGCAGTGCACTCATGATGCTGCCTGCGGGCATGCTCGCAGACCGGCTGGGCCGACCCGATCGGGACGGGCGTTTTCACAGGTTCTGGCGCCATCCAGCGCAAACCCGGCTGCAGCTCATGCGGGTGTTTGCGGCACTCACGCTGCTCATCACTGCGCTGGTCCCCTGGATTGCAGCGCACCCCGGGCTGGCCTGGCCCGTGGTATTCCTGTGGGGTGGCGTGGGTGGAAGCCTGTACACCCTGGCCATGATCGACATTGGATCGCGCGAAACGGGCATCACGCTGGTCAACAGCACGGCCGTGCTGGTCATGTCCTACACGGCAGGTGGGGTGCTGGCGCCTGCACTGGGCGCAGCTGCCCTGCAGTGGGCGCCCGTTT
>JALOSG010000190.1 GCA_025458665.1 Serpentinimonas sp.
GCTGCTGATGGTGCTTGCGGTGGTGGTGGTGGTGTTCATGCGGCCGGACCTCTCAGGTTGAAATGCTGCAGGGCCTGCAGGATGCCGTCGCAGCCGGGGGCGCTGGCGTGGAACACGTGGTCCAGCCCGGCCGTGGCCTGCAGCAGCGCGGGTTCGGATTCGCCCACACACACGCCCTTGAAGCCGTGGGTGAACATGGACAGGTCGTTGAGCGTGTCGCCGGCCACCAGCACCTGTTCGGGGTCCAGCCCCAGGTGTTGCACCAGCCGGCGCAGGGAGCTGCCCTTGTTCACGCCGGGCGGCAGCACATCGAGGTACAGGTCGGCGGAATAGAGCAGGTCGCAGCCCAGCGCCTGCACCCGTTCGGCCACGGTGGTGGTGACGGCGTCGGCGCTGCAGTAGAAGGACACGCGGCGCGCCTGGGGTTGCTCCTGGCGCTGCAGACCGGGGATGTCGGCCAGGGCCTGCACGATGGTGTCTTCGCCGGGCCAGCGGTCGGTGACTTCGCGCATCAGGGGGTGCAGCAGGGCACCGTGGCGGTCCGTCAGGGTGGCCCCCACATCGCAGATGATGTAGTCGGGCCGGGCCAGGTCCGGCTCCTCCAGGAGCGGCAGAACGAGCGGCAGTCCGCGCCCGGTCACATAGGCCAGTTGGGTGTGCGAGTCTTGGGTGATGAAGCGGTAGAGTTTCTCTTTCTGGGCCGGGCTACCTGCTAAAAAAGTGCCGTCCAGATCGGTGGCTATGAGCATCCGAGGGGGTTCTCCTTTTGGGGAAAACAACCGACCTTACCATAGCCCCGAATACCGCAGTAAATTGGTGCGGTGCAAAAAGTCCAATCAGATCATGGATCTGCGCCGAGAATATCAGGCGGCAGCGCGGGCCAGACGGTCCGCCACACCGGCCCACAGGCCGTCTTGCGGCGGCGTTTCCACCCAGATCAACCGCACATCGGGCTGGTCGAGTTCGCGCAGCACGGCGAACAGCTGGCGTGCGCAGGCCTCGGCGTCGTCGGGCATGCGGCGCACCCGCACATGGGGGCTGCGCGGCTGCACCACCTGCCTGCTGTACACCGCAATGTGGCGGGCGTCCGAGCCCAGCAGATCGAGCGCGGTCTGGATCTGTGCGGCGGGCATGAGGCGCACCTGGGCGCGTGGGGCGTAGTGCGACTCCAGAGAACCCGAGACCCGGGGCGCGGCCGCATCGGGCAAGGCCACGGGCATGCCCAGCGCTTCCTCCAGCGCCTGCTGGCTGATCATGCCGGGGCGCAGCAGCACCGGCTGGCGGCGGCTGGCGTCCACGATGGTGGACTCGATCCCCACCGGGCAGTGGCCGCCATCCAGAATGAGGAGGTCGGGCACGTGGCCCAGCTCGTCCTGCACATGGGCCGCGCTGGTGGGGCTGACGCGGCCAAAACGGTTGGCGCTGGGGGCGGCCAGACCGTGCACGCCCTGCTCCAGGCAGGCTTGCAGCAAGGCGTGCGCCACCGGGTGCGCGGGACAGCGCAGGCCGATGGTGGGGTTGTGGGCACCGCCGGCTGCGGCATCGGCCACACCGGGGCGGCGCGGCAGGATGAGCGTGAGCGGGCCGGGCCAGAAACGCGCCATGAGCGTGCGGGCAAACGCCGGCACCGACTCGGCGTAATGGTCCACCTGGGCGCGCAGGGCCTCGGGTGTGCCGCCGGCGATGTGCACGATGAGGGGGTGGTCGGCCGGGCGGCCTTTGGCCTGGAAGATGCGCGCCACCGCGGCGGGTTGGTCGGCATCGGCCGCCAAGCCATAGACGGTCTCGGTGGGCAGCGCCACCAGATGCCCGGCTTTCAGGTGGGCGGCGGCCGCCTGCAGGTCCATGCTCAGGCGGCCCCGGCCCCGGCCGAGGGCGTCCAGGGGTCTATGCCCAACAGCTCGGCCGCGGCCAGCGCGGTAATGCACACCGTGTCCCAGCTGGCTCCGGTGATGGTGAGGTGGCCCATCTTGCGCCCCGGGCGGGCGCTGAGCTTGCCGTAGAGGTGCAGGTGCACGCCGGGCAGCTTCAACAGCTCCAGCCAGGGCGGCGCTTTGGCCTTGCCACCCGCGCCGCTGTCGCGGTGCCACAGATCGCCCAAAAGGTTCAGCATGATGGCCGGGCTGTGCAGGCGTGGCTGCGGCAACGGCAAGCCCGCCATGGTGCGCACCTGCAGTTCAAACTGCGACACATCGCAGGCGTTCAGGCTGTAATGGCCGCTGTTGTGCGGGCGTGGCGCCATTTCGTTCACCACCAGCGTGCCCTCGGGGCTGCCGTCGTCCACCACAAAGTATTCCACGCACAGCACGCCCACGTAGTTCAGCTGTTCGGCAATGGCGCGGGTGGCACGAAGGGCACGCTCGGCCAGTGCGGGTGGCAGGTTGCCGGGGTGCACCTCGGTCACGGCCAGAATGCCGTCGCGGTGGATGTTGCGCTGCGCGGGCAGGTTCACCATCTGGCCGGTGGCTCCGCGCGCCACGATGACCGAGAGCTCGTCCTTCAGGGGCAGCAGTTTTTCCAGCACACAGGGCACGCGGCCCATCTGGTCCCAGGCGGCGGCCAGTTCGGCGCGGTCTTTCACGCGCACCTGGCCTTTGCCGTCGTAGCCCAGGCGGGCGGTTTTCAGCACGCCGGGCAGCAGCTCGGCCGGCACAGCCTGCAGCAGCTCCGCGCTGTCGATGGCGGCGTAGGGCGCGGGCGGCACGCTGTCGGGTGTGCCCTGGGCGCAGGCCACGAAATGCGCCTTCTCGGCAATGCGGTCCTGCGCTATGGCCACGGCCTTGGCGTTGGGTGCCACGGTGCGGTGCGCGCCCAGTGTCACCAGTGCGGGCGATGGCACGTTTTCGAATTCGGTGGTGATGGCTTCGCAGCGCTGCATGAGCTGCGCCAGGCCCTGCTCGTCCTCGTAGGGCGTCTGAATGTGGAAGTGGCTCACCAGCCCGGCGGGGCTGGCTGGGTCCGGGTCGAGCACGGCAGTGAAGTAGCCCATTTCCTGGGCCGCCTGCACGAACATGCGGCCCAGTTGGCCGCCGCCCATGACGCCTAGCGTGGCCTGCTGGCCACTGGCCAGCGTCTGTCCGGGCAGAACGGGCTTGCCCGGGATGGAGAAGGTGCCAGCGGGCATCATGCGTTCGGGCCTTGTGTGTGGGGAGCGGTGGGAGGCAGCGTCATCGCGCGGGCTGCGGCGGTTTGTGCGGCGCGGAAGTCGTTCAGCTGGCGCAGCAGTTCAGGCTGGTGCAAAGCCAGCATGGCCACGGCGAACAGGGCGGCGTTGGCGGCCCCAGCGGCGCCTATGGCAAAAGTGGCCACGGGAATGCCTTTGGGCATCTGCACAATGCTGTGCAGCGAATCCACGCCCTGCAGGTGGCGGCTGGCCACCGGCACGCCGAGCACCGGGACGGTGGTCTTGGCCGCCAGCATGCCCGGCAAGTGGGCGGCGCCGCCAGCGCCGGCAATGATGGCCCGCAGGCCGCGCGGGCCGGCCTGTTCGGCGTAGGCAAAGAGTTCGTCGGGCATGCGGTGGGCCGACACCACGCGGGCTTCGTGGGCCACGCCAAACTGTTGGAGAATAGAGACCGCGTGCTGCATGGTGTCCCAGTCGCTGCTGGACCCCATCACCACGCCCACGGTCACGGCTCCCCTGATCTGTTCCGTTGCGTCCACAAGCCGCTCCTAAAAGACCCGATTTTACGGTTCACCCCACGGTTCACCCCTTTACCTACGCCCTCCCCATGATCGACGTCACCCTTGCCAACTTTGAATCCGATGTGATCGAGGCCTCCCAGACGGTCCCCGTGCTGGTGGACTTCTGGGCGCCGTGGTGCGGGCCCTGCAAGTCACTCGGGCCGGTGCTGGAGAAGGTGGAGGCCGCGTACGCCGGCCGCTTCAAGCTGGCGAAAATCAACTCCGACGACGAGCAGCAGCTGGCTGCGGCGTTCGGCATACGCAGCATTCCCACCTGCGTGCTCATGGTGGGCGGCCAGCCCGTGGACGGCTTCATGGGCGCCCTGCCCGAAGGCCAGGTGAAAGCGTTTCTGGACAAACACCTGCCCCCGGCGGGTGCCGAGCCTGCGGCGCCCGATGTGGCCGCTGGTGCGGTTCCCGGCGACGATGGCGAGTGGACCGAAGCCGATGAAGCTGCCGCGCAAGCCCGCCTGGCCGACGCACTGGCCAAGGACCCGGGCAACGACGATTTGCGCTTCGAGTACACCAAGCTCCTCATTGCCACCGAGCAGTTCGCCGAGGCTGCGGCCGCCCTGGCCCCGGCGCTGGCGCAACTGCCGTTGCAACTGCGCTTCGACGCGCTGGCCCAGTGGATGAAGGCGCTGGAGTTCGTGGCCACCGACCCGCGCGGCCAGTGGCAGCCGGCCCAGTTCGATGCGCTCATCCAGGCCAACAAGCGCGATTTCGAGACCCGCTTTGCCAAGGCCCGTGTCCTCATTGCGCTGGGCGACTGGCCCGGCGCCATGGAAGAGATGCTGGAAATCATCATGCGCGACAAGACCTGGGGCGACGAGGCACCGCGCCGCACCTACGTCGGTTTGCTCGAACTCATGAGCCCACCCAAGCGCAAGGACGACCCGGCGCTGGCCGGCAAGTCGGCCGGCGGTATTGAACTGGCGGGCAAGGCGGTGCTGGCCGAAGACCCGCAGGCGGAGCTCGTCTCGCGCTACCGCCGCAAACTGAGCATGGCGCTGAACTGAGGGCGCTGTGATCGAGCTGAGCGTGAGGCACGGCCTCAAGGTGCAGGGGTTGCACCACGCCGTGCCTGGTCGCGTGCTGTTTCAGGGGTTTTCTCCCCACTTTCCGCCGGGCGTCTCCTTGCTGTGCGGGGACGAAGGTACCGGCAAAAGCACGCTGCTGCGGCTGATGGCCGAGCAGTTGCCGCCCGCCACCG
>JALOSG010000191.1 GCA_025458665.1 Serpentinimonas sp.
GATGCCGCAGCCGGCTTCCTGTTCTGCTACGAGCCCACCGCCCTGCCCGACCTGGCGCGGGTATCCCGGGAACTGGGCCTGGCGTGGCGCGTAGCAGCCGGACGGGCCACCCAGGCCGTGCAGCGGGCTGCCGACTGGCAGTCCCTGCCCTGCGAGTTTTTGCCGCTGATGGACCAGCCCGCCTTCGATGCCGAGCTGCGTCACAGCAGCATCAATTTTGTGCGCGGCGAAGACTCCTTATGCCGCGCGCTCTGGGCTGGCCAGCCGCTGGTGTGGCAGTTGTACCCGCAGCACGACGGCGCCCACGCCGCCAAGCTGGAAGCGTTTCTAGACTGGCTCGATGCCCCTGAGCCACTGCGGCGCTTTCACCGCATCTGGAACGGCATGGAAGACGGCCCGCTGCCCTTGCCGGACCTGCCCGCGTGGGGCGCCTGTGTGGCCGCTGCCCGGGCCCGCCTGCTGGCCCAGCAGGACCTGTGCAGCCGCCTGCTGGCCTTCGTGGCTTCTAAAAAGCCATGAAAAGGCTTTAAAATCGAGGGTTTTGCGACCAACCGAGTCCCTTTATGAAAATCGCTCAAGAAATCCGTGCCGGCAACCTCATCATGCACGGCAAGGACCCGATGATCGTCCTGAAAACCGAATACAGCCGTGGCGGCCGTGGTGCGGCCACCGTGCGCATGAAGCTCAAGGCCCTGCTCAACAACATGGGCACGGAAGTGGTGTTCAAGGCCGACGACAAGATCGACAACATCGTGCTGGACCACAAGGAGTGCACCTACTCCTACTTCGCCGACCCGATGTACGTGTTCATGGACGCCGAGTACAACCAGTACGAGGTGGAAGCCGAAAACATGGCCGACGCCCTGAACTACCTGGAAGACGGCATGGCGTGCGAAGTGGTGTTCTACGACGGCAAGGCCATTTCCGTGGAAATGCCCACCAGCGTGGAGCGCGAGATCACCTGGACCGAACCCGCCGTGAAGGGCGATACCTCGGGCAAGGTGCTCAAGCCTGCCAAAATCGCCACCGGCTTCGAAGTGGCGGTGCCGCTGTTCGTGAACCAGGGCGACCGGATCGAGATCGATACCCGCACTGGCGAATACCGCAAGCGCGTGTGAGCGGGTGCAGTGTAAAGACTGCATGTGTCAAGGCAAAGGGCTCTGCACGGAGCCCTTTGTTTTTGGTGGCTTTACTTTTTTGGTGGCAATACCTTCTGTGTAACGCTCCGGCCACAGTAGCCCTCTCCCACACCCCAGCATGGAACTCCTGAATCGAATTGCGGAAGTCATCATCCCGGTGTTCCTCATTGTGGGCATCGGGTACGGTTACGCCCGCCGCCAGGCGCCCGATCTGACCGGCTTCAACCGGGTGGCGCTGGATGTGCTGGCGCCGCTGCTGGTGTACACCGCGCTCGCCTCCAAAGACTTCCATCTGGCCGACCACATTCCCCTGCTGGTGGGCGGTGCCGTGCTCATCCTGGGTAGCGGTTTGTTGGCGTGGCCGCTGTCGCGGGTGTTCAAGGTGTCGCCGCGCACGCTGGTGCCCGTGGTCATGTTCAACAACTGCGGCAACATGGGGCTGCCACTGGCCTTGCTGGCCTTTGGACCACAGCACTTTGGCGCCGCGGTGGCGCTGTTCTCCATCAGCAATCTGCTGCATTTTTCGCTGGGCGCCCGGCTCACCAGCGCGGCCGCACGCACGCGCGACCTGCTGCTCAGCCCGCTCATGATCGGCACGCTGCTGGGCTTTGCCAGCGCCATGACCGACATCCGCCCGCCCGAACTGGCCATGACGGGCATGCGCTTGCTGGGCGATGCCTTGCTGCCCATGATGCTGTTTGCGCTGGGTGTGCGGCTCACCTCGCTCACCCGGCAGGGCGTGGCGCTGGGCCTGGTGGGCGCGCTGGCCCGCCCTATCATTGGTCTGGCCATAGGGCTGCCGCTGGCCTGGGCGCTGGGCCTAGAAGGCGCGGCCAAGGGGCAGCTGCTGCTGTTTGCCGCCCTGCCACCCGCCGTGATCCAGTACATGCTGGCCGAGCGCTACCACCAGGAGCCCGAAAAGGTGGCCGCCATGATATTGCTGGGCAATGCGCTGGCGCTGGTGTTCGTTCCGCTGGCGCTGGCCCTGGGGCTGTAGCGCCGCCGTGCGCCCCGCCTTTCCCGAACAAGTACCCGAAGAGACCCCATGGAAACCACACAGAACCTGCAAGAACGCCGCCTGGCCGATGCCTGGGCCGAGCTACAGGCACAGTCCAACAACGGACTGGCGCTGCAGCCCGATGCCAACCGGCTGGCCTTTGCCGATCCCGAATTCCTCCTGCGCCGCGAGACGCGCGGCATCCGCTTCCAGCTCGAACTGCTCAAGCCCGACCTGGAACAGCAGGAACTCGGCATCGACAACACCATTGTGGTGTTCGGCAGTGCGCGTTTTCGCGAACCCGAGGTGGTCGCGCAGATGGTGCAGGAGGCCGAAAAAGCAGGCGACGCAGCCGCCCTGCAGCGCGCCCGCAAGCTGGAGAAGAACGCCCACTACTACGGCCAGGCGCGCGAATTTGCCCGGCTGGTGGCAGCCTACAGCCAGACGTGTCCGCCGGAAGACCGGCTCTACATTGCCACCGGCGGCGGCCCCGGCATCATGGAAGCAGCCAACCGCGGTGCGCACGATCTGGGCGTGCTGAACGTGGGGCTGAACATTGCGCTACCGCACGAGCAGTCGGCCAATCCCTACATCAGCCCGGAGCTGTGCTTCAAGTTCCACTACTTCGCGCTGCGCAAGATGCACTTCCTCATGCGTGCCAAGGCGCTGGTGGCGTTTCCGGGTGGCTTTGGCACGCTCGATGAGTTGTTCGAGGTGCTCACGCTGGTGCAGTGCAAGAAGGCCAAGCCGGTGCCCATATTCCTGTACGGCAGCAGCTACTGGAAGCGCCTGATCGACTTCGATGTGCTGGTGGAAGAAGGCGCCATTTCGCCCGAGGACCTCAAGCTGTTCGAGTACGTGGACGACCCGCTGGATGCGTGGCAAGGCATCCAGCGTTTCTACAACCTGCCCGCCTGAGGCCACGCCAGCGAAGGCGTCGCAGGCCGCGCCCGCTCAGAGCTTGCGGTCCTGCGGAATGGCGTCGGCCGGAATGGGCGCCTTGGAACGCAGGCGCAGGTGCAACGCCGCCTGCGCCATAAGGTTGGCAGACACCGGTGCCGTGACGAACACGAACAGCGTGATGAGCAGCTCAGCCACACCCGGGCGGCCGTGCGCAAACGTCACCATCATGGAAGCAATCAGCACCCCGCCCACGCCCAGCGTGGACGCTTTGGTGGGCGCGTGCAGGCGCATGTAGAAGTCGGGGAAGCGGGCCAGCCCGATGGCGCCCACCAGCAGGAAGAAAGACGCCAGCAGGATCATGATGGCGGCCAGGTTTTCCAGCAGTTCTCTCATGGTGTGCTCCGGGTTTATTCGATCACGTCGCCGCGCGTCAGGTAACGCGCCAGCGCCACGGTGGACACGAAACCCATCATCGCCACCATCAACGCGGCCTCGAACAGCAGTTCGTTGTCCCAGCGGATGTCGATGAGGATGATGAGCGCCACCATGTTCATGTACAGGGTGTCCAGCGCCAGAATGCGGTCGGGCACCTCGGGGCCAGCCAGCAGGCGCCACGCGCACAGCACCACCGCAATGGCAACCACCACCACGCCGGCATTCAGGGCAAATTCAAGCAACGGGGTCATGCGGCCTCCTTCATGCGGAACACCTGCATCAGCGGGACTTCGTAGCGGGATTTGATGTCGGCGGCCATGGCTTCGGGGTCGGTGCAGTTCAGGGCGTGTACCAACAGCACCCCTCGCGCCTCGTCCAGCACCATGGACACGGTACCGGGGGTGGTGGTGACGATGCTGGCCAGCAAGGCATTGATGCGCGCATCCGACGTGGCCAACTGCACCGGAATCCAGGCCGGCTGCGGCGTGTTCATGGAACCCAGCGTGATGCGCGCCACCGTGATGTTGGACATGACGATGTCCCACAGCACCACGCCCACCAAACGCACCAGCGAGGGCCAGTGCAGCCGCGCGGCCTCCCCCAGAAACGGGTGGATGAGCTTGGGCACCACCCATGCCAGCAGCAAGGCGGACAACCAGTGCACCAGTTCCAGGCTGTGCGACAGAACCATCCAGGTGATACCCAGCTGCAACGACAGCACCGGATGCGGGAACACCGCCCGCCAGCCGGTGGGCTTGCTCGTGGGTTTGGTCGTGGTGGTCATTCCTTCTCCTCCAGCGTACGGCCCGTGGGCTGGGGCGCGCCGTCGTAGGGCAGCGTGGTGGGTACATCGGCACCACCCTGGCGGCCCAGCACGGCATCCGCGTAGCCCGCCTTGTCGGTGAGTTGCTGGGCGGTGGCGTCCGTGTAGTCCTTGATGGGTGCGGCAAACACGGCCATGGCCACCGTGACGGCCATGAACGCCCAAGCGGCCGACAGCAGCTTGGCACTGGACCCGGCGTCCGGGCTGGGGGCATCGGGTTGCACATGCCAGAACACCACCACACCCGCGCGCGCCAAGCCCACGATGGAGAAGAAGCCCACCAGCAGCACCACGCCCCAGACCCAGGCCTGCGCGGCCAGCCCGGCCGAGCTTTCCAGAATCATGAGTTTGCCGATGAAGCCCGGCAGCGGCGGCAGGCCCGCAGCCGATGCGGCACCGAACAGCATCATCACGCCCAGCAGCACTGGCTCGCGCACGGCGGCGGCGGGCTGCAGGCGGTCCTGCATGGCACCGCGCTGGGCGGCAATCAGTTCCACAAACAGGAACAGGCCAGCAATCACCACGGTGCTGTGCAGCGTGTAGTACAGCGCCGCCGACAGCGTTTCCGGCGTGAACAGGCCCACA
>JALOSG010000192.1 GCA_025458665.1 Serpentinimonas sp.
TCAAGGCGCTGTTCACCGTCACCGCCATTCTGGGCGTCATGCTGGCCCTGGGCATCAGCCACAGCCCCAAGCTGCTGCTGGCCTGGCCGGTGCTGCTGGGCGTGGGCATCACCTTCAGCTGCATTGCGCTGGTGTTCAACGCGCTGGCCAAAGGCTACGACTTCTTCACCTACTACTTCACGCTGTTCCTCACGCCCATGATGTTCCTGAGCGGGGTGTTCTTCCCGCGCGAGCAGCTGCCGCAAGCGGTGCTGTGGCTGTCGGAGCTGCTGCCACTGACGCACGCCATTGCCCTGGTGCGCCCACTGTTCATGGACCAGTGGCCCGCCGATGCCTGGCTGCACGCGGGCGTGCTGCTGGCCTACACCGTGGGCGCTTTCTGGCTGGCGCTGGGGCTCACGCGCAAGCGCTTCATGAAGTAGCAGGGAGCGGGCGGGCGGCGCGTGGCCGCGCTCTCCCGCTCCCTGCCGCGCGCTGCGCTATTGCTCCGAGCCGATGGTCAGGCTGATGCTGCCCAGCCCATCGATCTCGCCAGTGATGTGGTCGCCCGGCTTCACCGGACCCACGCCCTCGGGGGTGCCGGTATAGATCAGGTCTCCGGGTTGCAGGTCCACCACCTCGGGGACGCTCCAGATGAGGTCCTGCAGGTCGGCCTTCTGCTTCACCACGCCGTTCACCGACAGGCTGATGCGGCCCGTGCTCAGGTGGCCAATCTCGCTCACCGGCACCAGTTCGGCCATCACGGCAGATTCCTCGAAATCCTTGCCGAAGTCCCACGGACGGCCCATCTCGCGGGATTTGATCTGCAGATCGCGCCGCGTCATGTCGAGCCCGCAGGCGTAGCCCCACACCGCGTTGGGCGCGTCCTCCACGCTCACGCGGAAGGCGGGCTGGCCAATGGCAATCACCAGCTCCATCTCGTAATGGTAGTTCTGCGTGCCCAGCGGGTAGGCAATGGTGGCGCCCGATGCCACCAGGTGCTGCGGCGTCTTGTTGAAGTAGAAGGGCGGCTCGCGGTCGGGGTCGAAGCCCATTTCGCGGGCGTGTGCGGCGTAGTTGCGGCCCACGCAGAAAATGCGCGACACAGGATAGCGTGCAGCCTGACCGCGCACGGCCACGCTGGGGGTCACGGGGGGTTCAAATACAAAAGCAGTCATGGGAAAACGGTGGGGGTCGGAGGGAGTGATCGGGGGTCTAGGGATCTAGGGATCGGGTTTTCGGGGAATCGGGCAGCAAGTTCAGGCGGGTTGGGGTGCCGTGCGGGCCGCCGCCGCACTGGATGCGGGCGCAGCGGCCTCCTTGAAACCCAGCTGGTCCAGCGCGTGCGCCAGCTGGGCCACGCTGCGGTCTATGTGGTGCAGCTTTTCCAGCCCGAACAGGCCCACGCGGAAGGTGCTGAAGCCGGCGGGCTCATCGCACTGCAGGGGCACCCCGGCAGCGGTTTGCAAACCCAGCGCCAGGAATTTCTTGCTGTTCTGCACGTCGGGGTCTTTGGTGTAGCTCACCACCACGCCGGGCGCCTTGAAGCCATCGGCAGCCACGCTTTTGATGCCGCGGCGCTCGAACAGCTCGCGCACGCGCGCGCCCAGTTCCAGTTGCTCCTGGCGCACCTTCTCGAAACCATAGGCGCGGGTCTCCTGCATCACCTCGCGCAGGCGCGTGAGTGCATCGGTGGGCATGGTGGTGTGGTAGGTGTGGCCGCCCTTTTCGTAGGCTTCCATCACCTGCATCCACTTTTTCAGGTCACAGGCAAAGCTGCTGCTGCTGGTGTGTTCGATGGCTTCGCGCGCACGCGCGCTGAGCATGACCATGGCGCACGCTGGCGATCCGCTCCAGCCCTTCTGCGGTGCGCTCACCAGCACATCCACACCGGTGGCTTCCATGTCCACCCACAGGGCGCCCGAGGCTATGCAGTCGAGCACGAACAGCCCGCCCACACGGTGCACCGCATCGGCCACGGCGCGCAGGTAATCGTCGGGAAGGATCATGCCGGCGGAGGTTTCCACGTGGGGCGCAAACACCACGGCAGGGCGCTGTGCTTCGATGGTGGCCACCACCTCTTGCACCGGGCAGGGGACCCAGGCGGCCTCGGGCTCATCGCTCAGGCGGCGGGCCTTCAACACGATGGATTCGGCCGGGATGGCACCCATGTCGAAAATCTGCGTCCAGCGGTAACTGAACCAGCCGTTGCGCACCACCAGCACTTTCTTGCCGGTGGCAAACTGGCGCGCCACGGCTTCCATGCCGAAGGTGCCGCTGCCCGGTACCAGCACCGCGCTGGGGGCGTGGTACACCTCTTTGAGGATGCCGGAGATGTCCTGCATGACGCCCTGGAAGCGTTTGGACATGTGGTTGAGGGCGCGGTCCGTGTACACCACGGAGAATTCCAGCAGGCCGTCGGGGTCGATGTCGGGCAGTAGTCCGGGCATGGTTTTTGTCTCCTAAAAGACCAGCTTATCACGGCAGCGCGCCGGCGATAAGGGCCTGCCCCGGGCGCGCTGGCGCACGTCAGAGGGAACCTGCCGGCCCCTGGCGCAATGCATCCACCGCCGCGCGCACCACACTCTGCACGCTGCCCGTGGCGCCAAAGCACTTGCGCAGGTAGGTGGCGTGGTTGCCATCGCGGGCGGTGGCGCGGGCAATCTCGTCCAGCGCCGCCACGGAATCCAGCGCCAGGGCGTGCGGCTCCAGCTTCCTGAGCGTGGCCAGAATGTCTTCGCGTATGCCGATCTGCTCGCTGGTCTTGGGGTTGACCATGGTGCCGTCGAGCCCGAAGCGGCAGGCCTGGAAACGGTTGTAGGTGTAGACGAGGTAATCGTCCTCTTCGGGCGGTGGTTCGTTGCGCTCCAGCAGGTGGCGGCACAGCGCCTGCAGGTAGCAGGCCAGCGCGGCGGCGCGCTCCACGGTGAGTGGCGTGTCGCAGACACGCAGCTCGATGGTGCCGTACTCGGGCTTGGGGCGGATGTCCCAGTAAAAGTCCTTCATGGACTTCACCACCCCGGTGGCTTCCATCTTGGTGAAGTAATGCTCGGCGAACTCGTCCCAGCTCAATACGAACGGCGCACGGCCACTGAGCGGAAAGGCGAACACGGAATTCAGCCGGGCCGAATCGAACAGCGTATCCACGCCCTGCGAGTAAGGGGAAGACGCCGACAGCGCGATGAAGTGCGGCACGTAGCGGTTGAGCGAATGCAGCAGGAACAGCGCCTCATCGGGCGTGGAGCAACCAATGTGCACATGCTGCCCGAACACGGTGAACTGCTTGGCCAGGTAACCGTACAGGCCGGAGAGTTGCTCGAAGCGCGGGCGCGAGAAGATGCGCTGCTCGAACCAGCGCTGAAACGGGTGTGTGCCACCACCCGCCACTTCGATGTTGAGGCGGTCCCCGGCCGACACCAGCGCATGGCGGATGTCGCGCAACTGCGCCAGCAGCGGGCCGTGGCGGTGCTGCACGCTGGTGGCAATCTCGATCATGCTCTGCGTCATCTCGGGCGTGACGGTGCCCGGGAACGGGTGGCGCGAGAGGTATTCCAGCAAGTCGTCGGAGCTGCTGGAGAGGTCGAGGTCGTAGGTGTTGACCAGCTGCAGTTCCAGCTCCACGCCCATGGTCAGGGAGCGGGAGGATTTGAACGGTTCAAGCGGCACGGCTGCCCTCCTTGCTCTGTGGGGCTGCTGCAGAAGCTGCGCCCGTTACCGAGCCAGCCATGGGTTCCAGCGTGATGTGGGTTTCCTTCGATGCCATCAGGCTGCGCTGCGTGACCACCGGCCCCAGCAATTCCAGCAGCACCAGAAAGCCCGCCATGGTGGCAAAGGCCTGCACGGCGGGCTCGAAGCCCGCCAGCCGCGTCTGCTCCAGCAGCAGAATGACAAAGGCCGACATGGGCGTAAGCGCCAGCCCGGTGAGCCAGCCCTTGCGCTCGGTGATGCCACTGAGCCGCGCCACCGCCAGGTTGCACAGCACCTTGCTGAAGCTGCGCACCAGCAACAGCACCACGCCCAGGAACAATGTCTCCAGCACGCTAGGCCACTGCACCAGCGAGGCCACGTACACGAACAGAAAAATACCCAGCAACTCGCCCACGCTGCCAAAGTCGCGCTGCGCGTTGGTGAGGTGAACCCGCCGCTCACGCGCCACCACGCCAAAGCTGAGTGCGGCCAGCAAGGGCGAGAGCTTCAGGCCATAGCACGCCGTGGTGAGCAGCAACACCGTGAGCGCGAACACCACCGTGACCGCCGTGCTCTGCATGCGCTTGGCGCGCAGCAGCCACGGCACCGCCACGCCGAACACCACGCCCAGCGCCACCGAGGTGCTCAGCACGTACACGCTGTTGAGGCCCGCCTGTACCAGATCGCCCGAGGTACTGAGGTGCCAGTAACCCACCATGAGCTTGAGCGCCATGAACGCCATGAGGCAGTTGATGGCGCAAAGGTGCAAAACCCGCTCGGTGACTTGCCCCGCACTGCGCAGCTCGTTGGCCACCCGCACAATGCCCGCTGGCGATGCCGATATGGCCACGGCGGCAATCACCAGCCGCACCTTGTCATCGAGCCCGAACCAGCCGGTGACGAGGTACACCAGCCCGAAGGTCAGCAAGGACTCCCCCACGCCCAGCGCCAGCACCCACGGGTTGTTGCGGAACCAGCGCAGGTGGATGCGGTAGCCCAGCTCGAACATCACCAGCGCCAGGGCCATATTGGCCAGGAAAGGCAGGCCGGGTACCGCATCGGTCAAGCCAGGAAGGTTCAGCAAACCCGCCACCAGACCCACCGCCACATAGCTGGTCACGCGCGGTACCTGCCAGCGCTCGTGCAGGCGGTCCCCCAGCAGCCAGGCCAACAGCAGCGCCAGCGGCCACGCTATGGATTGCAGGAGGAAGGGGAAGTCGGTGACCAAAACGTGGGGGCTCCTCGTGTCTGTGTAGCGGGTGGTAGGTGGGTTGATGCGTCAGGCTGGAACGGCGAAACGGCGGGTAAGCTCCTGGAGGTTCAATTCGGCCAGCACCTGCTGCAAGCGCTCGCGGGCACTGTGTTTTCCTGGCCCCACCTTGCGTGCAAGAATGAGTTCGTTCTTCATGGAATGTTCCCAGCCCACCAGCTCGGTGACCGTGACCTGGTAGCCGTGCGCTTCCAGTTGCAGGCAGCGCAGCACGTTGGTGATCTGGCTGCCAAACTCCCGCGTGTGCAGCGGGTGGCGCCATATCTCACTCAGGGGGTTGCGCGACAGGCTCAGCGCCTTGTGCTTGCGCAGCACACCGGCCACCTCGGCCTGGCAGCAAGGCACCAGCACCATATGGCGTGCGTGGCGCGCCAGCCCGAAGGCAAT
>JALOSG010000193.1 GCA_025458665.1 Serpentinimonas sp.
CACTGTCGTAGTGGTAGTAGCCCACGTCGCTCTTGTAGCGGATGTTGCCGCGCGCGTCGTAGAGCATCTGCACCGTGTCATAGCCTTGCAGCGCCCCGCCCTGGGTGCTCGTTACGTTCAAGCGGTTCAGGCTGTCGTACTGGAAGGTTTCGCTCACGCCCGTGTTGGCATCGCCTCGGCTGAGCAGGTTGCCCGCTTTGTCATAGGTGTAACTCTGGCTCTGCACGTGGCCGATGGCCTGCCCGTTCAAGGTGCCAGTGACGCTGCGCAGCACGCCGCTGGCCGCCTCGATGTCTTTGCTGGTGACCACGTTGTTGCCGTACAGGAAGGCGCTCACGCGCCCTTGCGCGTCCTTGTCCAGCGCCTGCCAGCTCACGTTCTGCGTGGCCCCGTCGATGCCGCGCACCCGCAACAGGTGCCCGGCCGTCCAGTCGGTGCCAGCGGTGGTGTAGTCGTAGGCCGCCCGGTACCCGGTGGGCCAGGTCTGCTCGGCCAGGCGCCCGGTCACCGGGTCGTAGACCTGGCTCATGACCGCCGGCTGCACGGCGCTGTCCAGCACGTTGGAGGTGCTGATCGGGCGACCGATGCTGTCGTAGGTGTGCAGGCGGCGGTAGCCGTTGTTGGCCGTGGCCTCGCACAGCTTGCCAATGCCCGCCCCGCAGGCGCTGCCATTGGCCCTCTGGTCAAAATACCAGTGGCTGACCAGATCGGGCTCGCTGCGCTGGGTCATGCGCCCCAGGCGGTCGTAAGCCATGGTGGCCACCTGGCTGAGGCTGTCCTGCTGCCAGACCAGCTCACCAAAGGCGTTGTGGGCGTAGTCCCAGCGGCCCATGGCCGGGTCTTCCATGCTGGTCTTGCGCCCGCGCAGGTCGTAGCTCAGGCGCGTGATGGAGCCGGCCGCGTTGGTCTGCACCAGCTGACCCAGCGCGTCGTAGGTGTAGACCACCTCGTTGCCCAGGGCGTCGACCACGCGTGCGGTGCGCCCTTCGGCGTTGCGGTGCACAGTGCGGGTCTGCTCCAGCGCGTTGGTGGTGGTGGTCACCAGGCCGTCGTATTCGGTTCTGAGCACCGCTGTCTGGCCATTGGGGGCCGGCGAATGCTCTTCGATCACCCGCCCGAGCTGGTCGTAGACGGACTGCAGCCATTGGCGGGTGCTGCCCAGCAGGAAGGGCACGGACTTCCAGACGGTCTGGCCCAGCGCGTTGTACAGCGTCTCCTGCAGGCTGGGCTGGCGCAGCGCCGCGTCGCGGTGCATGAAGCTGTCATCGCGCGTGCGCACCACCCGGCCCAGCATGTCGTGGAACTGGTACTTGGGCGCGGCCAGCGGCACGCCGTTGCTGCCGTAGCTGAGCTCGCGCACGTACCACTGCAGGGTGTGGCTCAGCCCGTCGTGGCTGACCGGCTGCGCGCACAGCGCATCGGCCGGCTGGCCGGGGGCCTGGCACAGCCGGTATTCCCACAGCGTGTAGGTGCCGTTGGCCCGGTTCTCCCGGGTCTTGCGGCCAAAGCCGTCGTATTCCCAGGTGGTCACCCCGCCGTTGGGGCCCACCAGGCGGGTGACTTTGCCGTGGCGCGGGTCGTATTCCCGGCTCTCGCTGTGCCCCAGGGCGTTGGTCTGGCTGTTGGCAAAGACACCGGCGGGGGTGCTGTAGCTCACCCCATCGACGCTGACCGTCTGCGCGGCAAAGGTCTGGCTGCTGCTGCGGGGCTGGGCGGCGCTGGAGAGGGTGTGGCCGCTGGCGCCGGCGCAGGCCGAAGCACTGGAGCCGGTGCGGTTGCCCTGGGCGTCGTAGCTGTGGGTGGTCTGCAGGCACAGCTGGGCGCTGTCGGGCTCAATCACCTCAAGCGTCAGCTGCCCCTGCGCGTTGTACTCGAAGCTGCTGGTGCGGGTGATGCTCTGCTGCGCCTGGGCCTGCACCGGCAGGCCGAACGCGCCTGCGGCCACCAGGGCCCAGGCGGCCAGCCAGCGTGGGCTGTTGTTGAGATGCGCGCCGTCACCCGCGCGCTTGTGTGTCGTCTTGCTCATGGGTTCTCCCTCCCTGGGCCTGATGCTGCTAGGCTGGGTTGATCAGTACTGCGTGCTGGTCACGGTGGCTTTTTTGAGGCGACCCAGCCGCCAGTTGCTCGCATCCGTGGGGTGGTATTCGTTGACCGTGGTCTTGCGGTGGCGCAGTTGACCACCTTGCAGCACGTCGGCCCGCACCTGCGTGGCCAGGCCCCACTGGCGAACGGCCCCACCGGTCTCGGGCGTGCCCGCGTAGCTGTTGGCCGTCTGGATCACCGGCATCACCGCGCCCTCCAGGTCCCAGCTGCTCTCGCTGACCCCGCTGGTGAACGGGAAGTAGATCTTGCCGGCCGCCCAGCTGCCGCAATCCGTGGTGGCCGCAGCCGGCGGCGTGCCGCCCACCTGCACACCGGTCTGGTAACAGCCCTGCGTGACCTCGGTGCGCTTGAGCACACCGCCGCTGCCTTTGCCACTGAGGCGCGTCTCGCTCAGGAGGGTCTGACCAATGAACGGCCAGTCCTGGGCGTACTCGGTGTAGCTGCTGATACCGGTGGCCTCTTCACTGACCAGGCGCCAGCGGAACCCCAGGTTGCCCCGCCCCCGGCCGTTGTTCCAGGCGTATTCGCTCTTGAGCCCACCGTAGCGGTAGTTGCTGTGGTTCAGCCCGCCCAGGCCATTGCTTTGCCCGCTGCGGCTGACCACCCACATGGGCGCGCGCACGTCCAGGCGCGGGAAGACGGCATCGGTGTCTCTGGTGTAGAGGTTGCCCCCTGCCGGGTCGATCAGGTTGCCGTATTCAACGACCGACTGCACAGGCCCCAGGTTGAAGGCCAGGGCGCGGCGGACGCCTTGCACCTGGGGCTGAGCCACGCGCCAGTTGCTGCTGCCGGTGCGCCGGGTCAGTTGCGAACGACCCTCCCCGTAGAAGTCGCCGACATGGTTGTCGGTGGTGTCCCCCGACATGCCACCCCAGTTGCTGCACTCGAAACCTACCCCTGTTGAGAGGCAGACCCTCCAGTCGCCACTGGTGGCAGAGCGGGCTATATCCGAGAGTCCGTCACCGTTGAAATCAGCCACGAGGTTGTTGCTGGTACCTCCGGTGTGGCCCACCCATACGCTGCACTGGAACCCTCGACCGGTAGATAGGCACACATTCCAGTTACCGTCGGTGGTGTAGCGCGCCATGTCCGAGAGACCATCGCCGTTGAAGTCGGCTACAACGTTGTTGCTGGCACCGCCGTTATGACCAGCCCAGGTGGAACAATTGAAGCTTCCGCCCACGCTCAGGCACACACGCCAGTTGCCCGCACTGGTGTAGCCCGCCAGATCATCGCGGCCATCACCGTTGAAGTCACCCACGAACACGTTCTCGCCTGCGCCCGAATGCGCCGAGGTGTTGAAGCAGCTGAAGCTTGCCCGGGTCAGGCAGATGCGCCAGGAACTGCCGCTGATGTGGTTGATCAGGTCGGTCCGGCCGTCACCATCGAAGTCACCTGTCTTGGTGTACTGGTTCCAAGTGTTGTAACCGGTGCTCCAGTTGTAGCAGTTGAACCTGGTGCCCGAGGACTTGCACACAATCCAGCGACCGTCGGCTCCCGTATAGCGGGCGATGCTGGAGCGGCCTGCCCCGTCGAAGTCGCCAACTGCAGTGGCCGTGTCGCTGGGCAGCCCTTCGGTACCGGTCCAGTTGGCGCAGGAGAAGCCGCCGCTGCCATTGGACATGCACACCTGCCACGTCGTGCCACTGACGTACCGCAACAGATCGGTACGGCCATCGCCGTTCATGTCGGCCGCCATGACGTTCAGGTAGCTCGAGGGACCGCTCCAGGTCGAGTTGGCAAAGGCTGGCGTGCCCGTATCGTTCCACTGCAGCTCCAGCGGTGCCAGGCATTTGTTGGTCGCATCGCACTGCTGGATGCTGTGAACCAGAGAGCCGCGCACGGACGAAGCCGCGCTGTAGGTGATGTTGGTGCGCATCACCACGTTCTGCCCGATGCGGGTCTCCACCCGGCTCAGGCGAACCGGCGTACTCATGAGTGAGCCGGCCAGGTAGCTGGGCACCACATCGGGCCGTGCTTCGTAGCTGAAGAGCACCGAGCGGTTGGCGTAGCTGATGCTGCTCAGACGCCAGTGACCATTGGCGTTGTCTTCGTGGTAGCTGTAGTCAATGGCGTTGCCGTTGGCATCCTGCATGCGGTTGAGCAGCCAGGCGGCCACCACCGTGCTGCCTTGGGCCTCGATGCGCGAGTCCGTTGTGGCGCCGTAGAAGAGCACCGTGCCATCCTTGGCGTGCACCGTGAAGCTCTCGGGTCCGTTGGCTGCGCTGCCGGCGGCCGCGCCGTTGGCGGTGACCCGGTTGAAGTTGTCGATCTCGCTGCGGTACACGCTGCCCGCTGCGCCATAGCTGCCGCTGACGTTGATCAGGCGCTGGCCGTCCAGGCAGAAGCGGTCGCCGCTATCGAGGTTGACCGAGCCGAAGAAGTCATCGGTGGCGGTCGTCCGCGGGCAGCGGGTGATGGCCGAAGCGGCATCCAGGTCCCAGCCAATGCCCATCATGCCGTTGCCACCCTGGCTGCTGTAGCTCAGGGACACCTGCGGCGCCACGCCGGCCACACCGGGTGGCACCGCGATCGGGACACTGTAGGTGGCGGCTCCGCTGGGTGAGACGGAGAATTCGCCTGCCGTGCTGCCCGGAACAAGGGTGGCCGTCTGCGCCTGCAACAGGCCCGAAGTCGCCAGCAGGCCAAGGCCCATGCCCACACTCAGCAGCCAGCGCCGGCCCTGGGTCAGCGTATCGTTCTGGCGCTGTCCGGCACCCTCGAT
>JALOSG010000025.1 GCA_025458665.1 Serpentinimonas sp.
CGCAGTACCAGACCTTTCTGGCGCTCGATCTGGGCCTGAAGCGCACTGGCGTGGCCACGGGCAACCGCATCACCCGCACCGCCAGCCCGCAGCCCACCTTGCGCGCCGAGGGCGATGCCCGTTTCACCGCCGTGGCCGCGCTGCTGCAAACCTGGAAGCCCGATGCGCTGGTGCTGGGCATACCCACCCACCCCGACGGCGCAGCCCACGAAAACACCGCGCGTGCGCTGAAGTTCGCGCGCCAGCTGCGTGGCCGCTTCGGTCTGCCCGTGTTCGAGGTGGACGAGCGCTACAGCACCACCGAAGCCCACAGCCTGGGCGCCACCGATGCCGATGCCGCCTCGGCCTGCATCATCCTGGAACAGTTTCTGAGGAGCCTGCCTTGACGCCTGATACCGCCGTTGCGGCCACATCCCCCCCCGACGCGGAGGCGCTCTACCAGGCCCTGCGCGCCGGCGTGCAGCAGTTGCTGGCCAACGCCGGTGGACGCTGGCACCTGGTGGGCATCACCTCGGGCGGCGCTTGGCTGGCCGAGCGTCTGCAACACGACCTGCGCACCGCCCTGAACCTGGAGGGCGAGGCCGGGGTGATTTCATCGGCCATGCACCGCGACGACTTTGCCCAGCGCGGCCTGAGCGCCAGCGCCCAGACGAAGCTGCCCTTCGACGTGAACCACGCGCAGGTGCTGCTGGTGGATGACGTGCTCTACACCGGGCGCACGCTGCGCGCCGTGCTGAACGAACTGTTCGACTACGGCCGCCCGGCCTGCGTGAAACTGGCCGTGCTGGCCGACCGTGGCGGGCGCGAGCTGCCCATACAGGCCGATGTGGTGGCTGCCCACCTGAGCGTGCCCGAAGCACAGTCGCTGGAACTGGCGCGCGAACCCAACGAGCCCGGCGGGCGCCTGCGCTTTGTGTTGGACGTACTGGAGTGACCATGAAGATGGCCCAACGCAACCCCCAACTCAACCGCCACGGCGAACTGGTGCACCTGCTGTCCACCGAAGGACTGCCGCGCGCCATCCTGACGCAAATCCTCGACACCGCCGCCAACTTCGTGAGCGTGAGCGACCGCGAGGTGAAGAAGGTACCGCTGCTGCGGGGAAAGAGCGTGTTCAACCTGTTCTTCGAGAACAGCACCCGCACCCGCACCACCTTCGAGATTGCCGCCACCCGCCTGAGCGCGGACGTCATCAACCTCGACATCGCGCGCAGTTCCACCGCCAAGGGCGAGTCCTTGCTGGACACCATTGCCAACCTGAGCGCCATGGCGGCCGACATTTTTGTGGTGCGCCACAGCGAATCGGGCGCACCCTACCTGATTGCCCAGCACGTGGCGCCGCATGTGCACGTCATCAATGCCGGCGATGGGCGCCATGCGCACCCCACGCAGGGCCTGCTGGACATGTACACCATCCGGCACTACAAGAAGGACTTCACCCAGCTGTCGGTGGCGGTGGTGGGCGATGTGCTGCACTCGCGCGTGGCGCGCTCCGACATCCACGCCCTCACCACACTGGGTTGCCCCGATGTGCGCGTGGTGGGGCCGCGCACCCTGGTGCCCAACGACCTCTCACACCTGGGTGTGCGGGTGTGCCACACGCTGGAAGAGGGCATACGCGGCTGCGATGTGGTGATTGCGCTGCGCCTGCAGAACGAGCGCATGAGCGGCGCGCTGCTGCCCTCATCGCAGGAGTATTTCAAGAGCTTCGGGCTCACGCCCGAACGCCTGCGCTGGGCCAAGCCCGACGCCATCGTCATGCACCCGGGGCCCATCAACCGGGGTGTGGAAATCGATTCCCACGTGGTGGACGGGCAGCAGAGCGTGGTGCTGCCGCAGGTGACCTTCGGCATTGCGGTGCGCATGGCAGTCATGGGCATAGTGGCGGGGAACGAGGCATGAAAATCCTGATCCAGAATGGCCGCGTGATCGATCCGGCCAGCGGTACCGACACCGTGGCCGACGTGGCGATTGCAGCGGGCCGCATCATAGCGGTGGGCACGCTGCCCGCCGACTTTTCCCCCAACCGCACGGTGAATGCCACGGGTTGCTGGGTGTTGCCCGGCCTGGTGGACCTGGCCGTGCGCCTGCGCGAGCCGGGGCAGGAGCACGCGCAGATGCTGGAAACCGAGATGGCCGCGGCGGCGGCGGGCGGCGTCACCTCCCTCGTGTGTCCGCCCGATACCGACCCGGTGCTCGATGAGCCCGGCCTGGTGGACATGCTGAAGTTCCGCGCCGAAAAACTGCACCAGGCCCGCGTGTTCCCGCTGGGTGCCCTGACGCGCGGGCTGCAGGGTGAGGTGCTGACCGAGATGGTGGAACTCACCGAATCGGGTTGTGTGGGTTTTGGCCAGGCCGAAGTGCCCATTGTGAACACGCAGGTGCTGCAGCGTGCGCTGCAGTACGCTGCCACGTTTGGCTACAGCGTGTGGCTGCGCCCGCAGGACCACTGGCTGGGCAAGGGCGTGGCCGCCAGCGGTCCGCTGGCCACGCGCCTGGGCCTGAGCGGCGTGCCCGCCGCTGCCGAAGTGATTGCGCTGCACACCCTGTTTGAGTTGCTGCGCGGTGTGTCGCGCAGCACGGATGGCCAGCATGTGCGCGTGCACCTGTGCCGCATCAGCAGCGCGGCGGGGCTGGAACTGGTGCGCCGCGCCAAGGCCGATGGCCTGCCCGTGACCTGCGATGTGAGCGTGCACAACCTGCACCTGACCGACATCGACATCGGTTACTTCGACAGCCGCCTGCGCCTGCAACCACCCGTGCGTCAGCAGGCCGACCGGGCTGCGCTGCGCCAGGGCTTGGCCGACGGCACCATCGATGCGCTGGTGTCCGACCACAACCCGGTGTCGGCCGACGCCAAGACGCTGCCCTTTGCCGAGGCCGAGCCCGGCGCCACCGCGGTGGAACTGCTGCTGGGCCTGGCCTGCAAGTGGGCCGAGCAGGACGGCGTGCCCCTGGTACGCGCCATACAGGCCCTGACGCAGGGCCCCGCCCACGTACTGGGCGCCCGGCTGGGTACGCTGCAGGCCAGCCTGGGCCGCATTGCGGTGGGGGGCGTGGCCGATCTGTGCATCATCAACCCCCACCGCCACTGGCGCGTGGAGGGCGAGGCGCTGCACAGCCAGGGCAAGCACACCCCGTTCGAGGGGCATGAAATGCCGGTGTCGGTGCACACCACGCTGGTGGGCGGGCAGTTTGCGTTCGAAGCTGCTGCCGAGCGCCGGCACTGAGCGCCGGTACTGAGCCTTCCAGCTTGACTTCCCGATTCCGCCACCGTTGCCTGAACTGCAGCCCGACCCCGCGCCTGCGCCCATGCGGATGGCCGCTGGCCGCCCCCGCCCGGCGCTGGCCCGCATCTGGCGCCTGTGGCGGCTGTTCTGGCACGTGCTGGCGGGCCTGCGCACGCTGAAGCGCGAATTCCCCAGCCTGGATGCTGCAGCCCGCCGCGAGCGGGTGCAGGCGTGGTCTTTACGGGCGCTGGAGCTGTTTGGCGTGGAACTGGTGGTGCAAGGCCAGGCCCACACGCCTGGCCCGCTGCTGCTGGTGTGTAACCACGTTTCGTGGCTGGACATTCTGGTGCTGAATGCGGCGGCGCCGAGCCGCTTTGTGTCGAAATCGGACGTGCGCGGCTGGCCCGTGCTGGGGCGGCTGGTGGAGGGCGCCGGCACGCTGTTCATTGAACGCGCCAGCCAGCGCGACGCGCTGCGCGTGGTGCACCGCATGGCCGAGGAACTGGCGCGCGGGGAGCGCCTGTCGGTGTTTCCGGAAGGCACCACCGGAGACGGACAGAGCGTGCTGCCTTTCCACGCCAACCTGCTGCAGGCCGCCCTGGCGGCCGATGCGCCCATAGGCCCGGTGGGGCTGCGTTACCTGAGCCTGGCGGCGCCCGATGTACCGAGCCCCGCCCCCGCCTATGTGGGGGACGATACGCTCCTGCAGTCCATGTGGCGCACGCTGGGCGAGCCAAGCCTGCAGGCCCGCCTGCGTTACGGCGAGCCGCAGCACGCAGCCGGCCGCCACCGCCGCGCCTGGGCCGAAGACCTGCGCGCCGAAGTGGCGCGCCTGATGGGCTAGTTCAACTCTGGATACTCAACCCTTGGCGCGCTGCATCATCAGCGCGGTGTTGGCCTTGCGGTCGGCGTTGATACGCTGCACATGCGGGCGCTCGCCCATCTGCTTGAGGTAGTCGGCCACGGGCAGGTCGGCCAGCATGTCGCGGCCATAGATGATTTTGGTGGCGCTGGCAATGAGCGGGAAGTGCACCACCGCCGCGCAATCGGCCACCGTGAACTGGTCACCCGCCACGAAGGGGGCGAATCGCGCCAGCTGCTTGAAGGCGGCAATGTTCTTCTCCAGCTGCTCGGCCACTTTCTGCTTGGCGCCGTCGCTGATGGGCGAGCGGAAGAATGCCTCGGGGTAGAGCTTGCGCGCTTCGAGTTCCAGGTGCAGTTCCAGGTAGGTGTTGATCTCGCGCACCTTGGCGCGCTGGAACGGGTCGGCGGGCAGCAGCGGGTGTTCCGGGTAGGCGTCTTCCAGGTAGTCCATGATGACCGCCGATTCGCTCAGCGCGCCCTGCGGCGTGATGAGGTAAGGCACCTTGCCCAGCGGGGTACAGGTGCGGTCGGTCTCGCCCACCCAGTTGAGGGATTCTTCGAAGGGCAGGCCTTTTTCCAGCAGCGCGAGCTTGACCTTGTTGTAGTAGTTGCTGGCCGAAAAGCCACAGAGTTTGAGCATGTGCAGTCTCCTGTTGATGATGCCGGCTATGGTAGCGCCGGGCCGTGCATATGCTGTCATCTGCGCGAACCGGCCCCGCGCCAGGCGGGCATTCAGGCCAGCAAGTCGGACAGCGTGCGCGCAATCACCTGCGTGGCGCGCAGTAGGTCGGCCAGTTCGATGTGTTCGTCCGCGCGCTTGGCGTTCGATTCGCGCACCGTACGTGGCCCGGTGCCGTAGATGACGCCGGGAATGCCGCGCTCCACGTACAGGCGCACATCGGTGTAGAGCGGTGTGCCCAGGGCGGGAATGGGCTCTCCAAAGAGCTCCTGCGCATGGCGCTGCAGCCCTTGCACCAGCGGCTGGTTGCCGGGCAGCGGCTGCATGGCGCGGGCCAGCAGCAGGCGGCGCACGTCCACCTGCAGTGCCCGCCCGCCGCGCGGCGGCTGGAAGCTGGCAGCCGCCTGGGCAATGGTCTGGCGCAGCGCGGCTTCCACCTGCGCCGGGTCTTCCTCCGGGATCATGCGGCGGTCGAGCTTGAAGCTCACCTTGCCGGGCACCACGTTGGTGTTGGTGCCGCCCTGAATGAGGCCCACGTTCAGGTAGGGGTGGCTGATGCCCTCCACCCCGGAGCGCACCTGCAGGTAGTCCTGGTTGAGCCGGTAGAGCGCCTGCAGGATGTGGGTGGCACCCTGCAGCGCGTCGGTGCCGCTGTCCGGAATGGCGGCGTGGGCCATCTCGCCCTGCACCGTGACTTCAAGTTGCAGGCAGCCGTTGTGGGCGGTGACCACCTGGTAGCTGAAGCCGGCGGCAATGAGAAGGTCGGGGCGGGTGTGGCCGTGCTCCAGCAGCCAGCCAGGGCCCAGTTCGCCGCCAAACTCTTCGTCGTAGGTGAAGTGCAGTTCCACGCAGCCGCGCGTGGGGCGGGCCACGGCTTCCAGCGCGCGCACCGCGAAAATGAAGCTGGCAAAGTCGCTCTTGCTCACGGCGGTGGCGCGGCCGCGCCGTAGGGGTTGTGGGTCCAGCCTTCGCCGGGGGGCACCACATCGCCGTGGGCGTTTAGGGCGATGGTGGGACCATCATCCTTACTACCGGGACCGTAGCGCCGCCGCACGATCAGGTTGGTGATGCTCTGCAGCCCGGCGGCCCGCACTTCGGCTTCCGGCACCGGGAAGGCTTCCACTTCCCAGCCCAAGGTGGCCAGCAGCGCAGCCGTGGTTTCGGCGTGGGGCGCGTTGTTGCCGGGCGGCGTGTCGGTGGGTACGCGCACCAGCTGCTGCAGGAATTGCACCTCTTCGTCAAAGTGCTGGGCAATCCACTGGTCGAGTGCGGGGTAGGTCATGGCAGGTTGGGGGGGTGAGGTCAGACGGTGGGGTCCTGGGCCAGGCTGTGCAGCAGGTGCTGGAAGGCGCGAATGGCCAGTTCCATGTCGTTGCTGTGGGTGGATTCCATGGGGTTGTGGCTGATGCCGCTGTGCTCGCCGCGCACAAACAGCATGGCCTGGGGCATGACCTCGTGCAGCTTCATGGCGTCGTGGCCCGCTCCGCTGGGCATGCGGTGTATCGGCAGCCCCACCGCCTGCACAGCCTGCTCCCAGCGGGCCTGCAGAGCCGGGTGGCTGGGTGCGGCGCTGGCGCGCACGGTTTCATCGAGCGTGTACGACACGCCGCGCCGCCTGGCAATGGCTTGCAGTTCGGCCAGCACATCGGCCACCAGCGCGTCGCGCTGCGCGTCGGTGGGTGCACGCATATCCAGGCTGAACTGGCAGGCACCGGGTACCACGTTGATGGAGCCGCTGGGCACTTGCAACATGCCCATGGTGGCCACGGAGTCGCTGTCCTGAGCCGCGCGCCGTTCCAGGTAGAGAGCCAGTTCGGCGGCGGCGCAGGCCGCGTCTTGCCGGCGGTCCATGGGCGTGGTGCCGGCGTGGCTGGCGGTGCCCTGAATGCGGCCCATGTAGCGCACGCTGCCGTTGATGGAGGTGACCACGCCGAGCGGCAGGTTCAGCTCGTTCAGCACTGGCCCCTGCTCGATGTGCACTTCCACAAAGCCGATGTAGCGCTGCGGGTCGCGCTGCAGGGCCTGGATGGACGCCATGGGGTCGGGGTGGTTGGCGGTGAGCAAGCCCGCCGCCTGCATGGCCTGGCGCATGGGAATGCCCTCGGCGTCCTGCTGGTCCAGCCAGGCGGGCTGGAAGCCGCCGGTGAGCGCGCTGGAGCCCAGGAAGGTGGCCTTGTAGCGCTGGCCTTCTTCTTCGGCAAAGCCCACCACCTCGATGCCAAAGGGCAGGCGCTGGCCGGCGCGTTGCAGTTCGCGCACGCACAGCATGGGCAGCAGGATGCCCAGGCGGCCGTCGTACTTGCCGCCGTTCCTCACGGTGTCGTAGTGGCTGCCGGTGAGCAGGCGCGGCGCGCTGTGCTGGTGGCCGTGGTAGACCCCCACCACGTTGCCCACCGCGTCTTGCGTGACTTCATCGAAGCCGCATTCGCGCATGCGTTCCTGCAATTCGGCAGCGCAGGCGCGGTGTGCGGCGGTGAGGTAGGTGACGGTGAGTTGCCCTTGCTCGGCATAGCCCGGGTCGCTATGGCGGGCCAGGCTTTCGTGCCAGTCCCACAGCTCGTTGCCCAGGGAAGGCTGCCCGCCCAGTTCGGCGCCGAACTTGTCGTTCAGGCGGATCTCTGCAATGCGGTGGATGTTGCGCAGGCACTCCTGCAGCTCGAACGCACGGTGGCCCTGCAGGCGGCGCTCGAAGGTCTCGATGATCTGGCGCTTGCCCAGCCCGGCGCCCCGCGGGCCGCGCACCGCCAGAATGAACGGCCAGCCAAAGCGCTCGTTGTAGGCCTGGTTGAGCGCCTGGATGTGCGCAAACTCCTGCGGCGTGCAGCGGGTCAGGCCGGCGGTGTTCTGCTCGTTGGTGGATTCGGCCGTGAGCGTGTTGTCCACCATGGCTTTGCCCGCCAGTTCCGGGTGCGCGCGGATGAGGGCGAGTTGCGCGTCTTCACCGGCCTGCGCCAGGGCCTGCGCACAGGCCAGCTTCAACGCCGCGAGGCTGGCAAAGGGCCGCTGGCGCAGTGCGTGCTCCACGATCCAGGGGGTGTGCTCGTAGAGGCCATCGAGCAGCGCGGCGGCGGCCTCGGGGCTGGCGGTGTTGAGTTGTTCCAGGGTGTAGGGCATGGGGGTCTGGGCGGACGTTTCAGCGCGGTGGCGGCAGCAGCGCTGGTTCTGTGGCAGCGTAGGGGTAGGGGTGCGTGGCGCGCCAGTGGCGGGCAATGTCTATGCGGCGCGCCACCCACACGTGCTCGTGGGCCGCGATATGGTCCAGAAAACGCTGCAGCGCTGCCATGCGCCCCGGCCGGCCCAGCAGGCGGCAGTGCATGCCGATGCTCATCATCTTGGGCGCGTTCAGGCCGTTCGGGTCGCCTTCGGCGTAGAGGGCATCGAAGCTGTCCCGCAGGTACTGGAAGAAGGGGTCGGCGTGCGAAAAACCCTGCGGCAGGGAGAAGCGCATGTCGTTGCAGTCCAGCGTGTAGGGCACGATGAGCTGGGGCACCACGCGGCCGTCGGAGGTGGCCACTTTCATCCAGAAGGGCAGGTCGTCGCCGTAATAGTCGCTGTCGTACTCGAAGCCGCCGAAGTCGGCCACCAGACGGCGGGTGTTGGGGCTGTCGCGGCCGGTGTACCAGCCGGCGCCGTGCAAGGCGCGGCCATGGTCTCCGGTGGCCTCGGCCAGTATGGCCATGGCCTGCGCCATGTGCTCGCGCTCCACCTGCTCTTCCAGGTTCTGGTAGTGGATCCATTTCAGCCCGTGGCAGGCCACCTCGTGGCCCAGTTCCACGAAGGCAGCCGTCACTTCAGGGCTGCGCTGCAACGCGGTGGACACGCCGAACACAGTAAGCGGCAGGCCGCGCTGCTCGAACTCCCGCAGGATGCGCCACACACCCTGGCGCGCGCCGTATTCGTAGATGCCTTCCATGCTGATGTGCCGTGCCGGGAATGCGGCGGGGTTGAACATTTCCGACAGGAAGGTCTCGGAGGCGGCGTCGCCGTGCAGCACGCAGTTCTCTCCGCCTTCTTCGTAGTTCAGCACGAACTGCACGGCAATGCGGGCGCCGCCGGGCCAGCGTGCGTGCGGCACCTGCGGGCCGTAGCCGCGCAGGTCACGGGGGTAGGGGGCGGTGGTGTCGTAAATCATGACAGGGCCATGGCAATGTCGTTGGTGGGGACCTTGCGGTCGAAGGTGAGCTGGGCTACCACGTGGCTCAGGTGCTCGTCCATGAGCTGCACAGCCAGCGCCTCGTCGCGCGCGGCCAGGGCCTTCACGATGGCCACGTGCTCCTCGTTGGAGTGTTCGGCGGCGTGGCTGGTCTGGTACATCAGCGTGATGAGGGCGCAGCGGGAAATGAGCTCATCGAGCATGTCGGCCAGCACCTCGTTGCCCATGAGCTGCGCCATGCGCACATGGAAATCACCCAGCAGTTCGGTGCGGCCCGCCACGTCCTGGCTGGCCACGGCGCGGCGCTCCTCGGCCACGTGCGCGTTCAGTGCCTTGATTTGCGCGGGCTTGACCTGGCGCACAAACTGGCGCGTCATTTCCAGCTCCAGCATGCGGCGCACCTCGAACACCTGGCGGGCTTCGTCGGCCGAGGGCGTGGCTACAAAAGCGCCGCGTGCGGGCTCCAGCCGGATGAGGCGGTTCTGCGACATCTGGAACAGTGCCTGGCGCACCAGCGTGCGCGAGACACCGAAGTGGTCGGCCAGTTTCTGCTCGGCCAGCTTGGTACCCGGATGCAGCCGGTGCTCCACGATGGCCCGGGTGAGCGACTCCACAATCTGGCGGGTGCTGGAAGATTCCATGGCGGGATATTACCCGAAGCGCCGCAAAACTGTATACACTTTTGGTCGACCAAGACCGGGTGAATTCACCCCAACAGGAGAAGCGCCATGGGGCTGAGTACCCACGTTCTGGACACCATGCACGGCTGCCCCGCGGCCGGCATGCGGGTGTCGCTATACACCACCGTGCCTGCCACCGAACCCGGCCAGACGCCCACCGCCACGCTGGTGAAAACCTTCAGCCTGAACGCCGATGGCCGCAACCCCGATGGCCCGCTGTACGACAACGCCAGCCTGCGCACCGGCACCTACCGCCTGGTGTTTGACGTGAAGGGCTACTTCGCCGCACGCGGCGTGGCGCTGCCCGAGCCCAGCTTCCTCGATCAGGTGGCGCTGGACTTTGGCGTGGCCGATGCCAGCGCCCACTACCACGTGCCCCTGCTGGTGAGCCCTTGGAGTTACTCCACCTACCGTGGCAGCTGACTTGACCCCGCTGGAAGAACTGCTGGGCAGGTTGAGCCCGCCTGCCTCAGCACCCGCCTGCGTGCTGCTGAGCGTGCACGCCACCGAAGGCTCGGTGCCGCGCAATGCGGGCGCCTGGATGGCTGTGTGGGCCGATGGCAGCCTGACTGGCACTGTAGGCGGGGGGCAGCTGGAGTTCGAGGGAACGGCCTGGGCGCGTGGCTGGCTGGCCGAGCCCACCCGCCCGCCCGAGGTGCGCCGCTTCCCGCTCGGGCCCAGCCTGGGGCAGTGCTGCGGCGGCGTGGTGGTCCTGCGCGCCGAAGCGGTGCAGGTGGCCGGTCCGCAAGACACCGAAGCTCTGGCCCGGCGGCTCAGTGCCCACCACCTGCCGGTGGCCCTGTTCGGTGGCGGCCATGTGGGCCGTGCGCTGGCCCGGGCCCTGGCGCCGCTGCCGTTTGCGCTGCGCTGGATAGACAGCCGGGATGAAGTCTTTCCGCCCGAACTGCCCGCGCGTGTGCACACCGAACATTCCGACCCCGTACACGCTGCCGTACCGCACCTGCCGCCCGGCAGCCACGTGCTGGTCATGAGCTTCAGCCACGCCGAAGACCTCGACATCATCGACGCCTGCCTGCAGCGGCAGGCCCGCCACCAGGACCTGCCCTTCGTGGGCCTGATAGGCAGCCGCACCAAGTGGGCCAGCTTTCGCCAGCGCCTGCTGGCCCGCGGCCACACCGAGGAGGCGCTGCAAGGCATCACGTCGCCCATCGGGTTGCCGGGGATTGTTGGCAAGGAACCCGAAGTGATTGCCGCCAGCGTGGCGGCCCAGCTTTTGCTTGCCACCCAGACGCTGCGGCAGGCAGGCACCGCAAACCCCATCTAAACCAGGCATTCAACATGGAAACCTATCTGCTGGACTGGGCCAATCTCTTGTTGCGCTGGCTGCACGTGATTGTGGCCATCGCCTGGATCGGCTCGTCGTTCTACTTTGTCTTTCTGGACAGCAGCCTGACCACGCCCGAAGACGAGAAGCTGCGCGCCGAAGGCGCCACCGGAGAAATCTGGGCGGTGCACGGCGGCGGCTTCTACCACCCGGTGAAGTACGCGGTGTCTCCGCCCAAAATGCCCGGGCACCTGCACTGGTTCTATTGGGAAAGTTATTCCACCTGGCTCAGCGGCTTTGCGCTCTTCCTGGTGTCCTACCTCTGGAGCCCTAGCGTCTACCTCATCGACCCCAACGTCATGGCTTGGAGCCCCCCCGCGGCCATTGCGGCAGCGCTGGCGTTCCTGGTGGTGTTCTGGTTGCTGTACGACGCCATTTGCCGCGCGTTCGGCACTGGCCCCGGTGCCGATGCCAAGGTGGGGGCGCTGGTGGCCGTGCTGGTGTGTGTGGGCGCCTGGCTGGCTTGCCAGCTGTTTGCAGGCCGCGCCGCCTTCCTGCTCATGGGCGCCATGCTGGCTACTGCCATGAGTGCCAACGTGTTCTTCTGGATCATTCCGGGCCAGCGCAAGGTGGTGGCCGCGCTGAAAGCGGGCCAGCCGGTAGACCCGGTGCATGGCCAGCGGGCCAAGCAGCGCAGCGTGCACAACACCTACTTCACGCTGCCGGTGCTGTTTGCCATGCTGAGCAACCACTACAGCTTCACCTACAACCACCCGCAGAACTGGCTGGTGCTCATTCTCATGATGCTGGCAGGTGCGGCCATACGGCAGTTCTTTGTCATGCGGCATGGCTACAAACTGGGCCGCAACCCGCACCCCTGGCCCTACGCCGCCGTGGGTGTGCTGCTGCTGCTGGGGCTCATCGTGTGGATGAAGCCTGCGCCAGTGCCCGTGGTGGCCGTACCCGCCAGCGTGAGCTATGCGCAGGTGAGCGCCATCATGGAGCAACGCTGCGTCATGTGCCACGGCGCGGCCCTGCAGTCGAAAAACGTGCGCGTGGATTCCCCCGAGGCCATGCGCCAGCACGCCCAGACCATCTACCAGCAGGTGGTGGTGACGCGCCAGATGCCCATGAACAACGCCACCGGCATCACCGAGGAAGAGCGCGCGCTGGTGGCGCAGTGGTTCAAGAGTGGTGCACCTGTAGAGTGAGCGGCTGCGGGGCGGTCTCAGGTGGCCAGTTTGGTGCCTGACACGTCCTTGGGCGCTGCAACGTCCATGACGCGCAGGCTCACACCGCCCGCCTGGCGCGCGTTCTTGTCGCCAATCGTGGCGCGCCCGGCAAAGCCGGCGTAGCGTGCGCGCAAGTCCTTGAGTTGCGCCGCCAGTTCCTCGGCGTTGTTTATGCGTTCCTCGTAACGCTTCAATACGCCCCAGGCGGCCTCCAGCGGCTTGGCGTTCTGCGTGACTTCGCCCAGCTTGGTGAGTTGCACCACCGCGGCTTGCGGCTTGCCCTCCAGGCTCAGGCGCATGGCTTCCTCCACCCGGTGCAACACCTCCTGCTGGGCTTGCGCAATGATGTCGGCAAAGGCCGGGAAGGCCCCGGCTGCGCGCGCCAGCAAATCGGTCAGGGCCCGCGAGTTGCAGAAGCGCATGCCCACGTTGCGCACGCACTGGTCCACCTCGTCAATCTGTATGGCTTGCGCAGCCAGGCGGCTCACCAGCATGAGGAGGTTGCAGGCGGCCTCGAAATCGAAGCTGTCCTCCCGCACCTGCCCCATGAGTTGGCGCACCAACTCCAGCGCCCGCGCCGTCTGGTGGTTCTTGAGTTGCTGCAGGGTGTCCACCACCACAGCCAGCCGCTGCAGGCGTTCCGAGTCGGGAAAGCGCTCCACGAAGTCATTGATGTCCTCGCTGCAGCGCTGCAGGCCCTTGGTGTCTCCACCATCGAAGCGCATGGTGGCCAGCAGCACCAGCGTCTGCGCATCGAACATCTTGGAATCCAGGCCCAGCCGGACGGAGCGTTCCAGCAGCTCCTGTGCGGTCTCGGTGTCGCCACAGTAGTGCGCCAGCATGCCGTGGCGCTGCAGCCGGCTGATAGACGAAGGCGTCATGGTGGTGGCTGTGCGGTAAGCCTCCAGGGCGGCGGTGAAGTCGCCGCTTTCCACGTGGGCACGCCCCATCACGTCGTAGGCATCGGCATAGCCGGGCTCGTCGCTGATGAGGCCCTCCAGCGTGTGCACCGCCTTCTGCACCTGCCCCGCTTCCACCTGCGCACGCGCCACCCCCAGGCGCGCCCACGGCAGCGTCTTGGCTTCAATGACGGCGTGGTAGAGCTTCTGCGCGTGCTCGTACTGCTCCAGCCGCAGCAGCAACTCTGCCCCCACGCGGGCCGCGTAGAGCCAGTAGTCGCCGCGCTGCGCAAAGCGCTCCAGGCACAGCTTGGCGCCGAGCGCAAAGTCCTTGGCCTCCACGGCCTCGAAAATGGCCTTCAGGGACAGCTTGCGCTGCCTCGCCTGGATGATGCGGTCTTCCAGCCGGGCTTGTGTGTACGGGCGCAGCAGGTAGGAGTCGAGCGCGGACTCGGCCGCCTCGGCCACGGTGGCGTAGGTGGCCTCGGCGGTGATCATGATGAACACGGTGGAAAACGGCAGCAGACCGCAGCGGCGCAGGTCGTCCAGCAGTTCCTGGCCGGTGGCTACATCGGTGGCAAAGTGCTGTTCGCATACCACCAGATCGAAGGTCTTGAATTCCAGCTGACGGCGTGCATCGGACACCCGCGGAGATTGCAGCACGCTGCGAAAGCCCAGGTCCCGCAGCTGCGAAACCAGTACCGACCTGGACAGCACATTGCCGTCCACCACCAGTGCGGTGGCATCGCGCAGATCGTAGGGGTTCAGTCGCATGGGCCTCGCTTTGGGGCCGACTGTAAGCGCTTTTTTTCCCTTTCCCAACCCCGCCGGTGTGAGCGGCGACGAGTTTGCAGGTGGTGTTTACGCAGGCAGGTAGCGCTGCGCCATCTGTTCGAAAGCGCCCAGTTGCGGGTCTTGCCCGTGCTCTTCGGCCAGTAGCGCGGCCACGGTGGGTGCCATGGCCAGTGCCTGCCTGGCATCGAGGAACAGGGCCCGCCAGCGCCGCGCCAGCACGTCTTCCACGGTGCAGGCGTATTCGCGCCGCACGGCAAAACGCACCATGGCTTCGGTCAGCCCCAGCCCGATACCGCTTTGGGCGCCCGGCAGCGCCAGCACAGCGTCCTGTTCGCTCCCGTACAGGTGCAGGCCTGGCGCGGCGTGTAACCCTGGCTGTGCGCCCTGGCTTCCTGAGCGCGTACCCGCGCCCGGGCCTGAAACCGGAGCACCCACCAGCTGGTGGCATTCGGTGGTGCCTGTACCCCGTTCTGGCAGCAAACCAGCGGCAAAGCAGGTACGCAGCACGTCCTCGGCCATGGCGCGGTAGGTGGTCCACTTGCCGCCGGTCACGGTGAGCAGGCCGTTCGGGTCGGTCACGATGGTGTGTTCGCGGGACAGCCCGCGGGTATGTCCGGCTTGTCCGGCCTGACCGGCTTCCCCGGCTGGCGCAGACGGCGCCGACACCAGCGGGCGCAATCCCACCCACATGCTCTGAATGTCGGTTCGTTGCACCGGCCGGCTGAGCACGCGGCTGGCTTCCTGCAGGATGAAATCGAGTTCGGCCTCGAACGGCTCGGGCTCCCGGGGCGCGTCGGGGCGCGGTGTGTCTGTGGTGCCCAGAATGAGAGAGCCCAGCCAGGGCACGGCAAACAGCACCCGCCCATCTTGCGTTTTAGGCACCAGCAGGGCGTGGTTGCCGGGGAGGAAGCTACGGTCCACCACCACATGCACCCCCTGGCTGGGGGTGACCATGGAGGCATGCGAAGTTGCAGGGGCGTGCTGCTGGCCGTGCGCGGTCTGGCTGGCCTGGTTGCGCAGCTTGTCCACCCACACGCCGGTGGCGTTCACCACAGCGCGGGCGCGCACCTGCAGCGTGGCGGCTGTGGGCGGTACGGTGCTGCCCGGCTCAGTGGGTGCCAGCTTGTCGCGCACGGTGAGCACAAAGCGCGCGCCGTCGGCTTGTTCTCCCTGCGCCAGAGGCTGCAGTGCCTCCACGCTCATGTAGTTCAGGGGCAGGCCGCCGGCAGCTTCCACGCTGCGCGCCAGGGCCAGCGCCAGGCGGGCATCGTCAAACTGGCCGTCCCAGTATTTCACGCCGCCTTGCAGGCCCTGCGCGTTCACGCCGGGCAGGGCGGCCAGGGTGGCATCGCGGCCCAGCCATTCGGTGTGGTGCAGGCCAGCGCGGCCAGCCAGCAGGTCATAGAGCTTCAGGCCAACGCCATAAAAGGGCGTCTGCCACCAGCGGTAGGAGGGCATGACAAAGGGCAGCGGCTGCGCCAGATGCGGCGCGAGTTTGAGCACGGTGGCGCGCTCGGCCAAGGCCTCTCGCACCAGCGATACATTGCCCTGCGCCAGATAGCGCACACCACCGTGCAGCAGCTTGGTGGATCGCGATGACGTGCCGCTGGCAAAGTCGTGCGAATCGAACAACACCACGGAGTAGCCGCGCAGAGCGGCGTCCAGCGCCACACCCAGCCCGGTGGCGCCACCGCCCACCACGGCGAGGTCGTAGGGCTCGGGGTGGGCCACGGCGGTCTGGAGAGCCTGAATGAGTGAAGAGCGCATAGGGTTGGTGTTTTGCTCGATATTTTTCGATATTATTCGTTTTGTGGAAGAAATTGTTGCTTTTGTGGGTATTTCCCAATGGCTCTGTGTCTGATTTGGGCTATGGTTTCCGTGTGACCCTCAATCCGCGTCAATCCGAACTTCTGGACCTGGTGCGCCAGCACGGCGTGCTGTCCATAGAGGCGTTGGCGGAGCGCTTTGGCGTGACCCTGCAGACCGTGCGCCGCGATGTGCAGCGCCTGGCCGAAGCCGGGCTGCTGGCGCGCTTTCATGGCGGTGTGCGTCTGCCGCTGTCCACCACCGAGAACATTGGCTACCGCCAGCGCCAGGCCCTGCAGGCCGAGGGCAAAACACGCATTGCCCGCGCCATTGCGGCCCGTGTGCCCAACGGCTGCTCCCTGATCATGAACATCGGCACCACCATCGAGGCGGTGGCCCACGAACTGCGCCACCACCAGGGCTTGCGCGTCATTACCAACAACCTGCACATTGCGGCGCTGTTGAGCACCCACCCCGACTGCGAAGTGATCGTGGCAGGGGGTGTCGTCCGTGGCACCGACCAGGGCATCGTGGGCGATGCCACGGTGGAGTTCATCCGCCAGTTCAAGGTGGACATTGGCCTCATCGGTATCAGCGGCATAGAGGACGACGGCACCCTGCGCGACTACGATTTCCGCGAAGTGCGGGTGGCGCGCGCCATCATTGGCCAGTCGCGCGCGGTCTGGATGGCCGCCGACACCACCAAGTTCGACCGGCCCGCCATGGTGCAGCTGGGCCACCTGAGCGATATCGACGTGCTGTTCACCGACGCGCCGCCGCCGCAGCCTTACCCCGACCTGATGGATCAGGCCGGCGTGGAGTGCGTGGTGGCCGCGTCCACGGAACACGCCATCAAGGACCCGGAGTCATGACCCAGACCTACCTACTCGCCCTCGACCAGGGCACCTCCAGTTCGCGCAGCATCGTCTTCGACCCCAGCGGCCGCATTGTGGCCATGGCCCAGCAGGAAATCCGCCAGATTTACCCCGAGCCGGGCTGGGTGGAGCACAACCCGCTGGAGCTCTGGAGCAGCCAGCTGGCCACCGCTCGCCAGGCCCTGAAAGACGCAGGCCTGAGCGCCGCCGATGTGGCGGTGGTGGGCATCACCAACCAGCGCGAAACCACGGTGGTCTGGGACCGTACCACCGGCCAGCCCATCCACAACGCCATTGTCTGGCAGGACCGGCGTACCGAGCCCGCCTGTGTGGCGCTGCGCGCCCAGGGCCACGAACAGCGGGTGCAGAGCAAGACCGGGCTGCGCGTGGACCCGTATTTTTCTGCCACCAAACTCCAGTGGATACTGGACCGCGTGCCCGGCTCCCGGGAGCGCGCGCGCCAAGGTGAACTGGCCTTTGGCACGGTGGACAGCTGGCTGATCTGGAACCTCACCGGCGGGCGCCGCCATGTGACCGACGTGAGCAACGCCGCGCGCACCATGCTCTTCAACATCACCGACAACCGCTGGGACCCCGACCTGCTGGCCCTGCTGGACATTCCCGCCGAGCTGATGCCCGAAGTGCTGCCCTCCAGCGCCGATTTCGGCACCACCGACGCACACTGGCTCGGCGCGCCTTTGAAGGTGGGCGGTGTGGCTGGCGACCAGCAGAGCGCCTCCTTCGGGCAGGCGTGCTTCCACGCGGGCATGGCCAAGAACACCTACGGCACCGGCTGCTTCCTGCTCATGCACACCGGGGAGCAGCCCCAGTGGAGCACCAACGGCCTGCTCACCACGGCGGCCGCACAGCCCAGCACACAGCCGCAATACGCCATGGAGGGCAGCGTGTTCATTGGCGGCGCCGTGGTGCAGTGGCTGCGCGACGGGTTGCAGGCCATACGCTCCAGCAGCGATGTGCAGCGCCTGGCCGAGAGCGTGCCCGATGCCGGCGGCGTGGTCTTTGTGCCAGCCTTCACCGGCCTGGGCGCGCCCTACTGGAATGCCGAGGCGCGGGGTGCCATCGTGGGCCTGACGCGGGGCAGCACCGTAGCCCATATTGCCCGCGCTGCGCTGGAGAGTATTGCCTTCCAGAGCGCAGCGCTCCTGCAGGCCATGAACCGCGACAGCCTGGCCCGGGGTGGCGTGGCCGTGAGCGAGTTGCGGGTGGACGGTGGCGCCTGCGTGAACGATTTGCTCATGCAGATACAAGCCGATTTGCTGGGCATTCCCGTGGTGCGCCCTGCCGTGGTGGAAACCACCGCCCTGGGTGCGGCTTACCTGGCTGGGCTGCAGGTGGGCGTTTACCAGGGGCTGGAGGAGTTGGGCCGGCAATGGCGGGTTGACCGCACCTTCACCCCCACCCTCTCGCGGGCCGAAGCCCAGGAGCGCATGGCGCGCTGGGAGCAAGCGGTGCGCCAGGTGCAGGCGCCCTGAGTGCTGCGTCCGGCCCGGCGCCTGATCGGGCCCTTGACGTAGATCAGCCTTTTGTCGGACGATGGGCGGTACAGTGGTGGCTCGGTGCTCGGGCACCCGGGCCATTGCAAGTTAAGAAGAACACTTTGAATGCGAACGCCGCCTCTCCGTCGCTGCTGAACATCCAGTCGTTCGACGAGCACCTGATTGCGCAGTATCTGCTGCAAGGTTCGGGCATTGGCTCCTGGGCTTGGAACGTGCAGACCGGAGAGACCCGCTTCAACGAGCGCTGGGCCGAAATCGCTGGCTACCAACTGCAGGAACTGCAACCCACCACCATCGACACTTGGGTGCGGCTGACCCACCCGGACGATCTGGCGCAATCCAACGCGCTGCTGCAAGCGCATTTCCAGGGTCAGAACCCCCAGTACGAGTGCGAGGCGCGCATGCGCCACAAGGACGGCCACTGGGTACGCATTCTGGACCGCGGGCAGGTGCTGGTGTGGGACGGGGAGGGGCAACCGCTGTGGATGTTCGGCACCCACCTCGACATCACTTCGCGCTGGCGGCTGGAGATGCAGCGCGACGAAGCCCTGCAGCGCCTGCAGCGGCTCTCGGTGCATCTTCCGGGCTTTCTTTACCAGTTCCGCCTGCACCCCGATGGCAGTTCCCAGTTCCCCTACGCCAGCGCTGGCATAGAAGCGGTGTACGGCTGCACGCCAGAAGAAGCGCTGGCCAGTGCCGAGCCCGTGTTCCGCGTCCTGCACCCCGACGACCTGAACGCGGTGTCGGCGGGCATAGAGCAATCCGCCCAGACCTTGTCGGTGTGGCAACAGCGCTACCGGGTGAACCACCCTGTCAAGGGTGTGATCTGGGTGGAAGGTTCCGCCACGCCCGAGCGCGAGGAGGACGGCAGTGTCACCTGGCACGGTTACCTGCGCGAGGTCACGAGCCAGGTGCAGCAAGAACAGCAACTGCACCTGGCCGCCAAGGTGTTCTCGTCCAGCCAGGAAGGGATCATGATCACCAATGCGCAGCAGCGCATCGTTGACGTGAACACCGCATTCACCCGGATCACGGGATACCGCCGCGAAGAGGTGCTGGGCCAGAAGCCGTCCATACTGAGTTCCGACCGGCAGCCGCCGCGGTTTTACCGCAAGATGTGGCGCACGCTCAATGACACCGGGACCTGGCAGGGCGAAGTATGGAACCGGCGCAAGAGCGGAGAGGTGTACGCAGAGATTCTCTCCATCGACACCGTGAAAGACAGTGCCGGCGTGGTGCAGCACTACATCGCCATCTTCACCGACATCAGCCACATCAAAGAACACCAGCGCGAACTGGATCGCATTGCCCATTACGATGCGCTCACGGGGCTGCCCAACCGCCGCCTGTTTGACGACCGGCTGAGCATGGAGCTGGAACGAGCGCGCCGCCAGAAGGAGGCCGTGGCAGTGTGTTTCCTCGACCTCGATGGCTTCAAGGCGGTGAACGACACCTACGGCCACGAAGTGGGGGACCGGCTGCTGTCCGTACTCGGCGAACGACTGCGCCTGGCCTTGCGCGCCCACGACTCGGTGGCGCGCATGGGCGGCGATGAGTTCGTGCTTCTGCTCGCCCAGTTGCCGCGCGACAACCCGAGGCCGATGGCCAGCGAAATCATCGATCGGGTGCTGCGGGCGGTGGAGCAGCCCGTCACCTTGAGCGACCGGCCGATCGCCGTTTCTGCCAGCGTCGGTGTGGCGGTGTTTCCCGAGATCGATTTGCCTGCCGACCAATTGCTGCGCTATGCGGACAGGGCGATGTACAAGGCCAAGCAGCAGGGGCGCAACCGCAGCATCTTCTTCGATGCGCAAGAGGACAGCACCGGGCACGCTCGCCAGCGCCGGCTGTACGACGTGCAAGATGGCCTGAGCAACCAGCAGTTCTCCCTCTACTACCAGCCCCGGGTTGACCTGCGCAGCGGTGCAGTGCTGGCGGTGGAGGCTCTGGTGCGCTGGCAGCCTGCGCCCGGACCACTGTGCTTGCCTGGCGAATTCATGCCGGGGCTGGCCGGTCACCCGCAGGAGATCGCGCTAGGGCAATGGGTGATGGACACGGCGCTGGCGCAGCACGCCCGCTGGCTGGCCGAAGGGCTGGTGCTGCCAGTGGGCATCAACATCGCCCCCGACCATTTGCTGCACCCCGACTTTGCCGAGCAGTTTCGCCTGGCGCTGCAGCGGCACGGTATTGAGCGTGCCGACCGGGTCACTCTGGAGATTCGGCAAAGCACCCGTATGGCCGACCATGGACGCATGCGGGCCTGTCTGGCTGCCTGTGCCAGCTTCGGTGTGGGTCTGGCGCTGGACGACTTTGGTGCTGGCCATTCTTCACTCACGCACATGCGCCAGTTGCCAGTGACGGCGCTGCACATAGACAAGAGTCTGGTGCTGGCCATGCCGACAGACCCCGATCAGGCTGCCACCGTGGAGGGGATTGCGGGGCTGGCCCGCGCTCTGGGCCGCGAAGTGGTGGCCAAGGGCGCAGAGACAGAGGCCCATCTGGAGCGGCTGCGCGGTCTACCGTGCCAAGCAGTGCAGGGTTATGCGGTGGCCCCTCCTATGCCTGTGCCGGTGCTGCTTGATTGGCTCCGCAGCCGCCAGCGCTCACCCACACCGGACCAGTTGGCCAGCTAGCCTCTGTTGCCGCTCGATCAGGGCCGGCAACTCCAGCGCCGTGAGCTGTCCTTCCCGCACTACCACCCGCCCCTGCACGATGGTGTAGTCCGCCTGCGCCGGGCTGGCGCACAGCAGCAGGCTGGCCACCGGGTCGTGCACGGAGCCACCCGCCATGGGCAGTGTGTCCAGCCGGAACAAGGCCATGTCGGCGCACATGCCTACCGCCAGGTGGCCAATGTCGGGGCGGCCCAGCACCTCGGCGCCGCCGCGCGTGGCCAGTGCCAGGGCGTCGCGGGCAGTCATCTCTGCCGGGCCCAGGTCGCAGCCAAAGAAGCGCTTCCCGTCGCGCACTTCGGGCGGCTGCATGGCGCGGCCCACGCGGGCCAGCAACAGCGCCTGCCGCGCTTCGTTCACCATGTGTGCGCCGTCGTTGCTGGCGCTGCCGTCCACACCCAGGCCCACCGGCACGCCGGCGTTGAGCATGCGGCGAATGGGCGCAATGCCGCTGGCCAGGCGCATGTTGCTGCACGGGCAGTGCGCCACGCCGGTGCGTGTGGCGGCAAAGAGGGAAATGCCCTCATCGTCGAGCTTGACGCAGTGGGCATGCCACACATCGTCGCCCACCCAGCCCAGCTCCTGCGCGTACTGGGCTGGCGTGCGCTTGAACTTCTCCTGGCTGTAGGCGATGTCGTGGTCGTTCTCCGCCAGATGGGTGTGCAGCCGCACCCCCATGGCGTAGCGGGTGCGGTAGGAACGCGCCAGCGCCGCCGATTCGCGCATCAGGTCCTGGCTCACGCTGAACGGGGAGCAGGGCGCCAGCGCCACCTGCACCATGGCGCCGTGCGCGCCGTCGTGCCAGCGTTCAATCAGGCGCTGGGAATCCTTCAGGATGGCGTCCTCGCGTTCCACCAGCGCATCGGGCGGCAGGCCTCCGGCCGACTCGCCCACACTCATGCTCCCGCGCGACGCCACAAAGCGCAGCCCCAGGCTGTGCGCCGCCTCGATCGTGTCTTCCAGCGTGACGCCGTTGGGGTAGAGGTAGAGGTGGTCGCTGCTGGTGGTGCAGCCCGACAGCAGCAGCTCGGCCATGGCCACCTGCGCCGAGGTACGGGCCATGTCGGGCGTCAGGCGCGCCCACAGCGGGTAGAGGCCCCGCAGCCAGCCGAACAGCTCGGCGTTCTGCACGGCGGGGACCGCCCGCGTGAGCGTCTGGTACATGTGGTGGTGCGTGTTCACCAACCCCGGCACCACGAGGTGTTGCTGCGCATCGATCACCGTGTCGGCGGTATCCGGCAGGGCATCGGCCGGACCAATGGCCTCTATGCGGTGACCACGCACCAAGATGGAGGCATCCTGCCACTCGCGGCGCTCGTCGTCCTGGGTGGCCACACAGCGTGCACGGCGCACCAGCAGGGTGGGGGCTTCATGGTCTGGGTGGGGCATGGCTTCAAACGCTCCAGATGCGGGGTGGCGTGTGGTCCAGGCCCCAGGCGTGGGTGCGCAGCAATGCCCACAGGCGCTGCCACAGCTGCATGATGGGTTCCACCAGGGGCGCCAGTGCACGTACCACCAGCAGGTGGTCGTTGGGGCAGGTGGCGCCGGCGTGCATGTCCTCGGCGTGTCCGATGTCCTGCATGGCCGCGCGCAGCACCTCCAGCAGCATTTCACGCCGTTCGCGTTCCAGCGGTGTGCCGCAGGCTAGCACCAGCATGCCCACGGCGCTGTGGCCGGCCATGCCCAGCGGGCTATGCAGCAGGCGGGTGTCGCTGGCCGCCATGCGGGCTTGTTCCAGCCAGTGGCCGGGCCACTGCCAGCGCTGGGTCATTTCCCCGGCCACAAAGGGCAGGCCGGAGGCAGGCAGCCCCAGGCTCAGTACATCCCAGGCCAGCAGTTCGGCGCCC
>JALOSG010000194.1 GCA_025458665.1 Serpentinimonas sp.
ATCGAAGACGACGCCCGCCTGGCGCAGATGGTGAGCGAGTACCTGGGCCAGTCCGGCTTCGAAGTGACGCACGCCGGCGATGGCGAGAGCGGGCTTGAGCAGCTGCCGCTGGTGCAGCCCGAGCTGGTGATCCTGGACCTGATGATGCCCGGCATCGACGGGCTGGAAGTCTGTCGCCGCATCCGCGCGCTGCCGGGCGACCTCTCGCGTGTTCCGGTACTCATGCTCACCGCCAAGGGCGACCCGATGGACCGCATCATCGGCCTCGAACTCGGCGCCGACGATTACCTGCCCAAACCCTTCGAGCCGCGCGAATTGCTCGCGCGCATCCGTGCCGTGCTGCGCCGCCGCGCTGACCCGGGCGGAGCCCCCGCCGCGCGGGCCACGCCGGTGCTGCGCTTCGGTTCGCTGGAGATCGACCGCGACGCGCGCAGCGTGCAGGTGGCCGGGCAGAGCTGCGAGCTGACCTCCTACCAGTTCGACCTGCTGGTGGCCATGGCCGAGCGCGCGGGCCGGGTGCTCACGCGCGACCAGATCATGGAAGCCGTGCGCGGCCGCGAGCTGGAAGCCTTCGACCGCAGCATCGACGTGCACATCGGTCGCATCCGCAACGCCATTGAAGCCGACAGCAAGGACCCCAAGCGCATCCTGACGGTGCGCGGGGTTGGCTACGTCTTCGCCAAGCAACAGGACTGACTGTGAGTGCCCCCCTGCGCCGCTTCGCGGCTTCCCCCCGCGGGCAGGGGGACAACACCTGTGGCCCGGTTGAGCCGGTTCCACGGTGTTCTGTTGCAAAGGTTCGCGCGCCGGCCATGCGGTGGACGGGTGTGGTTCCATGAAGAGCCGTCTCGGTCAGAAGCTGTACCTGCGCATCTGGCTGGCCATCGTGGGTGCGGTGGCGGTGCTCACGCTGGTGGTGGGCTGGCTGTGGCAGATGGCGCTGGACCACGACCGGCAGGAGCGCGATGCGCGCATGGCGCGCGAACTGGTGGTGCGCAATGCGGCCGGCGAGGTGGTGGGCAAGTCCCCCGCCCGGGCCGTGCGCGTGCCGGGGCAGGGGCTGGAGTTCCAGGTGGAAATGAACGACGGGCAGACGCTGTACATGCAGCTGCCGCGGCCCAACCGGCCACCGGGCACCCCGGTGCCGGCGCGTCGCAACGACAGCTGGTGGTCGCTCTCGCCCTTTGGCTTCGTGGGCATGATCAGCCTGGTGGGGCTGGCCGTGGCGCTGGGCGCCTACCCCATCGTGCGGCGGCTGACCAAGCGCCTCGAAGGCCTGCAGAAAGGGGTGGAGCGCTGGGGCCAGGGCGACCTGTCCACCCGCCTGCCGGTGCAGGGGCAGGACGAGGTGGCCTTCCTGGCCGAGCGCTTCAACGCGTCGGCCGAACGTGTGCAGTCCCTGTTGCTGGCGCACAAGACCCTGCTGGCCAATGCCTCGCACGAGCTGCGCTCGCCGCTGGCGCGCATCCGCATGGGGCTGGAACTGCTGGGCCGCGACCCCGGCACCGCCAGCGCCCGCGCCGAAATCGCCCGCAACATCGAGGAACTGGACCAGCTGGTGGACGAAATCCTGCTCGCCAGCCGGCTGGACCTGCGCGACGCTCACGACGCGGGTGCGCTGGGCCCGCGGGAAGAGGTGGATCTGGTGGGGCTGGCGGCCGAGGAGTGCGCCCGCACCGGCGCCGATCTGGAAGTGAGCGAGGGCGCGCCGCCCGTGGTGGTGCAAGGCCATGCCCGGCTGCTGCGCCGGGCACTGCGCAACCTGCTGGAGAACGCGCGCCGCTACGGTCAGCCGGCGCAGCCATCGGCCGGGGACGCACCGGCCGTGCGCCTGCTCATCGGCTGGCAGCTGGCGGAGGGTTCGCAGGCGGCACGTGCGGTGGTGGCGGTCGAAGACCGGGGCCCCGGGGTGCCGGCCGAGCTGCGCGAACGCATCTTCGAGCCGTTCTACCGCCTGCCAGGCGCCAGCGAGCGCGAGGGCGGTGTCGGCCTGGGTCTTTCCCTGGTCCGGTCGATCGCCGAACGGCATGGCGGCTGGGCGCGCTGTGAGGAGCGACCCGGTGGCGGCGCCCGCTTTGTGCTCGAACTGCCGGTCTGAGTGCCGCTGGGCGCCCGAAGCCCACCGCCTGGCGGGAAATCACCGGTGGCAGCCCCTTGTGGCGGCCGTACTCCCCCAAACAGGGGATGTTCGGTTTTTATGCCCCCGATGGCCACGTCAAATTCCCCCACCTGTGGCCACCCCAAATTCCCCCAGGCAAGACGGCCGGATTATGACGACTCGGGGTTGATGGCAATGCGAGCAGCGGCCTCCTTGAGGCGGTAGCTCTTTCCTTCGAACTCCAGCATCGTGCAGCGGTGCATGAGGCGGTCCAGGATGGTGGTGGCCATGGTGGCATCGCCCAGGTAACGGCCCCAGTCCTGCACCACTCGGTTGGAGGTGACCACCACCGAGCGGCGCATTTTGTAGCGCTGGTGCACGATGGCCTGCAGGACCTCGGCGGCGTGTTCGCTGATGCGGCGGGCCAGGAACAGGTCGTCGAGGACGAGCAGGTCCGGCTCCACCCAGTCCTTGAGCAGATCAGCACGTTCGCTGGCGTTACCCAGTGCGTAACGGGCGAACTCGGCGTCGGCCTCCAGGTAACGCACATCGTGGCCGGCCAGCGTGGCCTGGTAGGCCAGCGCCTTGGCGATGTGGCTCTTGCCGGTGCCGGGCTTGCCCACGATCAGCGCGTTGGCGCCCTCGGAGATGAACTTGAGGGTGTGCAGCTCAAAGCAGGCCGCACGCGGCAGCTTGGGGTTGAAGCGCCAGTCGAAGTCGGCCAGGCCGACCTTCTCGTCCAGACCCGAGCGTTTGTAGCGGCGCTCCATCAGGCGCGTGCGCCGGCGGTCGAGCTCGTCCTGCAGCATGGCGGCAAAGGTCTGCAGGAAGGGCTCCTGGGCAGCCTGGGCCTGCATCAGCCGGGTGGGCAATGTCTGGGCCATGCCCGAGAGGCGCAGCTCGCGCAGCGCACGTTCGATCTCGACCATGTTCATGCCCGACCTCCTTGTGTGTCGGCGTTCGTGGCGGCAGTGGTGGCCGCAGCGGCGTGGGCGAACAGATCGCCGTATTCATCAGCATCGCGGATGAGCGCATGCTGCTGGGTCAGCGCCGTTGTGCTCGCCTTCTCGCCAGCCTGGCTGCCAGCATCCATGGCATCGACCGCCTGGGCAAAGACGCGCTCGGTCAGGGCCAGCACCCGTTTGTAGCTGTAGATGCCCTGCTCCAGGGCCTGGGCGCAGGCGGCGTTGACGCAGTGGGCCGGGTAGCGCCGATGCAGGTTCACGATGCCCCAGAGCTTGCGCTGGCCCACTCGTCCCTCGATGGCAAAGAGCAGCCGGCACAGCCTGGCGGCGTGCTCTCCGATCTGGTCGGCCTGGCGCAGGATATGACGGGTCTCGCGCGAGGGATTGAACACCCGCTCGTCCATGGGCAGCACCACCGTGCCGGGGCGTTCGGCCCTGGCATGGGTGCGCAGCAAGGCGCCTGAGGCCATATTCCGGATCTCGATGCGCTGGGCGTAGATGCGCACCAGCACCTTCGATCCAATGGCAGCCGGGCGCGCGGCGTAGCTGCTGTGATCCACCCGCACGCAACTGTCGTCGCAGACGGTTCGCTCAGCCTCGCTGAAGTACTGCATGCCCAGCAGCGGCAAGGGTTTGAGGTGAGCGCGCTCCGCCTCGAACATGGCCTGCACCTGGCGCCGCTCGGTTCCGTGGATGCGCTTGGCCGCCCAGTTCTTCTCCCAGTGCGCCAGGAACTCGTTCTGCTCCTCGATGGACTCAAAGCGCCGGCCCTTCAAGGCCGTTGCCTGGGTGTGGCCAATGGCGTGCTCGACCGTGCCCTTGCGGTTGGGGTCGCGCACCCGCGCCGGGTCGGCCACCACACCGTAGTGCGCCAGGGTGGCGGCGTAGACCCGGTTGAGATCGGGCTCGTACAGGTCGGGTTTGATGACGCCTTCCTTGAGGTTGTCCAGCACCACGTACTGCGGACAGCCGCCGAAGTAGCGAAAGGCCCGCTCGTGCAGTTCGGCCCAGATCTGGTGGCTGGACTTCCAGACCACGCACCGGAAACTGGCGCGCGAGTGGCGCAGCGTGGCCACGAACAGGCGCGGCTTGCGGTACCGGTCGGTGCCCGGCACCCGGGTCGGTGCGCCTTCGCCATAGTCCACCTGCATCTCCTCGCCGGGCAGGAAACTCAGACGGTCGAACTGCTCAGGCTCCTTGTGACGCAGCTTGGCCACGAAGCGCTTGACCGAGTTGTACTGGCCGGCAAAACCGTGCTGGTCTACCAAGTCCTGGAAGATGGCCGTGGCGTTGCGCTTGAGGCGCAACTGCGCTTCGATGAACTCGCGGTGGGGTTCACACAGGGAGGTGGCCACCGGCACGGGAGTCGGTGGCCAGGGTGGGGGAATTTGAACGGCCACGGCCTCAGAGCCGGTGGCCACCCCGGGGGAATTTGCCTGCTCTGCCTCCCAGCGGCGCTGGTAGCTCCTGACCGTCTTGCGGTCGATTCCGGTGATGCGAGCGATCTCTCGCTGGGTGCTGCCGCGCTCGAGCAGCGTGTAGACGGTGGCCCGTTGATTGGGTTTCAAGACATTCACTCCTTGGCCTTCCTTCGGGGAAGACCAGAACTGCTGTCCTGCCAACAGGCGCCAGCGGCGCCAGCGTTTACCTCCTGTCCCCGATCAGTTCAGGTGGGGGAGTTTGAGGTGGCCATCTGTGGGGTGTTTGGGTGGCCATCAGGGTGGCGGCG
>JALOSG010000195.1 GCA_025458665.1 Serpentinimonas sp.
GTCCAACTTCGCGCCCAAGCTGTTCACCATGAAGATCAACCCCGAGAAGATCCGCGACGTGATCGGCAAGGGCGGCGCCGTGATCCGCGCGCTGACCGAAGAAACCGGTACCCAGATCAATATCGAGGAGGACGGCACCATCACCATCGCCGCCACCGATGGCGCCAAGGCCGACGAAGCCAAGCGCCGCATCGAGCAGATCACTGCCGAGGTGGAAATTGGCAAGGTCTACGAAGGTCCGATCACCAAGATCCTGGACTTCGGCGCGCTGGTCAACCTGCTGCCCGGCAAGGACGGCCTGCTGCACATCAGCCAGATCGCGCACCAGCGCGTGGAAAAGGTCACCGACTTCCTGAAGGAAGGCCAGATCGTCAAGGTCAAGGTGCTGGAGACCGACGAAAAGGGCCGCGTCAAGCTGTCCATGAAGGCCCTGATCGACCGCGACGACCCGGCTGCCCAGCCGCAGATGATTGCCGCCGAGCAGGCTCCGTCGCAAGACTGAACCTGGCTTCGCACCTGCGCCATGAGCACCATCCCTGCCACCATGAAAGCCATCGAGATCGCCCAGCCGGGCGGCCCCGAGGTGCTGCGCCTGTGCGAGCGGCCAGTGCCGTTGGCTGGTGTGGGTGAGTTGCTCATCCGTGTGGCGGCTTCGGGCATCAACCGCCCCGACGTGCTGCAGCGTACCGGCAACTACCCTGTGCCGCCTGGCGCGCCGGACATTCCGGGTCTGGAGGTGGCCGGTGTGGTGGTGTCGGGAGACGCTGCTGCCATGGCCGCCGCTGGCATGGCGGTGGGCGACCGTGTCTGTGCTCTGGTGGCCGGTGGTGGCTATGCGGAGTACTGCGTGGCGCCGGTGGCCCAGTGCCTGCCGGTGCCGCACGGCCTTAGCGACCTGGAAGCCGCGAGCCTGCCCGAGACCTTCTTCACCGTCTGGAGCAATGTGTTCGACCGCGGGCGCCTGCAGGCCGGTGAAACCCTGCTGGTGCAGGGCGGTACCAGCGGCATTGGGGTCACTGCCATTCAGATGGCCAAGGCTTTTGGTGCGCGCGTTCTGGCTACCGCCGGGTCCGATACCAAGGCGCAGGCCTGCCTGGCCCTCGGTGCCGACCACGCCATCAACTACAAGACGCAGGATTTTGTCCGCGAGGTGGCCGAGGCCACGAACGGGCAGGGTGCCAACGTCATTCTCGACATGGTGGCGGGCTCCTATGTGGCGCGCGAACTGGAGTGCCTTGCCGAAGACGGCCGCCTGGTCATCATTGCGGTGCAGGGCGGCGTAAAGGCCGAGATCAACGCCGGTGCCGTGTTGCGGCGCCGCCTCACCATCACAGGCTCCACCTTGCGCCCGCGCCCGGTCGCGTTCAAGGCGGCCATTGCACAGAATTTGCGCCAGCACGTCTGGCCACTGCTCGCGTCGGGCCGCATCAAGCCCGTCATCTATCAGGTGTTTGCTCCGTCCGAGGCCGCTGCAGCGCACGCGCTCATGGAATCGAACCAGCACACCGGCAAACTCATGTTGAACTGGCAGGCGTGAACGCGTCTGGCCCGAACACAGTCCCACAACCATGAACACCAAGCTGATTGCAGGCAACTGGAAGATGAATGGCGGCCTGGAGGCCAACCAGCGTCTGCTCCAGGAGATGCTCGCCGGTCTGGCGGTTTCTCCCCCGGCTGCCCAGGTGGCTTTGTGCGCCCCCGCGCCTTACCTGGCCCAACTGCAGACGCTCCTGTCGGGCAGTCCCATGGCCTGGGGCGCCCAGGATATTTCTGCGCACGAGCAGGGTGCCTACACCGGCGAGGTCAGTGGCGCCATGCTGCGCGACTTTGCCTGCCGTTACGCCATCGTGGGGCACTCCGAGCGCCGCCAGTACCACCAGGAAACCGACGAGGTGGTGGCCGCCAAGGCCCAACGCGCGCTGAACTGCGGCATCACGCCCATCGTGTGCGTCGGTGAAACCCTGGCCGAACGTGAAGCCGGCGAGACCGTGGCAGTGGTCAAACGCCAGCTGGCCGCCGTCATCCACGTGGTGGCGCATTGCACCAGCGAGATGGTGGTGGCTTACGAACCCGTCTGGGCCATAGGCACCGGCCGCACCGCCACCCCGGAACAGGCCCAGGAGGTACACGCCGTATTGCGTGCCCAACTGCAGGCGGCCACCGGCCATGGCAAACACAACCGCATCCTCTACGGCGGCAGCATGAACGCGGCCAACGCCGCAGACCTGCTGGCTCAGCCCGACATCGACGGCGGCCTCATCGGCGGCGCTTCCCTCAAAGCGGCCGACTTCCTCAAGATCATCGCTTCCTGCCCTGCGGCAGCCTGAAGCCCTTTTTCCCGGAGTTACCCATGAATTTCCTTCTCACGCTTCTTCTCGCAGTCCAGATGCTGTCGGCCATTGCCATGATCGGCCTCATTCTGGTCCAGCAAGGCAAGGGCGCCGATGCAGGTGCCGCCTTCGGTGGCGGCAGCAGCTCGGCCAGTCTGTTCGGTGCCAGCGGAGGGGCCAACTTCATGTCGCGCAGCACAGCCGTGCTGGCCACCATCTTCCTGGCTTGTACCCTTGGGCTGGCTTACTTTGGCAACCTCCGCCCCGCCAGTTCGGGCAGCGTGCTGGAAAACCTGCCTGCAGACACCATTCCCGCCCCTGCCAGCCAGCAAATCCCCGCCACACCGGCCGACAACATTCCTGCCCCGGCGGGCGCAGCCGGCGCCGCACCTGGCACTGCACCTGCCACCGCACCCGCTGGCGCTGGCCAGATTCCCGGCCAGTAAGCGCTGCGCAAGACCACCCCGGCACATTCCGCGCTGCCGGGGCGCCTCAAAGTTCCGCGGTCACCGGGATTACCCCGATTTCGGGGTGGTTTCAGGGTAGAATTCGAGGCTGGCAACTAACCGGATCGCCGACAGGTCATCCGGGGCGTAGCCCCAAAAAAATACACAAGCCGACGTGGTGAAATTGGTAGACACGCTATCTTGAGGGGGTAGTGGCGAAAGCTGTGCGAGTTCGAGTCTCGCCGTCGGCACCAAATCAATCCGGGCATCATTGCTGGCGGCTCCAGGCTGTGGCAGTGACGTCCGATTAGGCCGGAACCATCCGGCGAGGCTCCAGGACTGCCGCATGAACATCGAGCAATACCTTCCCGTACTGTTGTTCATTCTGGTCGGCATTGCGGTCGGCGTTCTCCCGCAGGTGTTGGGCTACATCCTGGGCCCCAACCGCCCAGACCCCGAAAAAAACTCCCCCTACGAATGCGGCTTCGAGGCTTTCGAAGACGCGCGCATGAAGTTCGATGTCCGCTACTACCTCGTGGCCATCCTCTTCATTCTCTTCGACCTGGAAATCGCCTTTCTGATACCTTGGGCCGTGGCGTTTGCCGACATCGGTGCCACTGGTTACTGGGCAGGCATCATGTTCCTTGCCATTCTGGTCGTGGGCTTTGTCTACGAGTGGAAAAAAGGCGCTCTGGACTGGGAATGACGGCGCTGCTGCCGTCGGGAGTTACGCATGATTGAAGGTGTCTTCAAGGAAGGCTTCGTCACCACCAGCTACGACTCGGTGGTGAACTGGGCCAAGACCGGCTCGCTGTGGCCCATGACCTTCGGGCTGGCCTGCTGCGCGGTGGAGATGATGCACGCTGCCACCGCACGCTACGACCTGGCCCGCTTCGGCGCCGAGGTGTTCCGCGCCAGCCCCCGCCAGTCCGACCTCATGATCGTGGCGGGCACCCTGTGCAACAAGATGGCGCCGGCCCTGCGCAAGGTCTATGACCAGATGGCCGAGCCCCGCTGGGTGCTCTCCATGGGCTCCTGCGCCAATGGCGGCGGCTACTACCACTACAGCTACTCGGTGGTGCGCGGCTGTGACCGTATCGTGCCGGTGGATGTGTATGTGCCGGGCTGTCCGCCCACGGCCGAAGCGCTCATCTACGGCATCATCCAGCTGCAGGCCAAGATCCGGCGCACCAACACCATTGCGCGCGTGTAAGCCCGAACTGGACCCCACCTCGGAAACCTCCATGTCTGCCAACCCCGAAGTTGCCATCACCCCCGAAGCGCTGCAGGCCGCCGTGAGCGCCGCGCTCGGCCCCCTGGCCAGCAGCGTGACCCTGGCCCGCGGCGAAGTCACCGCCTTGGTGCCCGCGGCCCGCTACCTGGATGCCATGCGCACATTGCGCGATGCGGCCGATTGCCGCTTCGACCAGCTGGTGGACCTGTGCGGCATGGACTATTCGGCCTACCGCGAGGGCGTGTGGGAAGGCCAGCGTTACGCCGTGGTGGTGCACCTGCTGTCCGTCGCGCTGAACCAGCGTGTGCGCGTGCGGGTGTTCTGCGATGACGATGATTTCCCGGTGGTGCCCTCGGTCACTTCGCTGTGGGCGTCGGCCAACTGGTACGAGCGCGAGGCGTTCGATCTCTTCGGCATCGTGTTCGATGGCCACGAGGACCTGCGCCGCATCCTGACCGACTACGGCTTCATTGGCCACCCCTTCCGCAAGGACTTCCCGCTCTCCGGGCACGTGGAGATGCGCTACGACCCCGAGCGCCGCCGCGTGATTTACGAGCCGGTGAGCATAGAGCCGCGCGAGGTGGTGCCGCGCGTGGTGCGCGAAGACAACTACGGGGGCCTGCACTGACATGGCTGAGATCAAGAACTACACGCTGAACTTTGGCCCGCAGCACCCGGCCGCGCACGGAGTGCTGCGCCTGGTGCTGGAGCTCGATGGCGAGGTGGTGCAGCGCGCCGACCCGCACATCGGACTGCTGCACCGCGCCACCGA
>JALOSG010000026.1 GCA_025458665.1 Serpentinimonas sp.
CTCTGGGTCAATATGGTGAGCTCGGTGGCCCTGGCCATGGTGCTGGCGTTCGAGCCTACCGAATCGGGGACCATGCGGCGCCCACCCCGTCCGCCTTCGGAGCCCATGCTCACACCCTTCATCGTCTGGCGCATCCTGCTGGTCTCTGCGCTGTTCCTGAGCGGTATTTTTGGCGTGTTCCAGTGGGCGGTAGCGCAGGGCTACAGCGTGGAAATGGCGCGTACTCTGGCTGTGAACACGCTGGTGGCCATGGAAGTGTTCTACCTGTTCAGCGTACGCTACCTCACCGCACCCTCGTTCACGCTGGTGGGTCTTCAGGGTACCCCCCGGGTCCTGCTGGCCGTGGCGGGTGTGTTGCTGCTGCAAGCAGGTTTCACCTACCTGCCCTTCATGCACACATTGTTCGGCACCCAGCCCCTGCCCCCGCTGATGTTGCTGCTGTGCGCGGCACTGGGCGGTTTGGTGCTGGGAGTGCTGGAACTAGAGAAAGCCCTCCTGCGGCGCTGGCGGGCGCACCGCATAATGGCGCCGCACCACCCTTAGCCGCTATCTTGCTGCCCCTGTGACCGATCCCAACGATTTCGCCCACCAGGTGTCTCTGCACCTGAACTACCTGCGCAAGTTTGCCCGGCTGCAATTGCGTAACGAAGCCTGGGCCGAGGACGCAGTGTCCGAGACCGTGCTCGCTGCCCTGGCCAAGCCGCAAGCCTTCGGGCAGCGGTCGCAACTCAAGACCTGGCTGGTGGGCATACTCAAGTTCAAGATCATCGATACCCTGCGCCAGCACCAGCGCGAGGTGACTCTGGATCCGCAAGACGACGATACCCAGTCCGACCCACTTGAACTCATGGCCTTCAAGGCCGATGGGCACCACACCCAGGCACCTGCCGACTGGGGCAATCCGGAACAGGATCTCAGCCACCAGCAGTTCATGGAGGTGCTGGAGGCCTGCACCGAGAAACTACCCGCCGTCCAGGGCCGGCTGTTCCTGATGCGGGAATGGCTGGAGTTGTCCAGCGAGGAGATCTGTAAGGAACTCGCGATAACCCCGACGAATCTGTATGTACAACTGCACCGTGCCCGCCTGCGTCTGCGGGAATGCCTGGAACTGAACTGGTTTGGCGCCCGATGAACCGTCTGCTGCGACAACTGCCACTCATGCGCAACTGCAAGGAGGTGTCGGCCCTGCTGGTGGCCAGGGAGGACCGCGACCTGCCCTGGGCTGAGCGCGCTGCCCTGCGTGTGCACATGGCCATCTGCCAGGCCTGCCCGCGCTTCGAGGCGCAGATGCTCACCATGCGCAACGCCATGCGACAGTGGCGACACTACAGCGAAGACGCCCCCGATCCAGGAACGGGCACACCGCCCGGCCCCTGACGCGTAAAATCTGAGGCTCTACACCAACGCCAGCCTCTGGATCTACACCATGAAACGCTGCCCTCTAGCCCGCACTGTGGCGGGCCGTTCCGCTTCTGTTTTTTCTGCCGTACACACCACACGCATTCTTGCCGGATGGCTGGTTGTGATTGCCTCCAGCGCCCTGGTCAGCCCCGGGCCCGCACTGGCACAAAGCACCAGCAGCGCTGCCGCTCCCGCCAACCCGCTGGACCAGCGCAGCCGCCAGTTCCCCGCCGATGCCCGCCGCGGCATCCTGCAAGTGGCCGCGGCCAACGTCATCCAGATGGACGGCAAGCCCGACCGGCTGGCGCCCGGCGCCCGCATCCGCGACGCCCAGAACCGCATCGTGCTGACCGGCGCTCTGGTGGGCCAGACCCTGCGCGTGAACTACACCCGCGAAACCGGCGGGCAGGTGCACGAGGTTTGGATACTCACCGCCGAAGAAGCCGCCCAGAAGCGGGCTGGCAACAACGATCTGGTGCAGCGGAACTTCCGTTTCGCCTCGGAAGACTGAGCGGGGCGCACCATGACCAAGAAAGTATTCATCAAGACCTTCGGCTGCCAGATGAACGAGTACGACTCGGACAAGATGGCTGACGTGCTGGGCGCCGCGCAGGGCTACGAGCCCACGCAGGACGTGGAAGAAGCCGACCTCATCCTCTTTAACACCTGCTCGGTGCGCGAGAAAGCGCAGGAAAAAGTGTTCTCCGACCTGGGCCGGGTGAAGCACCTGAAGAAGAAGGGGGTGCTCATTGGCGTGGGTGGCTGCGTAGCCAGCCAGGAAGGCGCCGAGATCATCCAGCGTGCGCCCTTTGTGGACGTGGTGTTTGGCCCGCAAACCCTGCACCGCCTGCCTGAACTGCTCAACGCCCGGGTGGCACAGGCGCGCCCGCAGGTGGACATCAGCTTCCCCGAGATCGAGAAATTCGACCATCTGCCTCCCGCGCGGGTGGAAGGTGCCAGCGCCTTCGTGAGCATCATGGAAGGTTGCAGCAAGTACTGCAGCTACTGCGTGGTGCCCTACACCCGCGGCGAGGAAGTGAACCGCCCGCTGGACGATGTGCTGGTGGAAGTGGCTGGCCTGGCCGATCAGGGCGTGAAGGAAATCACGCTGCTGGGGCAGAACGTGAACGCCTACCGGGGCGCCATGGGCGGCACCACCGAGATCGCCGACTTCGCGCTGCTGCTGGAACTGGTGGCCGAGATTCCGGGCATCGAGCGCATCCGCTACACCACCAGCCACCCCAACGAATTCACCCAGCGCCTGATCGACGCCTACGCGAAAGTGCCGCAACTGGTGAGCCACCTGCACCTGCCGGTGCAGCACGGCTCCGACCGTATCCTCATGGCCATGAAGCGCGGCTACACGGCCATGGAATACAAGAGCACCATCAGGAAGCTGCGCGCCATCCGGCCCGAACTGTCGCTCAGCAGCGACTTCATCGTCGGCTTCCCCGGCGAGACCGACGAAGACTTCGGCAAGATGATGCGGCTCATTGAAGACGTGGGCTTCGACAGCAGCTTCAGCTTTATCTTCAGCCCGCGCCCGGGCACACCCGCCGCCAACCTGGCCGACGACACCCCACACGAGGTGAAGTTGAAGCGCCTGCAACACCTGCAAGCCACCATCGAGGACAACGTGCGCCGCATCAGCGCCAGCCGCGAAGGCACGGTGCAGCGCATCCTAGTGGAAGGCCCCTCGCGCAAGAACGCGCAGGAGCTCATGGGCCGCACCGCCTGCAACCGCATCGTGAATTTCGATGGCGGGCCACTGAGTGCCCGGCTGGTGGGCCAGATGATCGATGTGCGCATCACCCAGGCGTTGCCGCACTCCCTGCGCGGCGAAGTGCTGGTGAAGGAAGCCGAAGCGGCCTGAACGGCACCGGCCGCTTTACATGCCAGGCAGTTTGGGCATGCCGGGCATGCCGCCCATGCGCTTGAGCATTTTCATCATGCCCCCGCCCTTCATCTTCTTCATCATGCCCTGCATCTGCTCAAATTCCTTGAGCAGGCGGTTCACTTCCTGCACGTGAACCCCGGCGCCGGCGGCTATGCGCCGCTTGCGCGTGGCCTTCAGCAGTTCGGGTTTGCGGCGCTCCTGCGGCGTCATGCTGCAAATGATGCCTTCCTTGCGGCGGATGTCTTTCTCGGCGCGGCCCATGTCCACCTCGCCGGCCTTGGCGGCCATCTGCGCCGGCAGCTTGTCCATGAAGCTGCTCAGGCCGCCCATGCTCTTCATCTGGCGGATCTGGTCCAGGAAATCTTCCAGATCGAAGCCGCCACCGCTCTTGACTTTGGCCGCCAGCTTCTGCGCGGCGGCCATGTCCACGCCCGCGGTCACCTGCTCCACCAGCGCCACGATGTCGCCCATGCCCAGCACGCGGCCGGCGTGGCGGTCGGCATCGAAAATCTCCAGCCCGTCGAGCTTCTCGCTCACACCGGCAAACTTGATGGGCGCGCCCGCCACCGCCCGCACCGACAGCGCGGCACCCCCGCGCGAATCGCCATCGAGCTTGGTCAGCACAATGCCGGTGAGCGGCAGGGCCTCCTTGAAGGCGCGCGCGGTGTTCACCGCGTCCTGGCCCTGCATGGCGTCCACCACGAACAGCGTCTCCACCGGATTGAGCGCCTGGTGCAGCTGGCGTATCTCGGCCATCAGCGCTTCGTCAATGGCCAGGCGGCCGGCGGTGTCCACCAGCAGCACGTCGAAGTAGTGTTTTTTGGCGTAGTCCAGCGCGGCGCGGGCAATGTCCAGCGGCCTCTGGTCCGGCGTGCTGGGAAACCACTCGGCGCCGGCCTGCGCCGTCACGGTCTTGAGCTGCTCGATAGCGGCCGGGCGGTACACGTCGCCCGATACGGTGAGCACCTTCTTCTTGCGCTTTTCTATCAGGTGCTTGGCCAGCTTGGCCGTGGTGGTGGTTTTACCCGCGCCCTGCAGGCCCGCCATCAGGATGACCGCCGGCGGCTGGGCCGCCAGGTTGATATCGCTCACCCCCTCGCCCATGGTGGCGGCCAGCTCGCGCTGAATGATGCCCACCAGCGCCTGCCCCGGTGTGAGGGAACCCACCACCTCCTGGCCGAGCGCCTTCTCCTTCACCCGTGCAATGAAGTCGCGTACCACCGGCAGCGCCACGTCGGCTTCCAGCAGGGCCATGCGGACCTCGCGCATCATGTCGGCCACGTTGGACTCGGTGATGCGGGCCTGGCCACGCATCTCCTTGACCAGGCGGGACATTCTTTCGGTAAGGGCTGAGGCCATGGGGGAGTCCGGAAAACGTTGCGATTGACCGATGGGTCGGCGAAAACGGCGGCAAGGCCGTTAAACTGTGAGGATGATTTTAGCCGCGAGCCCCTGGTGGAGCACGGTGCCGGCGCTGGGCGCTGCACTGGGCTATCTGCTGCTTGCGCTGGCCAATTCCCGCATGCCGCGCCCGTCGGCGGGCGCCCTCATGGCGCTGGTGTGGCTGCTGCACGCCTTGGCTCTGGGCATGGCGCTGGGCGCCCAGCCCGCGCGCTTCGGGTTCGCTCCCGCACTGTCGGTCATGGCGTGGCTGGTATTTACCGTACACGCCATCGAAAGCCGCCTATACCCCCAACTGCACACCCGCCGCGCGCTGGCCGCGCTGGGAGCCGGGGCCGTGCTGCTGGCGCTGGTCTTTCCCGGTTCCGACTACCCCGACCTGCGCTCCAACTGGTTGCCGCTGCACTGGGCGCTGGGCATAGCCGCCTATGGGCTGCTGGCGGTGGCGGTGGTGCACGCCTGGTTCATGCAACGGGCTGAGAAATCCATCCGCCAGGGCGCGCCGCAGGGCGAAGTCACGCTGCCCCTGCTGGCTCTGGAACGGCTTACCTTCCGCTTCGTGGCAGCCGGCTTCGTTCTGCTCACTGGCACCTTGCTGGCGGGCTGGTATTTCACCGAACTGCTGGGTCCGCATGGGTGGGCCTGGACCCACAAGACGGTGTTCACCGTCCTGTCCTGGGCCGTATTGGGTCTTCTGCTGCTGGGCCGCTGGCAGTGGGGCTGGCGGGGCCGTTTTGCCGTACGCATGCTCTACGCAGGGGCTGCGCTTCTGCTGCTGGGCTATGTGGGCACCCGGTTCGTCATCGAAGTGGTGCTGCAGCGCTCATGAAATACCTCCTCGTTCTCGCTGTCGTACTGGTAGCTTTCTACATTTGGCGCACCAACCGCGAGCGAGCCTGGGAAGAAGCGGTTGCCAAGGAGTCCCAGCGGCATGCCGCCAAGCCGCGCCACCCTGGCCAGCCGGCGCCGCCCGCTCAAATGGTGGTGTGCCACCATTGCGGCCTGCACCTCCCTCGTGCCGAATCGGTGGAAGGCAGCCTCGGGCATTACTGCAGCCCGGAGCACCGCCGACTCAGCGACAGTTGATCCCTGGTCCGGCCAGTTCCGACCATGGCATTCCGGTCCCGTCACCCTGCGCCCGAGGAATCGGCCAGCGGGAAACAAGCGTCTCGGTCGCGGCCGCACTCGGGCTTTGCGCCTTCGTGGTTCCTGCCCCAAGGCGACTCTTCCCGCCGCGCCGTGCCTGTGCGCCCTTCCCCCACCCCGTCGTCTCCCCGCTTGTGGGCCTATCTGATGTGGGCGCGGGTTTTCATCGCAGCCATGCTGGTGCTGCTGCACCTCTACATCTACCTGCAGGACCAACGCCAGTTCTGGCTGGCCTTGCTGTGCGGCGCTTACCTGGTGGCCACGGTGGTGGTGCTGGCAAGGGCGAAGATTCCCATCAGCAGCGAGGTCTGGTCTCCGCGCTGGGCCATGACTCTGTGGGTCGATCTGGCCGTCTTCGCCGTGCTGCAATGGTTCCAGCAGGGTGGAATCAACTACACGCCACTGTTTGCCCTGCCGGTGTTGCTGGCCTCCATGCTGGGGCCTCTTTTGCTGGCGCTGGGTGGCGCCGCAGTGGCCACCCTGGTGCTATTGGCACAGGCGTGGTCCAGCACGCTGCAGGACCCTGGCTTGATGACCTCCCGTTTTCTGCAGGCGGGCCTCACCGGTACGGGTCTGTTCCTCATTGCGTTGCTGGCCAATCAGCTTTCCCTGTGGCTGGCGCGCGAACAGGCGCTGGCCTCGAGCAGCCAGGCAGCCGCCCGCATGCAGGGCGAGATCAACCAGCTCATTGTCAAAGGGCTCAATGAGGGCGTGCTGGTGATCGATCCCCAAGGAGCGGTGTGGCACGCCAACCCGGCTGCATGCAGCATGTTGGGGTTGGGGGCGGGGCAGCGGCGCGCCAGCGATGTGCCCCACGCACCTGCCTGGCCCATCCTGCGGGAATGGGTGCGGCAGTGCTTCTGGATGGACCAGGGCATGGAACAGGAGTTGGTGGTGAACCAGGGTGGAGGAGCCATGCGCAAACTCTACGCCAGGGCCTTTCTCACGGAAGGCCGTCACCCTCGGCCAGCGGCTTCTGAGGACCCGCACGCGGCAAGTGCGGTCAGCGGGCTGGACGATGACAGCGGCATGTGTGTGGTCTTTCTGGAGGATCTTCGCGAGGTGGAGGCCCGGGTACGTACCGAGAAACTAGCGGCCATGGGCCGCATGACAGCCGCGGTGGCCCATGAAATTCGTAACCCCCTGGCAGCCATCACACAAGCCAACGCGTTGCTGGAGGAAGATGCGGTCCAACCCGCGCAGCAAAAGCTCATCAAGATGATCGGGCAGAACGCCCGGCGCATGGCGCGCACGGTAGACGACATCCTCAATGTGGTTCGCGCCGAGCAGCGCCCGGTGGCCCACGAAGGCAATACACCAGTGCTGGACGACGCGGTGCGCGAATGCCTGCAAGATTGGCTGCAGCAGCACCCCCAGGGTCCCAGGTTGCGGCTGCACCTGGGCTGCACAGGTTCCCGGGTTCACTTCGAGCCCGAGCATTTGCGTCGCGTGCTGGTGAACCTCCTAGACAACGCCAGCCACCATGCATCGGCCAGCGCCGGGGCTATCGATGTGCGCACCGAGCCGGAGACCGACTCCGCCGGTGGCACGCTGCAGTTGGTGGTGTGGAGTGACAGCGCTCCGCTGGAAAGCGGAGTCAGCCAGCACCTGTTCGAACCTTTTTTCTCCTCGGACAGCCGCTCCAGCGGGCTGGGACTCTACATCTGCCGCGAACTCTGCGAACGTTACCAGGCACACATCGGTCACCGCCGCGAGCCACGCTCAGGCAGGCCGGGCAACGGGTTTGTGGTCAGCATTCCCTCCTGGCCGCCTGCGCGCGGCGCAGTGGGCATCATGGCTGGCGCTGGCGCTAACATTACCGGAGCATGACTTCCTCCCGACCCCGCCCCGACACCTCCCCCGATATCCTGGTGGTGGACGATGAGCCCGACCTGTGCACGCTCTACGAGCTCACCTTGCTGCGCGAGGGCTATCGGGTAGACACGGCCGCCAACCTGCAACAGGCGCGGGAATTGCTGGCGCGCAAGACCTACCAGGCCGTGATCACCGACATGCGCCTGCCCGATGGCCTGGGCATCGATCTCCTGCGCGAGGCCGTGCGACAGCAGCGTCCCGAACGCTTCATGGTCATCACCGCGTATGGCTCGGCAGAGAATGCGGTGGAAGCCCTCAAGGCTGGCGCCTTCGACTACCTCACCAAGCCGGTAGATCTCCGGCAATTCCGTACCTCGGTGGCCTCCGCGCTGGCCAGTCTGCCGGCCCCTGTCGATGTGCTCCCAGGAGCCACAGCCGTCCTGGCATCCGGCCAGGGTACATCGCCCACCTCGCCGGCAGCCTCTGGGGCACCCGGAAGCGCCGGTGCTGCAATGGCACCCAGGGGCGCGGGCCCGTCTGCCGCCATCACCACGGCCGGGCAAGAGGCACTCGCACGGATCGTGGGCGCTTCGGCGGTGATGGTCCAGGTGCGCCAGCGCATAGAACGTGTAGCGCGCAGCATGGCTCCCGTGCTCATACAGGGAGAGTCCGGCACGGGCAAGGAACTGGTGGCCAGGGCGCTGCATGCGTGCAGCCACCGCAACGGCAAGCCATTTGTCGCAGTCAACTGCGGAGCCATCCCCGAAAATCTGGTGGAGGCCGAGTTCTTTGGCGTTCGCAAGGGGGCCTTCACCGGCGCCACCCACGACCGGCCGGGCTACTTCCAGGCAGCCCAGGGCGGCACACTTTTCCTGGACGAGATCGGTGACCTGCCACTGTCCATGCAGGCCAAGCTGCTGCGCGCCATCCAGGAGCGCCAAGTCCGCTCGTTAGGCGCTACCCAGGAAGAACCTGTCGATGTGCGCTTCGTCAGCGCCACCCACAAAGACCTTGCCCAGGCGGTGCGCAACGGGCTGTTCCGTCAAGACCTGTTCTACCGGCTCAACGTCATCGAAACCCGTATACCCCCTTTGCGCGAGCGCCGGGAAGATCTGCCGATGTTAGCCACCGCCCTGCTGGAGCGCCTGTGCGCCGAAGCCGGACTGCCTCCGGTAACGCTGTCCGAATCGGCCCGCGAGTGGTTGCAGGAGCAGCCACTGCCCGGCAACGTGCGGGAACTGGAAAATATGCTGCACCGTGGCCTGGCTCTATGTACCGGAGACACCCTGGAGCCACTCGATCTGTTCGAGCCTGGATCGGGCTCGGTAGGCACAGCCCCTGTTCACGCTGCTGGTACGCCCCTGGATGCGGCGCCGCCGGCTGCCAGCGCGGCACCCGTCCAGAATGGCTTGACCACCGGTCCGCGTTCGCTGGTGGCACAGCTTGACCACAGAGAATACGGGTTCCTTTCCAGCCTGCTGGAGCAGCACGCCGGCAATGTGGCGGTGGCCGCCCTGCATATCGGGCTTACCGAGCCCCAATTGCGGTTCCGGCTGGAACGCCTGGGCCTGCATGCGGCATGACCGTGCCACCGGAGAGCAACCTGCGTGATGCACCACCCGCTGACTGGTGCGGCGGGTGGTGGAACGCCGCGCAGCGCAAGGACTCGCCCAACTTTGGGCCACGGCCTGCGGGATCCACAGTCGACCTGGTGGTGGTGCACTCCATCAGTCTGCCGCCGGGCGAGTACGGCGGCCCCTACATCGAAGCGTTGTTCACCAACCGGCTGGACCACAGCCTACACCCCTACTTCGAGCAACTCCGCGGCCTTCAGGTGTCCTCGCACTTCGTCATCCGGCGCAGCGGCTTGGTCCAGCAATTCGTTGACTGTGATCAACGTGCATGGCACGCGGGCGCCTCTGTCTGGCGAGGGCGTGGGAACTGTAACGACGACTCCATCGGTGTCGAGCTGGAGGGGCTGGAAGGTGACACCTTCGAGCCCGCCCAATACCAGGCGCTGACCCAGCTGGCGAGAGCCATCGGACAGCGCTACCCGGTGGCCTACGTCGCAGGGCACGAGCACATCGCGCCCGGGAGGAAAAAGGATCCTGGCCCTGGTTTCTCCTGGGACTGGTTAAAACAGAATTTGGCCGATCTGCCTTGGTGTTTCCCCCAAGACCTACAGAAATAATTTTTCTCGTTTTCGGCAAAAATCTGCTCCGGCGCTGCACAAAGCCGCCACAGGTCATTACACTACCCCTAGTGTTTAATTGAGCGATCGGACACTATAGGTAGTGTTCCAGAGCCACCAGCCCCACCGCCATAAGCAGGGCCACGGTGTTCAGGACACTGCAGTGCTGGCCCTACGCCAGGCCGCTTGCTGCCAACCCCGGTTCCGACGCCGCACCAGACCGCCGACGCGCCCCTACACAGACCTATCGCCACGACAGACCAGAGAGAGGAACCATGCAAGACACCCATACACCTACCTCGGCCACCCAGAGCCGCCCGTCCAGCGGCTTTTCCGCCCTCGCCGCAGACCAGGCCACCGGCCGCCCCAGCCACAGCGCCATGCTGGCCAACTACCAGATCATCCGCCGCAACGGTGCGGTGGTGCCCTTCGAGCCCAACAAGATCGCCGTGGCCCTCATGAAGGCATTCCTGGCGGTACACGGCACCCACGGTGCGGCCTCGGCCAGCGTGCGCGAGACCGTCGATGAACTGACCCAGGCCGTGGTGCGTGCCCTCATGCGCTCGCGCCCCGGTGGCGGCACCTTCCACATCGAGGACGTGCAGGACCAGGTGGAACTTGGCCTCATGCGCAGCAGCCACCACGAAGTGGCCCGCGCCTACGTGCTGTACCGCGAGCGCCGCGCCCAGGACCGTGCCACCCAGCAGGTAGCCGCCACCGCCCCGGCAGCACCCCAGCTGCACGTCATCGACGGTGGCCAGCGTGTGGCCCTCGACATCGCTAAGCTGCAGGCCCTGATCGCCCAGACCTGCGAAGGACTCGGCGCCGATGTGAAGCCCGAGCCCATCGTGGCCGAGACCATGCGCAACCTCTACGACGGCGTGCCGATCGAAGAGGTGTACAAGGCCGCCATCCTGGCCGCCCGCACCCTCATCGAAAACGACCCCGACTACACCTACGCGACTGCACGCCTGCTGCTGCACACCATCGTGAAAGAGGTGATTGGCGAGGAAGTGGCCTTTGCCGACATGGGCCCGCGCTACGCCGAGTACTTCCCACAGTTCATCAAGAAGGGCGTGGAGAACGAACTCCTCGATGAGCGCCTGTTGCAGTACGACCTGAAGCAGCTGGGCGAAGCCCTGAAGCCCGAGCGCGACCTGAGCTTCGACTACCTCGGCCTGCAGACCCTCTACGACCGCTACTTCCTGCACGTGCGCAAGCAGCGCATTGAGCTGCCGCAAGCCTTCTTCATGCGCGTGGCCATGGGCCTGGCGCTCAACGAAATCAACCGCGAAGCGCGCGCCATCGAGTTCTACGAGGTGCTGTCCTCGTTCGACTTCATGAGCAGCACGCCCACGCTGTTCAACAGCGGCACGCTGCGCTCGCAGCTCTCCAGCTGCTACCTCACCACGGTGCCCGACGACCTCGACGGCATTTACGAGTCCATCAAGGAAAACGCGCTGCTGTCCAAGTTTGCCGGCGGCCTGGGCAACGACTGGACCCGCGTGCGCGCGCTGGGCAGCCACATCAAGGGCACCAACGGCGAATCGCAAGGTGTGGTGCCGTTCCTGAAGGTGGTCAACGATACCGCCGTGGCGGTGAACCAGGGCGGCAAGCGCAAGGGGGCGGTCTGCACTTACCTGGAGAGCTGGCACCTCGACATCGAGGAGTTCCTGGAACTGCGCAAGAACACCGGCGACGACCGCCGCCGCACGCACGACATGAACACCGCCAACTGGATCCCCGATCTGTTCATGCGCCGCGTCATGGAAAAAGGCCACTGGAGCCTGTTCTCCCCAGCCTCGGTCCCCGACCTGCACGACAAGTTCGGCATCGAGTTCGAGAAGGCCTACGTGGCCTACGAGCAGAAGGCCGAGCGTGGCGAGATCAAGCCCTACCGCAAGGTGGAAGCCACCGACCTGTGGCGCAAGATGCTCTCCATGCTGTTCGAGACCGGCCACCCCTGGATCACGTTCAAGGACCCGTGCAACCTGCGCAGCCCGCAGCAGCACGCGGGTGTGGTGCATTCCTCCAACCTGTGCACGGAAATCACGCTCAACACCAGCGACACCGAAACCGCGGTGTGCAACCTGGGCTCCGTGAACCTGGCCCAGCACCTGAAGGACGGCCCCAACGGCAAAGAAATCGACCACGCCAAGCTGCAGCGCACCATCAACACGGCCATGCGCATGCTCGACAACGTGATCGACATCAACTACTACGCCGTGAAGAAGGCGCGCGACTCCAACCTGCGCCACCGCCCGGTGGGCCTGGGCCTCATGGGCTTCCAGGACGCGCTCTACCAGCTGCGCGTGCCCTACGCCAGCGACGCCGCGGTGGAGTTTGCCGACCGCTCCATGGAAGCCATCTGCTACTACGCCTACTGGGCCTCCACCGAGCTGGCCGCCGAGCGTGGCCGCTACTCCAGCTACAAAGGCTCGCTGTGGGACCGTGGCATCCTGCCACTGGACACGCTCGACCTGCTGGCCGAGCAACGCGGCGGCTATGTGGAAGTGGACCGCTCCAGCACGCTGGACTGGGACGCCCTGCGCAAGAAGATTGCCCAGGACGGCATGCGCAACTCCAACTGCGTGGCCATTGCACCCACCGCCACCATCTCCAACATCATCGGGGTGGATGCTTCCATCGAGCCGTGCTTCGGCAACCTGTCGGTGAAGTCCAACCTGTCGGGCGAGTTCACCATCATCAACAGCTACCTGGTCAAGGACCTGAAGCGCCTGGGCCTGTGGGACGAGGTGATGATCATGGACCTCAAGCACTTCGACGGTTCGCTGCGCCCCATCGACCGTGTGCCGCAGGACATCAAGGCCCTGTATGCCACCGCGTTCGAAGTGGAAACGCTGTGGCTGGTGGAAGCTGCGGCACGCCGCCAGAAGTGGATCGACCAGGCACAGAGCCTCAACATCTACATGGCCGGTGCATCGGGCAAGAAGCTCGACGACACCTACAAGCTGGCCTGGTTGCGTGGCCTGAAAACCACCTACTACCTGCGCACCATCAGCGCCACGCACGCGGAGAAATCCACCGTGCGTTCGGGTCAGCTCAATGCGGTGTCTTCTTCGGCCGCTGCGCCTGCAGCCGTTGCGGCAGTAGCCGCCAGCGCCGATGCCACGCCAGCCACCGACATCAAGTTCTGCGCCATCGACGACCCAGGCTGTGAGGCCTGCCAGTGATGCATTGAGTGCCGCAGACTGCCCACACCATTGCATGACCTCGTGTGCATGAAATGCAGCCCCATGTTTCGATGCTCACGCGCAACACCACCACACGGTGCATGCGCGCGAGCCTCAAACAACACTTGCATTTATTCAGCGCAATTCGATAATTCACACCATTGGAAAAACATATGTTGACTTGGGAAGAACCAGCGTCTCCTGCACTACAAACGGTGCCCCAGCCGACCACGGCCCACATCCCGCCTTCGCAGCAAGCGCGGAACGGGCAAACCTCCCTCCCCGCTTCCACCCTGGCCGGCTTTGCACCGCAGGCCGCTGCAGTCTCTGCTGGTGCGCAGCCGCGTGCCGCGCTGTCCGCAGAGCAACGACGCGTCAACGCCGCCGACAAACGCATCATCAACGGCCAGACCGACGTCAACCAGCTGGTACCGTTTAAGTACAAGTGGGCCTGGGAAAAATATCTCGCCACCTGCGCCAACCACTGGATGCCGCAAGAGGTGAACATGAGCCGCGACATCGCGCTCTGGAAAGACCCGAACGGCCTGACCGAAGACGAGCGCCGCATCATCAAGCGCAACCTCGGCTTCTTCGTCACCGCCGACTCGCTGGCGGCCAACAACATCGTGCTGGGCACCTACCGCCACATCACGGCACCCGAGTGCCGCCAGTTCCTGCTGCGCCAGGCGTTCGAGGAAGCCATCCATACCCACGCTTACCAGTACATCGTGGAGTCGCTGGGCCTGGACGAGTCCGAGATCTTCAACGCCTACAACGAAGTCCAGTCCATCCGCGACAAGGACGAGTTCCTGATCCCCTTCATCGAGGCGATCATGGACCCCAACTTCCACACCGGCACGCCCGAGACCGACCAGCGCCTGCTGAAGTCGCTCATCGTGTTCGCCTGCCTCATGGAAGGTCTGTTCTTCTACGTGGGCTTCACGCAGATCCTGGCACTGGGCCGGCAGAACAAGATGACCGGGGCGGCCGAGCAGTACCAGTACATCCTGCGCGATGAGTCCATGCACTGCAACTTCGGCATCGACCTCATCAACCAGTTGAAGCTGGAGAACCCGCACCTCTGGACCGCCGAGTTCAAGGCCGAGATCAAGGAGCTGTTCCTGAAGGCCGTAGACCTGGAGTACCGCTACGCCGAGGACACCATGCCACGCGGTGTGCTGGGCCTGAACGCCTCCATGTTCAAGGGCTATCTGCGCTACATCGCCAACCGCCGTGCCACGCAGATTGGCCTGGAAGCGCTGTTCCCGAACGAGGAGAACCCCTTCCCCTGGATGAGCGAGATGATCGACCTGAAGAAGGAACGCAACTTCTTCGAAACCCGTGTGATCGAGTACCAGTCCGGAGGCGCGCTGTCCTGGGATTGAGGACAAAGCCACCCGCTGCCAACCCCCACCGATACAGGCACCGCTTTCAACGCACACATGCGGCCCCACACAGTCCGACCCACCAACCTCCCGCTCCAACGCCGGGAAGGCGGGTCGGTCGCCCCCATTCAACCCCTTGGCTTTGATGGCGCGATGCATCCGCATGAGGCCAGGGGGCTGAATCGCTTGACCGGAATCACCCGGTATCAAGCGCTCTTTGCAACTTGATCAAGGAGAACAATATGGCAACTGCAAAAAAGGCCGCACCGGCCAAGAAGGCCGCCCCTGCGAAGAAAGCGGCTCCCGCGAAGAAGGCCGCTCCGGCCAAGAAAGCGGCACCTGCGAAGAAAGCGGCGCCGGCGAAGAAGGCCGCTCCGGCTAAGAAAGCAGCTCCGGCCAAGAAGGCGGCGCCTGCGAAGAAAGCCGCTCCTGCGAAGAAGGCCGCTCCGGCCAAGAAGGCAGCGCCTGCGAAGAAAGCGGCACCGGCCAAGAAAGCCGCTCCAGCGAAGAAGGCCGCTCCGGCCAAGAAGGCGGCGCCTGCGAAGAAAGCGGCACCGGCCAAGAAAGCCGCTCCGGCGAAGAAAGCCGCTGCAGCCAAAAAGCCCGCAGCCAAAAAGCCCGCAGCCAAGAAACCCGCAGCCAAGAAGCCGGCCGCGAAAAAGGCCCCTGCCCCTGCTGCCCCTGCCCCTGCTGCGGCCGCCCCGGCTCCAGCAGCACAGACCAAGCTGAACCCTCAGGCAGCCTGGCCTTTCCCCACCGCGAAAAAGCCCTGATACCGCATCGGGTCTGAGCGTCCACGGCCTCTCACCTTCACGGTGGAGGCCGTTTTTGTTCGTGCACCCACTGGGCTCAGAGGGCTTCGCTCCAGTGGTAATTCTGCCCGCCGCGGCTGGCTATCTTGGCCGCACCCAGCCGGTTGCCCAGCGCCACGCAGCGCTCCAGCGGCCAGGCATGGTCCAGACCATACAGCAGCGCCGCGCGGAAGGCATCGCCGCAGCCGGTAGGGTCCACCACTTCGGTGGCACGGACGCCCGGCACATGGGTGCGCTGCCCGTCTTGCCAGATCTCGCAGCCCTGGTCGGCCAGGGTGATCACCAGCCCACGCAGGCGGTGCGACAGCGCGGCGTAGTCCAGCCCGGTGCGGTCGCTCAACATGCGGGCCTCGTAGTCGTTCAGGGCGGCCCAGTCGGCCAGTTCCACAAAACGCAGCAACTCATCGCCGCCAAACATGGGCAAGCCCTGCCCCGGATCGAACACAAAAGGAATCCCCGCGGCGTGGAATTGCTCGGCATGTTCCAGCATAGCGTCGCGCCCGTCGGGGGAGATGATGCCCAGCCGTGCATCGCCTGTATCCACCAGCGGATTGCGGTGTGCCTGCGACATGGCGCCGGGGTGGAAGGCCGTGATCTGGTTGTTGTCCTTGTCGGTCATGATCATGGCCTGCGCGGTGTAGTGGTCCTCCACCATCGACACGTGCCGCACATCCACGCCCAGGCGCTTGAGACGCTCCACATAGTCCGCCCCATCGCTGCCCAGCGTAGCCACCGGGCGTGCCTGGGCGCCCAGCTGCCGCAAGCCATAGGCGATGTTGCCCGCGCAGCCGCCGTATTCGCGGCGCAAGCCCGGCACCAGAAACGATACGTTGAGGATGTGAAGTTGATCGGGCAGGATCTGCTCCGCAAAACGGCCCTCGAAATCCATGATGGTGTCGAAAGCAAGCGAACCGCAAATGAGTATGGACATGGCAGGTGGGTGAAGAAACAAACAAGAACCGGATCACGGATAGAACAGCAGCGCGCGGTAGCCCGTCATGGTACGGGCTTCGGGTGCTTCCAGACTGAGCTCCAGGCGAACCGGCAAATCGGCACCAGGGGCCAGAACCATGCTGTCGCCCACCCAGTCACTGGCATCGAACACGCGCCGAACCAGCACCTGATCGGCAATGTCGGTGAGTGTGAGCTCCAGCGCGGGTACGGCCACCGGCCATCGACCGGTGTTGCGTAGCGTGACGTCGAACACGTAGCGCCCCTCACCGCGGCGGCGCAACGCTGTGCTGTCGATGAGTACCGACTCGATCTCACGCAGCGGCGCCAACCCACAGCCCAATGGGCGACACAGGGCCTGCAGCGCAGGCTGCCACGTCGGCTGCCAGGCGGCTAGCCGGTCGCGCTCCACCACCACCCAATACAGGGCCAGGCTCGCCAGCAAAGCCAGCGCCAGTACACCCTGGGCAGCCTGCACGGCAGGACGGCGCCAAAAGGCCCGGCGCTCGGCCTGCCTGACAAAAGACAGCGACTCGGCAGGGTACCCTTGATCCGCTTCCCACGGTGAGGCATCGGGCCCTGCTTGGGCTCCCGTGCCAGCCGCGCGCGCTGGGGATACCTCCTCCGCCGGGGCTCGCACCAAAGTATCAGCACGAAGTTCTCGCTCTCGGTCTCGCTCTCGGTCCCGCTCTGGATCTGGCTCCG
>JALOSG010000196.1 GCA_025458665.1 Serpentinimonas sp.
GCCGGCTCAGTAGGCGTTTTTGCCCGTGAATGCCCCAAAAGTACGCAACAAAATGGTCAGATCTAGCCAAAGGGACCAATTGTTGATGTATTCGATGTCGGACTCCACCCTTTGGGCCATTTGCTCCACGGTGCGGGTTTCGCCCCGGTAGCCGCGCACCTGGGCCAGCCCGGTGATGCCGGGCTTGATGTTGAGGCGGGCGAAGTATTCGGTAATGCGCTGGGAGTACTCCACATCGTGCTGCACCGCGTGGGGCCGGGGGCCCACCAGAGACATTTCCCCGCTCAGGACGTTGAAGATCTGGGGCAGTTCGTCCAGGCTGGTGCGGCGCAGGAAGCGCCCCACCCGGGTGACGCGGGGGTCGTTCTTCTGGGCCTGCTGCACCACGCCGCTTTCTACCGGGTGCACATACATGCTGCGGAACTTCCATATACGGAAGGTCTTGCCGCTCCAGCCGTTGCGCGGCTGGCGGAAGAACACGGGGCCCGGGCTGTCGAGCTTGATGGCCACCGCAATCATGGCCAGTATGGGCGCAATGGCCAGCAGAATGAGCACCGACAGCACCAGGTCTTCCATCGACTTGAGCAGCAGGCGGGTGCCGGTGAGCGGCGTTTCCGACAGGGTGAGCACGGGCAGGCCAGCAATTTCGCGCACGCTGTGGTTCACCAGCCGCAGGGAAAAGATGTCGGGCACCCAGTGCACGGCCACGTGCTTGTCCAGCAGGTTGAAGTAGAGGTCTTCCAGCACCTCGGAGGCGTCCAGCGGGATGGCGAAGTACACCGTGTGCACGTGGTGGATGTCGATGAGCCGGGGCAGATCGGACAGCGTGCCCAGGGTGCTCTGGCTCACCGGGTCCAGGCTGGAGACACGGGTTTCATCGGGCGAATCCCCTGGCAGGCCCACGTGGCCCACCACCTCCTGGCCCAGCCAGGGGTTGTTGCTGATTTTCTGGCTCAGGTAGTAGGCCAGCCGGCCTTCCCCCACCACGATGACGCGGTCTACGCTGGCGCGCTTGAGCAAGCCCACCTGCACAAAGCGCAGCAGCAGGTGCAGGCCCAGCTGGAGCGCAAAACCGCCCACATACAGCTGCCCCACCAGCAGGCGCGAGAAGGTTTCGCTCTGCTTGGTGACAAACCCCACGAACAGCAGAATGAGGAACACCAGAGACCACGCCTTGAACAGCGTGAGGGCCTTGCGGGTGAAGTTGGCGTTGCTGCGGTAGAGGCCGTAGTGGTCGTACAGCACCGCCATGCCGCCTATGAGCAGCAGCACAAAGATGGTGTATTCGGCCGATATGAAGCCCAGTTGCCGGTCAATCAGGTAGTAGGCCAGGCCCAGCACAGCGCTGCCGTCGAGCAGCGTCTGCAGCGAATGGCTCACGCTGTCGCGGCGTTGCAACAGGGAGCGGGAAGCGTTGTTGGAAACAATCATGTCGGTCAAAGTGCGCGGCGCAGTTCATCGACCTCAAGGCGGATGTCGCCGAGCCATTCGGCACGCGGTTCGTTAACGGGTGCGGGATCGGGCAGGGCCTGCAGGCGCCGTGACTCGGCCAGCAGCCTTTGCAGTTGCCATGCCATGCTGTCCCCGGCGGCTGGTTCTGTGTCCAGCGCCACCACAATATCTTGTGGAACACCCAGGGAAGCCAGCAGCGGCGAGCACACCGCGGGGCTGTGCTGGCGCAGCAGGTCGTGGAGGCGTTCGCGGTCGTGGGCATAGGCCGGCACGCTGGCTGCGCGCAGCAGCAGGTAGAACACCCCCAGCTCGGACACCAGCCCGCACAGCATGGCTTCGTCGGGTGGCACGGTGGCCTCCAGCCGCGCCAGTTCGCGCAACAGCGCCGCCACATGCACGCTACGGCGCCAGGAGGCATGCGCCAGATCGGCATAGGGAGCCATGCTGGGCATGAGCTTGATCTGGTCCACCGCAATGGCAATGGCCACCGAGCGGGCCACATTGAACCCGACCCGCTTGACCGCCTGCTCCACGCCGTACACCGTGCGCCCCAGGGGGTTGAAGGTGTAGCAGTTGGCCATGTGCACCAGCTTGGCGGCCACCAGCGGCTCGGCCTCCAGCAGGCGGGCCACTTCGGCCACGTGCACACGGTTGAGCGCTTCCTTGATGGCCAGGCTGAGCTGGAAGCTGGTGGGAAAGACGGCGTCGCCGCCCAACAGATCCTGTTGGACGTATCCCATCAGCGGAGAGTGGTCGAACATTCGGAGTCGTTGTTGTTGGAAGGCGACAGCTTGGAGGGGACAAGCGCCGCAGAGACGGGCAAGTGTAATCAGAATGATTCGACGGGCTGTCAGATGCAACAGTTTGGTTACATAAAAGTAGGAATTCACCTGAAGTGGCTGCGCCCGCCCGCCGGGTAACACCGCGGAAACCCGCGCTATCCTTGCCCTACCTTCCAGACACCTACCTTCTGTACCTGCATGCTGCCCAAGCACACACGCCCACGCACGGCGCCAGCCACCAGCCGCCGCCACGCCATGCTGGCTGCGCTGGGTCTGGCCTGGGCGGGCCTGGGGGCGCAAGGGGCCCGGGCACAGAATTCCCATACCGTGGCCACGGTGGCCGCGGCGGCTTCCCTGAAATTCGCGCTGGAGGAGTTGGCCCGGGACTTTCTGCGCGACACGGGCCAGCCGGTGCGGCTGGTGTTCGGTGCATCGGGCAACCTGTACAGCCAGGTGCTGCAGGGCGCACCGTTCCACCTTTTCCTGTCGGCCGATGAGGCGCTGGTGGAGCAACTGGCCCAGGCCGGGCGCACGCTGAACCAGGACCGTGGCCGCAACTACGCCCAGGGCAGGCTGGCCCTGCTGGTACCCAACGGTTCACCGCTGCAGCCTGACCCCACTTTGCAGGACTTGCGGGGGGCGCTGCAGGACGGCCGATTGCGCCGCTTTGCCATAGCCAACCCCAGCCATGCGCCGTACGGCATGCGGGCCCGCGAGGCGCTGCAGCACGCTGGCCTGTGGGAAGACATACAAAGCCGGCTGGTGTTTGGCGAGAACGTGGCGCAGGCGGCGCAGTTCGCCACATCGGGTTCGGCGCAGGGGGGCCTGGTGGCCTACGCGCTGGCACTGGCGCCGGAACTGGCAGCGCGGGCACGGCATGCGCTGCTGCCGGCAGAATGGCACCAGCCCCTGACCCAGCGCATGGTGCTGCTGCCGGGTGCACCACCGGCAGCCGTGGCCTTCGAGCGTTTCCTGACCACGCCGCAAGCCGAAGCGGTGTTGGCGCGCCATGGCTATTCCGCACCGGCCCGGTAACTGGTCACACGGATGGACTGGACCGCACTGATACTGTCCCTGGAACTGGCTGCGGCTACGCTGCTGGTGCTGTTGCCGGTGGGCCTGGTGCTGGGCCGCTGGCTGGCCAACACCCGCTTTGCCGGCAAAGCGTGGATTGAGGCGCTGGTGGTGCTGCCTCTGGTCCTGCCGCCCACCGTGCTGGGCTACTACCTGCTGGTGTCACTGGGCGGGGCTTCGCCGGTGGGCCAATGGCTGCAGGCACAGTTCGGGCTCAGCCTCACGTTCAACTTTGCGGGGCTGCTGGTGGCTTCGGTGGTGTTCAACATTCCCTTCATGGTGCAGCCGGTACAGCGCGCCTTCGAGGCCATTCCCCGCTCATTGGGGGAGGCCGCTGCCGTGAGCGGCCTGGGCTTCTGGCAGACGCTGTGGCGGGTGGAGTTGCCGCTGGCGTGGCCGGGCATCCTCTCGGCCATGGTGCTCACCTTCGTGCACACGCTGGGCGAGTTCGGCGTGGTGCTCATGGTGGGCGGCAGCATTCCCGGCGAGACGCGCACTATTGCCATTGCCATTTACGACGAGGTACAGGGTTTCAACCTGGCCGCCGCCGACCAGATGTCCTTGTTCCTGCTGGTGGTGTCCTTGCTGGCGGTGGCCTTCTCCTTCCTGGCTTCGGCCCGCACCACGCAACGCCGATGAGCGCGCACCCGGCTGCACCCACCCCGCGCGGCCTGCTGGCCACGCTGAGCCAGAGCCTGCCCATGCCCCTGCAAGGCACGCTGCGCTGCGAACCCGAAGAAATGCTGGCGCTGGTGGGCCCGTCGGGCGCGGGCAAGACCAGCCTGCTGCGCTGCCTGGCCGGCCTCATGCGCCCCACCGAGGGGCGCATAGAAGTAGGCACAAGCGTGTGGTGCGACACCGCGCAGAGCCTCTTCGTGCCACCACAGCAACGCCAGGTGGGGCTGGTGTTCCAGCACTACGCGCTCATGCCGCACCTGAGCGCCGAGGACAACGTGGCGCTGGCCCTGCTGCACCTGCCGCGCCCCGAACGGCTGCGCCAGGCACGGCACTGGCTGGAGCACGTGCACCTGAAGCCCGAACAACAGCGCCGGCGGCCGGCCGAACTCTCGGGCGGGCAACAACAGCGGGTGGCGGTGGCGCGCGCGCTGGCGCGGCAGCCGCAACTGCTCCTGCTCGACGAGCCTTTTTCGGCGGTGGACCAGCTGAGCCGGCTGAAGCTCTACCAGTTGCTGGGCGAGCTGCGCCGCGAACTGCGCATACCCATTGTGCTGGTGACGCACGACCTGAGCGAGGCCCGCCGGCTGTGCGACCAGATGGTGGTCATGGACCAGGGCCAGATGCTGCAACAGGGCAGCCCCGCGGCGCTGCACCGTTCGCCCCGCAATGCGCGCGTGGCGGACCTGGTAGGCATACAGAACCGCTTCGAGGCCACGTTCGAGACCGACGAAGGCGAGGCACCCCGGACCCGCAAGGCAGCCGCTGGGCCACGCTGGTTTGGCGCAGCCGGCGCGGCAGCGGTGCAGACGCTCTGCGGCTGCGGGTGCGGGACAAAGGAAAAATCAGATCGGGCACCCCCGTGAGCTGGGTGGTGGCCGGCGAAGGGCTGGAGCTCATGCCGGCGCAAGCGGGACCCAACACGCTGGCCTGCCGGGTGCTGGAAATACTGCCGCTGGGCGAAATCAGCCTGTGTCAGCTGGAGCCGGTGGCGCTACCCGGCGAGGTGCTTCAGGTGTATGTGACGGCGGTGCAACGCGCGGCACTGGAAGCGGCGCAGGCGGGGAAGAGCGATGTGCCGCTGCAATTGCTGCCCGGGGCGCTGCACGTGATGCCAACGCGGCTGGGCTGAAGCGGCAAGCGGCCCCGCCGCCGTGGTTCAGGCAATGACAACGGCGATGAAAGCCAGCAAGAACATCAGCACGCCGCCGGCTACTGGCAGCACCCACGGGATGTACTTCACCACGGCTTCGGCCGGATCATCTTCGTTCAGGCCGGTCTGGTTGTGGGGGGCTTGGGACATATCGCTCTCTTGGGTAAGGCTCGGTGGAAGTGGAATGCCAGAGCAGGTATTTTACCTATAGCAGCGCGTAGGTGGTGCTGGCGCGGCAGGCGCTTTTGCCGTCGTGCTCCCCAGCCATATCGATCTCGCCAAACGCCAGCGTCTTGCCGGCGCGCACCACGCGCGCCACCACCAGCGCGGGTTGCCCGGACAGCGGGCGCAGGAAACTGGTGCTCTGCTGCACCGTGGTCATGGGGCGGAAGCCGCCCAGCTCGGTCATCACGGCCAGCACCATGGCGGTGTCGGCCGCGGCCATCATGGCCTGGCCGCACAGCATGCCGCCCACGCGGGACAGGCCTTCGTTCTGCGGCAGGCGCAGCGTGACCTGGCCACGCTCGAAGGCCACCACCTCCAGCCCCAGCGCCTGCACCCAGGGAGCGAAGTACTCGGCCAGGGCGGCCTGCAGGGTGGCCACGGTGAGCGGGGCACCGGCGCCAGGAACAGAAGAAGGAGCGGTGGTGTTCATGGCTGTCCTGTCACATCATTCCACATCATTTCACATCACCACGGCATCGAACCCGGCCGCCTGCAGCTGGCGCACCACGTCCTGCACATGCTCGCGGCCACGGGTTTGCAGTTCCAGTTCAATCTCCACGTTCTGCGCGGCCAGCAGGGTGAAGGCGCGCTGGTGGTGCACCTCGTTCACGTTGGCGCCGGCATCGGCCACCAGCCGGGCAATCTGCGCCAGGTTGCCCGGTACATCGCGCGCACTCACCTTGATGCGCACCAGCCGGCCCGCGCGCACCATGCCGCGTTCGATGATGGAGGCCAGCAGCAGCGGGTCGATGTTGCCGCCGCACAGAATCAGGCCCACCTTGCGGCCCCGGAAGCGCTCCGGGTGGCACAGCAGCGCCGCCAGTCCGGCCGCGCCCGCGCCTTCCACCAGCGTTTTCTCAATCTCCAGCAGCATCACAATGGCCTGCTCGATATCGCCCTCGTCCACCAGCAGCCAGTCTTGCGGGTGCAGGCGTTCGCGCAGGATGGCCATGGGCAACTGCCCCGGCGTACCCACCGCAATGCCTTCGGCGATGGTGTTGAGCGCCTGTGTGTGGTGGCTGCCGGTGAGCGCGTTCACCATGGCGGGAAAGCGCCGCGTCTGCACGCCCACCACCTCAATGCCAGGCTTGAGCGACTGCGCCGCCAGCGTCACCCCGCTGATGAGACCGCCCCCGCCGGTGGCCACCACCAGCACCTCCAGGTCGGGCTGCGCGCGCAGCATCTCCAGCCCCACGGTGCCCTGGCCCGCCACAATGGCCGGGTCGTCGTAGGGGTGCACGAACACCAGGCCTTCCTGTTCGGCCAGGCGGCGCGCTTCGGCCCGGGCTTCATCGAGCGTGTCGCCGTGCAGCACCACCTCGGCGCCAAAGCCGCGCGTGCGGTCCACCTTCACGCCGGGTGTGAAACGCGGCATGACGATGACGGCGCGCAGGCCCAGCCGCTGTGCGTGGTAGGCCACCCCTTGCGCGTGGTTGCCCGCCGACATGGCCACCACGCCCCGGCGGCGCTCGGCCTCGGTGAGCTGGCTGAGCTTGTTGCAGGCGCCGCGCTCCTTGAAGGACGCGGTGTACTGCAGGTTCTCGAACTTCAGGTACACCTCGGCGCCGGTGATTTGCGACAGCGTGCGCGAGGCCACGCAGGGCGTGTCCAGCACCTGGCCGCGCAGGGTCTCGGCGGCGCGTTCTATGTCGGCCAGCGTGAGCGGCGGCACTTCGGCAGGAGTGGCAGTGACAGTGGCAGTGGCAGGATTCATGGTGGCCTATTGTGGCGCCAACCCCTCCCGGCAAGGAACATCCTGCACCCACATTGCTACCCCCTCTTCCCACTGGCACCAAGCTGGGTTATGGTTCCGCGCAGGAGGCCCCACGGCATGGTCAAGCGCGCCACTTCCCTCAAGGGACAGGAACGGCTGGTCCGCGACAGGACGGCCCTGGCCGTGCCCGAACGCGCCGATGCCCGCAGCCGCAGCACCGCGGCCAAGCCCGCCTTGACCACCCGCACCACCGCCAGCATGGGCCAGTTGCTGGTGCCGCGTGGCGTGCAGGACGCGCCCGTGCTCGACCTCATGTGTTCGCACTTCGTGCTGGCGCTGGCGGCGCGCCAGGGCCCGCGCTTCAATGTGCGCCGCGACCTCAACAGCCTGCTGGCACTCACCGGGCGGCATCTGGTCTGGCCGCTCACCGTGCTGCAGCGCCTGCGCGCATTCCTGGAATTGCGCTGCCGCGACAACAGCCTGTGGGCCGGGCAGGCGCGGCTGTCGGCCAACGCCTTCATGGACCGCTTTGGCGTGTGGCAAGGCCCGTACGAGGAAGGCACGCTGTTTTTCCATCTGGACGAATACGCCAAGGAGTGCCCCAAAGACGTGCTGGCCGTGCTGGCCGCCACCGGCGAATGGCTCAGCCGCGGGCTGGAGCGGCGCCACACGCGACTGGAGAAAAACCTCGATGAGCTGGCGGGCCTGCTGCACCTGAACCGCGCCGAACGTGCGCTGCTGCTGTACGGCACGCTGGCGCGCTACCAGCGTGAGCTGCGCTCCATCCTGGTGGAGTTCAAGGTGAACAACGCCCCCGAGGCCTTTGCCGCCATGGCCGAAGTGGCCGGCGTGGACCCAGCCGAGCTGGGCGAGGCGCTGCGCGCCGGCTCCCGGCTGGAGCGCATCGGGCTGCTGGACAACCTGCTGTCGGAACACAACATCACCGATCTGGCCGACCTCATGAAGGTGAGCGAGCGCATTCCGCCCGTGCTCATGCGCGAGTACCGCGACCGCAACGAACTCATGGCCGTGTTCACCCGGCCAGCGGCGCGGTCGGCCCTGGGTGTGGCCGATTTCGACTTCGCCCGCGAAGACCTGCAAGTCCTGTGCACGCTGCTGCGCGAAGCCGTGGCCCGCCAGGAGCCCGGCGTGAACGTGCTCATTTACGGCCCGCCCGGAACGGGGAAAACCGAACTAGCCCGCGTGGCCGCGCAGACCGTGGGGCTGGAGTTGTTCGAGGTGGAATACGCCGACCGCGACGGCCACAGCCTGAGCGGCCGCGACCGCTACCGTTCGCTGCAGATTGCGCAGGTGTTCCTGAAAGGCACCGCGCAGTCGGTGCTGCTGTTCGATGAGGTGGAAGACGTGTTCCCGCCGCTGTCCTCCGACCTGTCGCAACGCATGGCGCGGGCCGACTTGTCGGGCCCGGCCAGCAGCAGTGTGAGCGGCAAGGCCTGGGTGAACCAGATGCTGGAGACCAACCCGGTGCCCACGCTCTGGGTGACCAACCGCATCGAGCAGATAGACCCGGCTTTCCGGCGCCGCTTTGCCTACCACATGGAGCTGAAAAGCCCGCCGCCGGGCGCCCGCGAACGGCTGGTGCGCCGCACGCTGGAGGGCGAAGCCGTGTCCGACGGGTTGGTATCCCGCCTGACCGAACGCCCCGGCCTGACACCGGCGCAGATACGCACGGCGGTGCGCTTTGCCAGGCTGGTGGGTACCCCAGAAGGTGCCAGCGTGCCCGGTGCCCAAGAGCCTGGCACCGCCATGGACGCCCTGATCGAGCGCCAGCTGCGCCAGGCCGACCACGCCCTGGGCCGCCGCAACGATACGGCCAGCCGCCACAACCCCATGGACTACGGCCTGCACTGGCTGAATCTGGACGCCCGCTACGACCTGCCGCGCACGCTGGCGGCCTTGCGCGCGCGCGGCCACGGCACGCTGTGCTTCCACGGCCCGCCAGGCAGCGGCAAAACCGCGCTGGCCGAGCACATGGCGCACGCGTTGCAGCGCCCGCTCATGGTGCGGCAGGCCAGCGACCTGATGAGCAAGTTCGTGGGCGAGACCGAACAGCAGATGGCCGCCATGTTTGCCGAAGCCGAAGCCGAAAAGGCCGTGCTGCTGCTGGACGAAGCCGACAGCTTTTTGCTGGACCGGCGCGGCGCCCAGCGCCACCACGAGGTGAGCGAGGTCAACGAGATGCTGCAGGGCATGGAGCGCTTCCGCGGCATCTTCATCTGCACCACCAACCTGCTGGACCGCATGGACGCGGCCGCCCTGCGGCGCTTCACCTTCAAGGTGCGCTTCCGCGAGGCCCTGTTCGTGCAGACCGTGCTCGGGCCAGAGCACGGGCATGCGTGGCCGGAAGTGCTGCCCCAGTCGCTGCGCCAGCGTCTGCGCGGGCTCGATGCGCTGTGCCTGGGCGACTTCGCCGCGGTGAAGCGCCAGTGCGACATCCTGCAGGAAACGCTC
>JALOSG010000197.1 GCA_025458665.1 Serpentinimonas sp.
AGCCCCCATGACCGCCCACCCTTCCACCCCCGCCGCCGGTAGCCCGACCGAAACCATCGTGCTGGGCGGCGGCTGCTTCTGGTGCACCGAGGCCGTGTTCGTGCGGGTGCGCGGCATCCTCGATGTGGAGTCGGGTTACTGCAACGGGCACGTGCTGCAGCCTACTTACGAGCAGGTCTGCAGCGGCAACACGGGCCATGCCGAGGTGGTCAAGCTGGTGTTCGACCCCACAGCCATCAGCCTGAGCCAGATTTTTTCCATCTTCTTTGCCACGCACGACCCCACCACCCTGAACCGCCAGGGGCATGATGTGGGTACGCAGTACCGCAGCGGCATCTACTTCACCACGCCCGAACAGCAGGCTGCCGCGCAGGCGTTCATCGCGCAACTCACCGAGCAGCGCCTGTTCGGTGCGCCTGTCGTGACCGAGGTGGCGGCGCTGGATAATTACTCCGCCGCCGAGGACTACCACCAGGATTTCTTCGAGAACCACCCCACCCAGGGCTATTGCGTGGCGGTGGCCGGACCCAAGGTGGCCAAGCTGCGCAAGGTGTTCAGCGAACTGGTGAAGGACTGAGCGCAGGGCGGGGCACCTCGCTACACTCGGCCGGTGAGTTTTGCGCAGCACCCCGTATTCGTTTCCCTGGCCCCTGTTTTTCTGCTGATTGCAGTGGGGGTGGTCGCCGGGCGCCGCCAGTGGATACGCGGCGAGGCGGTCCGCGATCTCTCCAACCTGGTTTTCCTGCTGCTCATTCCCGCGCTGCTGTTCCGCACCATGAGTTCGGTCCGGCTGGAGACGCTGGACTGGCGGCCCGTACTGGCTTATTTCGTGGCGGCCGGTGCCCTGCTGGCGGCCTCCATCGCCTGGCGTGGCTTCAACAGCGAAAGCGTGGTGCTGGGGCTGGCCGGTGTGTTCTCCAACATGGTCATGATCGGCATCACGCTGGTGGGTCTGGCCTATGGCCAGCAGGGCCTCGTCACACTGCTCACGCTGGTTTCGGTGCACGCGCTCACGCTGCTCACTGCCGGCTATGTGGTGCTGGAACTGGCCCAGGCGCGCCAGTTGCGGCAGCAGGGCGGGGTGGCGCCGCATGTGCTGGCCACCGCGTGGTCGGCGCTCAAGGGCGCGCTCATCCACCCCATCCCGCTCCCCATCGTGTGCGGGCTGGCATTTGCACAAACCGGCTGGGTGCTGCCCGACGTGGTGGACAAGCCGCTGTTCCTGCTGGGCAGCGCGTTCGGCCCGCTGGCGCTGGTGCTGGTGGGCGTGAGCCTGGCGCGCACGCCCATGCTGGGTCACCTGCCCATAGCGCTGTGGATCACCTTGTCCAAAAACCTGATGCTGCCCGCGCTGGTGGCGGCCAGCGCCTGGGCTTTCGGCATCACGGGGCTGGCATTCACCGTCATGGTGGTGGCCGCTGCCTTGCCCATAGGCGCCAACGTGTTCCTGTTTGCCCAGCGCTACCACGTGGTGGAAGAAGCTACCACGGCGGCCATGGGAGTCTCCACCGTGGCCGGCCTGGGAACGCTCACGCTGGTGATGCTGCTGCTGGCCTGACAGCGCGCGCCAACACCCGCGTCACTGGCTGATCTTCAGACCTTCCTCGATCTGGTATTCGAAGTAGCGCTGAAACCCATACACCATGCCCGACATGAAGGCGATGGTTCCCCACATGAGCGCGAACACCAGCGCCCCGATGGTGAGCCAGTTGGTGGCGCCAGGAGCGGCATCGGGCGGTAGTGCGGGGTTGTGGCGTGCATTCCACTTTTCCTGGTCGGTCAGCGCGTACATGATGGCCTGCAGGCAGGTGTAGGCCATGAACAGGCCCAATATGGGCAAAAGGAGCCAGGATAGTTTGTCGTCTTGTCCGTAGGTCAGCATGCGATCCACACCCCAGAGGCCCAGCGCCGTGGGCAGGGGGTGCAACCAGGCGATCACATCGCCAAACCCGTAAAGATAAAAGCGGTGCAGGCCCAGAGGGCCGCCCAGGAACGTCAGCCACGTGGCCGTAGTCTTGTTTTTCATGGTGTCATGTAGTGCATGCGCGGGACGCAAAGTTCCACAGGATCTTGCTTTTCAGAAGATGCGCCATGCGCAACGCATCCCGCCTTGGGGGAGGCCCATCAGACCGCTCAGGCTGGCGGACTGCTGCTCCCTGCACCCAGCGCACGCTGCATGATGACAATGTCCAGCCAGCGCCCGAATTTCCAGCCGCAGGCGCGTACGGTACCCACCAACTCGAAACCCATGGCGCGGTGCAGGCCTACGGAGCCCGCGTTCTCGGAGTCTCCAATCACCGCCATGAGGTGGCGCACGCCGGCGCGTTCGCAACGCAGCATCAGTTCGGCCAGCAGCGCGCGGCCCAGTCCCTTGCCGGCGTGCTCGGGCGCCAGGTACACCGAATCCTCCACAGAAAAACGGTAGGCGGCGCGCGGCTTGAACCAGTTGCCGTAGGCAAAGCCCGCCACCACGCCGTCCACCTCCACCACCAGCCAGGGCAGGCCTTTGGCCAGCACATCGGCACGCCGCTGCGCCATGTCGGCTTCCGAAGGGGGTTCGGTCTCGAAGGTGCCGGTGCCATGGAGCACATGGTGTGCGTAGATGCGGGCAATGGCTGGCACATCGCCGGTTTCGCTGGCGCGGATGAGGATCATGGTGAAAAAGGGAGTAGGGTTATATAATCGTGGGCTTTGCAACGTTTCGCTGACCGGGTGGTCAGGCGTGTGTCTCAGGCGTTGCGGTCAAGTCCACCCGAAGGATAAATCATGGTCGTGATCCGACTCTCCCGCGGCGGCGCAAAAGCCCGTCCGTTCTACAGCATCGTTGTCGCCGACAAGCGCAGCCGTCGTGACGGCCGTTTCATCGAGCGCATTGGTTTCTACAACCCGCTGGCACGCGGTGGCGAAGAGCCGCTGCGCATTGCCCAGGACCGCCTGACTTACTGGCTGGGCGTGGGTGCCACCCCGTCCGACACCGTCCAGCGTCTGGTCAAGCAGGCTGCGGCGGCCGCTCCCAGCGCCGCCTGAGCGCTGCTTCAGCCCAGCTTCATTTCCATGCCGCACGAGGCCTGATGGCCGCCAGGCATTCGTCATGAACGGCATGGAGCCCTGCACCCTACCCGAAGACGCCGTCGAGGTGGGCCGGGTGCAGGAAGCGTGGGGCATCAAAGGCTGGGTGCGTTTGCACGCGTTCAGCGAAAGCGCGGATGTGCTCCTGCGCTCCCGCGACTGGGTACTGGCTGTTCCGGAAGGCCGTTACGCACGCGGCTTCTCTGCCTTTGAGGGCACCGTGTCCGCGCTGGTCACCGAAGTCAAATCCCACTCCGATGGGCTGGTGGCCAAGTTCGAAGCGGTAGATGACCGCACAGCCGCCGAATCTCTGAAAAGCGCGCGCATTTTCGTGTCGCGCGCCCTGTTTCCTGCGCCCAGCCACCCCGACGAGTACTACTGGGTCGACCTGCTGGGGCTGCGCGTGGTGAACCGCGAAGGCGTGGAACTCGGCACCGTGCGCGAACTGCTGCCCACGGGCCCGCACGCGGTGCTTTGCCTGGAGCAGCAGGAGGGCGAGCGCACCATTGAGCGCATGATCCCGTTTGTGGCGGCCTACATCGACGCGGTGGACCGCGCCTCCGGCACCATCACCGCCGACTGGCAACCCGATTACTGAGTCCCCGGGGCCTGCCGCCGCTCAGCCCATGCGATTCGACATCATCACCCTGTTCCCCGACCTGTTCGGCCCCGTGCTGCAGCAGGGCATCACCCGCCGGGCGTTCGACTCCGGGCAGGTGGAAGTGCGTCTTTGGCCCCTGCGCGACCATGCCGAAGGCCCCTACCGCCGGGTGGACGACCGTCCGTTTGGCGGCGGTCCGGGCATGGTCATGCTGGCTGATCCGCTTTTGCGCTGCTGGCAGGCCGTGCAAGCCGATCGTGAGGCCAGCGGAGTACCCGGTTCGCCCATGGCGCCTACCGTCCTGTTTTCGCCCGTAGGAGAGCGCCTGACGCAGGCGGTGGTGGCACGGTTCGCCGCTCCCGGCACGGCCGAGGCGCCCAACGCCGGCGCGGTGCTGGTGTGTGGCCGTTACGAAGGGCTGGACCAGCGCTTCATTGACGCCTGCGTGGACCAGCAGATCAGCCTGGGCGACTTTGTGCTTTCTGGTGGCGAGATCCCTGCCATGGCCCTGCTCGATGCGGTGGCACGCCTGCAGCCGGACGTGTTGAACGATGCGGGCAGCCACCAGCAGGACAGCTTCAGCCCCACGCTGCAGGGCATGCTGGATTGTCCCCACTACACCCGCCCCGAAGTGTGGCAAGGCCCGCAAGGCCCCGTACCCGTGCCCCCGGTGCTGCTCAGTGGCCACCACGCGCGCATCGACCAGTGGCGCGCGGAGCAGCGCCTGCGGCTCACGCAGGCCCACCGTCCCGACCTGCTGCCGGACTGAGTGCTGCCTTGCCAAGCGTTTCCGGGCTATAATCCAAGGCTTTTCGATCCTCTGACTGGCCGCCCTGCGTATCTGCCGGGCCTTTGTGTAGCGCAGTCATGATCGGTGCCCCAAGGAAATCATGAACCTCATCCAGACCCTCGAGCAGGAAGAAATTGCTCGCCTGAACAAGGAAATTCCTCCCTTCGCGCCGGGTGACACCGTCATCGTGAGCGTGAACGTGGTGGAAGGTACCCGCAAGCGTATGCAGGCCTACGAAGGCGTGGTAATCGCGCGCCGCAACCGTGGTCTCAACAGCAGCTTCATCG
>JALOSG010000198.1 GCA_025458665.1 Serpentinimonas sp.
GTGAAGGCGGTGCCCATCTTGGTGCCGTTGCGCGGCACCATGGGGGGCAGTTTCAGGCGTTCGCAGTGCGCACGCGTGAGCGTCAGGCAGATGAGCCCGCGGCCAAAACGGGCCATGAAATTGATGGCCTCGGGCGTGACATGCTCGGCCGCCAGCACCAGGTCGCCCTCGTTCTCGCGGTCTTCCTCGTCCACCAGAATCACCATGCGGCCGGCGCGCATCTCGGCCACGATGTCTTCCACCGGGGAAATGGCTACGGCGGCCGCGGCCTTCAATGCTTCGTCGGGTGCGTTCATGGTTGTGCAGCCAGTGAGGAGGGGGTGGGCGCCGCAGTCAGCATGCGTTCCACGTAACGGGCAATCAGGTCGATTTCCAGGTTCACCCGGGAGCCGGCCTGCAGGGCCCCCAGCGCCGTGTTCTGCACGGTGTGCGGAATCAGGTTGATGCTCACCTCGCAGCCCTGGGCCACATCGGCGGTGCGGTTCACGGTGAGGCTCACGCCGTTGATGGTGATGGAGCCCTTGTAGGCCAGGTAGCGGCCCAGTGCGGGCGGCGCCATGACGCGCAACTCCCAGCTCTCTCCCACCTGGGCAAAGTACGTCACGTGGCCAATGCCGTCCACGTGCCCCGAAACAATGTGCCCGCCCAGGCGGTCATGGGCGCGCAGTGCTTTTTCCAGGTTCACGCTGCCTTCGTGGTCCAGGCCAGCAGTTTTGTCCAGAGACTCCGCCGATACATCCACGGTGAAAGTGGATGCCGCCGCATCGAGCGTGGTGACCGTCATGCAGGCGCCGTTGATGGCGATGCTGTCGCCCAGCCCGGCGTCGTCCAGGTAGTGCGCAGGCGCCGCCACAGTCAGGCGTTTGCCATGCTGCAAAGAACTTCCTAGGGGCGCGACGGCGACGATGCGCCCCACCCCGGTGATGATGCCGGTGAACATGGGCGTATTTTCGCAGGAAATGCCAACACCCTGGCGGCAGGGCGGTCGGGGGACGGGGTTCGGTCAGGCCGTAGGGGCTGCCCGGTCTGCACGCACCGCCCTGAGGAGCACGTCGGTGCCTACCGCCTGCGGGGGCAGAAACTGCCACGCCGCACGGTTGGGGAGCTGGTCCAGCGCTTCCAGGGTAGCCAGGGGCGCGCCCTGGCCCAGCAGCAGGGGGGCCAGGTACACCAGCAACTCGTCCACCAGCCCCGCCCGCAAAAAAGATCCATTGAGCTTGCTTCCTGCCTCCAGGTGCAGCTCGTTCACCTCCCGCCTGCCCAGGTCTTGCACCAGGGCGGGCAGGTCTACTTTTTGCCCAGGGCCGGGCAAATCCACCACCGCAATGCCCAGGTCGCGCAACGCAGCGCGTTTCAGGTCGGTGTTCTCGGGGGTGTTACGGCTGGCCTCTGGGCCGGCGGTGTAGACCAGAACCTTTCCGGGTGCCCGCAGCACCTTGGCACTCAGTGGTATCTCCAGCCGGGAGTCCACCACCACACGCAGAGGTTGCACTTCGGTGGGCACCAGCCGCACGTCCAGCTGGGGGTTGTCGGACAGCACAGTGCCTATGCCGGTCAGAACGGCACCTGCACGCTTGCGCCAGGCGTGCCCGTTGGCACGGGCGTCTGCACCGGTGATCCACTGGCTCTGACCGTTGGGCAGCGCAGTCACCCCATCGAGCGATGCCGCTGCTTTCATGCGCACCCACGGCAGCCCGGTGCGCATGCGGTGCAGAAAACCCACGTTCAGTGCCGCCACCGCTTGCGCCACCGGGTGCGCAGCGGGCAATACATCCACCACCACGCCACCGGCACGCAGGCGTTCCAGCCCACGCCCGCCCACCAGCGGGTTGGGGTCGGGCAGGCCCACCACGGCGCGGGCAATACCGGCGGCTACCAGGGCGTCGCAGCAGGGCGGGGTACGGCCATGGTGGCTGCAGGGCTCCAGAGACACATACACCGTGGCGCCCTGCAGCGGTGCACCGGCTTCCCGGGCCGCCCGCAGTGCCATGACTTCGGCATGCGCGTCCCCTGCGCGCTGGGTGTACCCGTCAAAGTGGCGCCCGTCCTGGGTCACTATCCTGCAGCCCACCCGGGGGTTGGGGTCGGACAGGCCCACCGCCTGCTCGGCCAATGGGCCCAATGCCGCCAGGGCGGTGGCGTCGAGCTCGGTCAGGGCGGGGTTCATACCGCCAAGTGTGCAACAAAAAATGCAGCCGCTCAGCGCCCCCAGCATTCGATGGTGAGTGCCGCGCGGTTGTTCACGTTGGTGGCGCCATTGCCTGCGCCGCGCAGTTGCTGCTGGTCGAACAGCAATGTGCCACAGCGGTCGTTGGCTTGTGCGCCCTGGGGAGTGGCCCGCAGGGTGAAGGTGGTTGCGGTAGGTACCCCCACGAACGTGATGTTGTAACGTGCCACTCCGCCAGCGGGCGTTGTGCCAAAGCCAGTGCCGGTAATCCAATCGTCGTCTATCAGGTCGGCGTCATCGCCCCCTTGAACCCGGTCGTATCGGCCCGCCAGCGTGTAGTTCTGTTCCAGCCGCTGTGCCACGGTGAGCAAGGCCGTTCGCGCCTCCGCCCGGTGGCTGCGCAACACATAGGCGTTGTAGCTGGGCAGCGCAATGGCCGCGAGGATGCCAATGATGGCCAGCACGATGAGGATTTCAATCAGGGTGAAGCCGGCAGCATGGCGGTGGTTTTGGGCGGAGGTACGCGCGCCGCGTTGCCGGCAGTCGGGTAGGGTGTGGTTGTGCATGTCAGAACCCCAGCACTTCGCGCCAGCTGTAGCGGCCTGGCGGCGCCAGGTTGTCGGCCAGGGTTCCGGTGGTGGGTGTGGTGGTCTCGGGGTCCGGCGGCTGGTTGGAACCAGCAAACAGCTTGCCGTCCAGCATGCGGTAGCCAGGCGCCACCTTCACCACGCCCGATGTTCCCACCTTGAAGGCGCCTACCAATTGCCCGTCGAAGGTCAGGGTGGTGGTGCTGCCACTGCACAAATCCACCGCCACCACATAGCCGCCGTCTGCTCCGCAAGCGTTGGCGCGCGGCTGGGTCACACCGAACACCACGGCACCGGTATCGGGCGGCAGGGTGGCGTTGCCCAGCACCCGCTCACCGGCCTGCAGGGGCATTTTCCAGCCCTCGGCCGCCGTTGTGCCCGTGGGCGCTGCCCAGTTCCGTATGTCCAGGCCACTGACCGTGGTGCGGCCCTGTTCCGTGGTGAGGGTGGCCAGGTTATCTGGGCCTGCCAGCAAGGGGGTTTTGGGGCTGCCGGGGGTTACTGCACCGGTATCGAAGAAGGTGAAGAACATCTGGGGGCTGGTGCTGGTGACATCGGTGCGCTCCAGCAGCTGGCCGGTACCTACCGACAAGGCCAGCCCGCCCGCCGCGCCGCAGCGTGGGCCCACCGCAATGGCGGTGGTGATGGGCTGCGGGTTGCCAGCGTTGTCCACAGCCCGGAACACGGCGCCTATGTACCGCCAGGCCGATCCGTCGCTGACTTCTATTCCCGGTGGCTTTGGCGTGCCCAGCACCCACTTGGCATTACTGCCCGTGCCCACTTCGCGCGTGTAGGCAAACTTGTGTACGTAGCCCAGCAAATCTCCGGCGTAAATGGTGTCCACCAGTCCGTCCCCGTCGGTGTCTACCGGGGTGGGGGTGGACAGTCCGTTGGCGCGGGGCGGTTCGCCGTTGCTGGTAGTGATGGCGGGTACCACCAGCTTGTCCAGATCGGGTCGCGCCACGCCCGTAGCTGCGTTGAGCAAATAAAGAACCGCCTTCCCGCTGGTGGAACCATAACCATTGCCCACCGCCACCACCCAGCTGCCCGTGGCCACTGAGGCGCTGGCCACCTTGGCAATTTGCAGGAAGCGCCCGGATGCGGAGTCCTGCGCCGGTTCGTTGTAGGTGTAGCCCAAATCGCTGTCCTGCCCCGATGTGAACTCCCAAAGGGGCAGCTCACTGGCCAGCAGGTTTTCGCTCTTGCCGGCAAACCCGTCCTGTTCCGTGATGTTCAGCGCGTAAAAGCCCCGTCCGCCGCCGCCCAACCCACCCACCAGCAGGGTGCCCCATCGGTTGCTGTTGCTGCTGTTCTGGAAATCTCCCACCATGGGGGTGCTGTCCAGCATGTACTGGTGGGAAAAATTAGGCTGTACCTGCGCATTGAGCTTGTCGTTGAAGAACATGCTTCCCGGTACGTAGGCAAACAGCTCTTTGCCGTTGGTGGCATCGAACGCATGCAGCTTCCCGTCGTTGGCCCCCACGTACACCACGGGTGCGCGGTTGCTGGTGCTGTCGCGGTAGGTCTTGTGGTCCTGGTTGAGCAGGTTGCCCTGGAAGTTGGGGCCGGAGTACCGTTCGGTGCTGCGCCCCAGGTAGGTGATGTTGGAATTGACGATGGATGCCAGCGCATGCGGGCCGCGCCGGCGCAACTCGCGTCCCTCCTTGGAGCGGTCACCGCGCAGGAATTCCACCGCCCAACGCCCAAACTCGGCCGAATTGTCGGCGTTGATGAGATTCTTCTGTGCGCTCTCCAGGCGGTTGTACCGGAAAGGTAACTTGGCGAAAGCCCCGGTCGCGCTGTTGCGCCACGAAGTGATGATCTTGCGGCCTCTTTGCACATCGGTGTCATCGGGCTTCAGCGGCGTGATGCCATTGACCGGTGCGTTCTCCGGCCGGAGCCAGTCGGAAGCGTTCCAGACGGGCGAACTCTGGCACTCTGCCGCGGTCTGGCTGGTGCGGCAGGCGCGCAATTCGCCG
>JALOSG010000027.1 GCA_025458665.1 Serpentinimonas sp.
CGGAAGTTCTTCTTCGGATGGCGGTACTCGGGGTAGACCGGGGACCCGATGGAGTAGGCATCGGTGGTGGGGTCGAAGGTGGATGACCCGCTGGACTCCAGACCCGCTGTGGCTTCCGACCAGGACTTTTCAAAGTCGGCGGTGGTGGTCTGCAGGGAGCCCTCCACATCCCTCGCCGCGCCCTCCATGGACTCCTTCATCTTCCTGAGCTCTTCGAGCTCCATGGAGCGATTGACCTCGGCCTTCACGTCGGCGACGTAGCGCTGCGCCTTGCCCAGCAGCGCGCCCACGGTGCGTGCCACTTTGGGCAGCTTTTCCGGGCCGATCACCACCAGGGCGACCACGCCAATGAGGGCGATCTTGGAGATGCCTAAGTCGATCATGGGTTGCGTTCCAGCTTGCGGAGCGGCTCAGCGAGCCGCCGCAAAGGCAGCGCTACAGCGCCAGTCAACTTTTGGTCTTGGCTTCGACGTCGATGGTGTTCTTGGCGGCGCTGGTGTCCTGGGTCACCTGGGCAGCCGGTGCGGAGGCTGCGTGGTCGGAGTCGGTGTTGCCGCCCTCTTTCATGCCGTCCTTGAAGCCCTTGACGGCGCCGCCCAGATCGGAGCCCAGGTTCTTGAGCTTCTTGGTGCCAAACACCATGACCACGATCAAGAGAACGATCAGCCAGTGCCAAATAGAAAACGTACCCATGCTTGAACTCCTGCGTACGGAAAAATTCCGCCTGTATTGCTTCTGATTCTACGCGGGCCAAGAGGTTCGCCCGACCGGAAACCCGGCATTCTCCCAGATATGGGCCGGCAGACGCCGACACTACCCGGGTGAACCCCTAGACCAGCCCGAAAAGCCGAGCAAGAAGCCTGCCCGGCGGAGGCCGCACTCAACCGCGAAGCCAGGGGCGCGGCCCACCCATCACGTGAATATGCAGGTGGTGGACTTCCTGGCCACCTTCGGCGCCGGTGTTGGTGACGATGCGGAAACCCCCTTGGGGATAGGGGTTGCAACCCTGCTCCAGGGCCAGGCGCGGTGCCAGCGCCATCATGCGGCCCAACAGGGCCTCGTGCTCGGGGCCGACGTGGGCCATGGATGGAATGTGCTGTTTGGGCACCAGGAGGAAATGCACCGGGGCCCAGGGGTTGACGTCGTGGAAGGCCAGGATTTCGTCGTCCTCATAGACCTTGCGGCTGGGGATTTTCCCGGCAACGATTTTGCAGAAGATGCAGTCAGGGTCAGGGTGGGAGGTGGCTTGGGACATGGGCTTGCGCAAGGCGTCAGATGGGCATGGGCCGGCGGTCGTTCCAATACAGGAAGCCTTTGACCAGACGGTAGATGGACCAGATAGCGGTGACGAACAACACCACAAACCCGATCATGAGCACCAGCGTGAGCACACCCACCACGCACCAGGCCAGGCTCCACCAGAAGGTTCGGATCTGCCAGGTGAAGTGGCTCTCGTAGATGGTGCCAGCGGCGTCTTCGCGCTTGATGTAGTTGATGACAATGCCCACGATGGCGCTGATGCCGATGAGCCAGGACAGTCCGTACAGGATATAGACGGCCAGGGTGAGCTGGCGCAGGCTTTGTAACTGCTCCGGTGTCTTTCCGGCTACATCGATCACGGTACCGGCGCCCGGGCTGGTTCCGAACGAGGAACCGCCGGGGGGATCGAAATCAGGGTTCATGGCTGGGCTCCTGCAGCGGATGAAGATGTGTCTCGCGTTTCCTCGGCTTCGCGCTGGCGGGACTTGCGCAGCGCTTTTTCTTCCAGCCCGCTCAGGCCTTCCCGACGCGCCAGTTCGGCCAGCACCTGGGCCGGGCTGAGCCCGAAATGCGCCAGCGCAATCATGCTGTGGAACCAGAGGTCGGCGACTTCGCCGACCAGCGCCTGCGAGGCCTGGATGCGGGCAGGACTGTCGGCCGGCCCAGGGGCCAGGTGCTGCAGGTCCTTGGCGGCCAGCACCACTTCGGTGGCCTCTTCGCCCACTTTCTTGAGGAAGCTGTCGGGGCCTTTGTGCAACAGGCGCGCCACGTAGCTTTTCTCGGGGTCGCCGCCTGCAGCGGGCTTGCGGCTCTCGATCACGGCAGCCAGATGGGCCAGCGTGTCGTTGCCCGAAGCTGCCGTGGGGGAAGGTGTACGGGGGGAGGTGGGGTCCATGCCTACTTATAAATCGATTCCGGGTCTTTCAGCACAGGCTCCACCGATTTCCAGCCTTGCTCCCCTGTCAGGCTCTGGAAAAAGCAGCTGTGCCGCCCAGTGTGGCAGGCAATGCCGGGCTCGTGCCCCAGTTGGGTGACTTTGAGCAGGATGACGTCGTTGTCGCAATCCATGCGGATGTCGTGCACGGTCTGCACGTGCCCCGACTCCTCGCCCTTGAACCACAGCTTGCCACGCGAACGGCTGTAGTACACGGCACGGCCCAGCTCGGCGGTCTTCTGCAGCGCCTCGCGGTTCATCCAGGCGAACATGAGCACATCGCCGGTGGCCTGCTCCTGCGCAATCACGGGAACCAGCCCTTGCGCGTCCCACTTCACAGCATCTAGCCAGTCCATGCTCATTGCCTCACAGGAATGCCGCGCTCGGCCATGCGCTGCTTGGCCTGCGCAATGGTGTATTCGCCGTAGTGGAAGATGCTGGCGGCCAGCACGGCATCGGCACCGCCCTGCTGCACGCCGTCGGCCAGGTGGTCGAGGTTGCCCACGCCGCCGGAGGCGATCACCGGAATGTCGATGGCGTCACTCACCGCGCGGGTCAGGGCCAGATCGAAACCGGCCTTGGTGCCGTCGCGGTCCATGCTGGTGAGCAGAATTTCGCCAGCGCCGTGCTCGGCCATCTGGCGTGCCCAGGCCACCGCATCCAGGCCCACGTTCTTGCGCCCGCCGTGGCTGTACACGTCCCAGCCTTCGCCCACGGGCTGGCCGTTGGCGCCGGGACGCTGCGCATCTTCGGCGGTGCGGCGCTTGGCGTCTATGGCCACCACGATGCACTGCGCCCCATAGCGTGCCGATGCCGCGCGGATGACCGCGGGGTTGGCAATGGCGGCCGAGTTGAAGCTGACCTTGTCGGCGCCCGCGTTGAGCAGGCGGCGCACGTCTTCCACGGTGCGCACGCCGCCGCCCACGGTCAGGGGAATGAACACCTCGGAGGCCACCGCCTCGATGATGTGCAGGATGAGGTCGCGGTCGTCGCTGGTGGCGGTGATGTCGAGGAAGGTGAGCTCATCGGCGCCCTGCTCGTTGTAGCGCGCAGCAATCTCCACCGGGTCGCCAGCGTCGCGCAGCTCCAGGAAATTCACGCCCTTGACCACGCGGCCACCGGTCACGTCGAGGCAGGGGATGATGCGCTTGGCGAGCATGCCGTGCTGGAGAGTGAGGGCGGATTGGGAATCAGCCATTGAGTTCGTCGGCCAGCCGCTGGGCGGCCTCGAAATCGAGGTCGCCGCTGTAGATGGAGCGGCCGCAGATGACGCCTTCCACGCCTTCGTCTTCCACGGCACACAGGGCACGGATGTCGTCCATGTTGGACAGGCCGCCCGAGGCGATGACGGGAATGCTGAGCGCCTGCGCCAGCTTCACCGTGGCTTCGATGTTGATGCCACTGAGCATGCCGTCGCGGCCAATGTCGGTGTAGATGATGCCTTCGACGCCATAGTCCTCGAACTTCTTGCCCAGGTCCACCACCTCGTGCCCGGTGAGCTTGCTCCAGCCGTCGGTGGCCACCTTGCCGTCCTTGGCATCGAGCCCCACGATGATGTGGCCACCAAAGGCGGTGCAGGCGTCTTGCAGGAAACCCGGGTTCTTCACCGCCGCCGTGCCGATGATGACGTAGCGCAGGCCGGCATCGAGGTATCGCTCGATGGTGTCGAGATCGCGGATGCCGCCGCCGAGCTGCACATCGACCTCGCTGCCCACCTCGCGCAGGATGGCGCGGATGGCCACCTCGTTCTTGGGCTTGCCGGCAAAGGCGCCATTCAGGTCCACCAGATGCACGCGGCGCGCACCCCGGCTGACCCACTGGCGCGCCATGGCGGCCGGGTCTTCGCCGAAGACGGTGGATTGGTCCATGTCGCCCTGTTTGAGGCGTACGCATTGGCCGTCCTTGAGGTCGATGGCGGGGATCAGAAGCATGGCGAACGTGGGATGAATGACAGGGGTTGAAGTGACAGAAAGAATGCGGGGCTGCAGCGCTGGGATTCAAGGATTCCAGTGCAGGAAATTGCGGTACAGGGCCAGCCCCTGGGTGGAGCTTTTCTCCGGGTGGAACTGCGTGGCAAACAGGTTGTCGCGGGCCACGGCCGCGCTGAAGCGCTGGCCGTAGTCGGTCTCGCCGACGCTGTGCCCGGGCAGCAGCGGCGCTGCGTAGAAACTGTGCACGAAATAGAAATAGCTGCCATCGGCAATGCCGTTCCAGAGCGGATGGGACGGCCCCTGCGGACCGTGCCCCAGTTCATGGAACACGCGGTTCCAGCCCATTTGCGGTACCTTAAACCGGCTTCCGTCGGCTTGCAACAGGCCTTCAAGGCGAAAACGACGGACGTTGCCCGGAATCAGGCCCAGGCCGGCGGTGTCGCCCTCCTCGCTGTGGTCCAGCAGCATCTGCATGCCCACGCACACGCCAAACAGGGGCTTTTCGGCAGCGGCTTGCAGCACGGCTTCGCGCAGGCCGGAACGCTCCAGCTCGGCCATGCAGTCGGGCATGGCGCCCTGCCCGGGCAGCACCACCCGGTGGGCGTCGCGCACCACCTGAGGGCTCTGGGTCACCACCACATCGATATGGTCCACGGCGGTGGCCGCGTGCACGACGGCCTGCGCCACCGAGCGCAGGTTGCCCATGCCGTAGTCAACCACAGCCACAGTCTGTCGCTTCATCTGAACTGATTTCCGAACACGCAGGGCCGAGAAAGCCGGTGAGGGGTTGGGTGAAAGGTTAGAGCGAGCCCTTGGTGGAGGGGATGGCGTCGCCCAGGCGGGGGTCGCGCTCCAGGGCGGCGCGCACGGCACGGGCGAAGGCCTTGAAGATGGTCTCGCACTGGTGGTGCGCGTTCACACCCTTGAGGTTGTCGATGTGCAGCGTCACGCCCGCGTGGTTCACAAAGCCCTGGAAGAACTCGTAGACCAGCTGGGTGTCGAGTTGGCCCAGCATGCCGGAGGTGAAGGTCACATCCATGTGCAGGCCGGGGCGGCCGGAAAAATCCACCACCACGCGGCTCAGGGCCTCGTCCAGCGGCACGTAGGCATGGCCGTAGCGGCGTATGCCCTTCTTGTCGCCCACCGCCTTGGCCATGGCCTGACCCAGGGTGATGCCGATGTCTTCCACGGTGTGGTGCCCGTCAATGTGCAGATCGCCAGCGCAATCGATCTCCAGGTCGATCAGGCCGTGGCGGGCGATCTGGTCGATCATGTGGTCGAGGAAGCCGATGCCGGTGTTCAGGCGCGACTGGCCCGACCCGTCCAGGTTCAGGCGAACGTGGATCTGGGTTTCGGCGGTGCGGCGCTGTACGTCGGCAGTGCGGTGTGCCGAAGGCGGCAGGGTGGCGGGCAGGTGGGTGGTCATAGGGCGTTGCGCAGGGCGGCCAGCATCTGGGCGTTCTCGGTGGGGGTGCCCACGGTCAGGCGCAGGCAGGCAGCCAGCAATGGGTGCATTTTAGAAACATTCTTCACCAGCACGCCGGCCTGCTTCATACGCTGGAAGGCCGCGTCGGCATCGGGGACGCGCACCAGCAGCATATTGGCCTGGCTGGGGAAGGGATGCACCCCGGGCATGGCCTGCAGCGCGGCCATGAGCTCACCACGCTGCTGGCAGATGTCCTGGGCCTGCCGGGCAAACACGTCGGCATGCTCCAGCGCAAACAGCGCGCACTCGGCGTTCAGGGCGCTGATGTTGTAGGGCGGGCGCACTTTGTCGATTTCGGCCACCAGTTCGCTCGCGCCCAGCATGTAGCCCAGCCGCACGCCCGCCAGCCCGAACTTGGACAGCGTGCGCATGAGCAGCACATGGGCGTTGGCCGCCGGGTCCGCGCGCATCTCGCTCAGCCAGCTGTGGCTGGAGAACGGGCTGTAGGCCTCGTCCATGACCACGATGCCACCCACGCGGGCCACATCGGCAATCAGGCGGCGGATGACACCGGCGTCCCACAGGTTGGCGGTGGGGTTGTTGGGGTAGGCGAGGTAGGTGATGGCCGGGCGGTGCGCCTCTATGGCGCTGCGCATGGCGGCTTCGTCCAGCTCGAAATCGGCGGTGAGCGGAACACCATGGAAGGGCAGACCCTGCAGCTGGGCGCTCATGGCGTACATGACAAAGCCGGGTACAGGCGCCAGAACGCTGGCGCCCGGCACATCGCAGGCCAGCGCGAGCAGGGAGATGAGTTCATCGGACCCGTTGCCCAGCATGAGGCTGCAGCCGGCGGGCAGGTCCACGTAGCGCGCCAGGGCGTCGCGCAGGTCCTGCACGCGCGGGCCGGGGTAGCGGTGAATGGCCACGCGGCCCAGCCGCTCTCCCAAAGCCGCCTGAAGAGCTTCCGGCAGCGGGTAGGGGTTCTCCATGGCGTCCAGCTTGACCATGCCGGCCGCATCCTGCACAGCGTAGGCGTGCATGCCCTGAACGTCTTGACGGATGCGGGCCAGGGCGGAGAGTGCGTTGGGCGAGGACACGGGCGAACGGGGGGTGTGGGCGGAGCGGGGGGAGCGAAACGGAGCGTAAGGGGATGGCGTCTACGGCCAGGGGATCAGTTTACACGAGGGGGGTGGAAGGCAGCAGGCGGAGCGGTATAGCGCCCAGGCCTTGTGCCATGCGGCCTCACAGCGTGTCGATGCGCTCCAGCGTGCCGCGTGCCTGCTCCCGGATACGCTCGCGTTCGGCCGGCGCCATTTTCTGCAGCTGCCGGTAGGCCATACCGATGCGCGGGTTGCGGGCAAACGCATCTTCGTGGCGGTCGTAGAAGTCCCAGTACAGGGCGTTGAACGGGCAGGCCTGTTCGCCGTAGCGCTCCTTGCGCTGGTAGTGGCAGCCCTTGCAGTGGTCGCCCATGCGGTCGAGGTAGGCGGCACTGGACACATAGGGTTTGGTGGCCAGCCGCCCTCCATCGGCAAACTGGCTCATGCCCAGCACGTTGGGAGCTTCCACCCACTCGAACGCATCGATGTAGATACCCAGGTACCACTGGTGCACCCGCTCGGGGTGCAGCCCGGCCAGCAGGGCGAAATTGCCCACCACCATGAGGCGCTGGATGTGGTGCGCGTAGGCATGCTCCAGCGACTGACCGATGGCGGCTTTCATGCAGGCCATGCGGGTGTCCCCGGTCCAGAACCATTCGGGCAGTTCCCGCTCGTGGCCCAGCGCGTTGCCGGCGGTGTAGCCGGGCATGTGGGCCCAGTACACGCCACGCACGTACTCGCGCCAGCCCAGTATCTGCCGCACAAAGCCCTCCACGGCCGCCAGCGGCGCTTTCCCTGCGCGCCACGCAGTCTCGGCACGGTTCACCACCTCCTGCGGGCGCAGCATCTTTACGTTGAGCGCAAAGGACAGCAGCGAATGGAACAGGCGCCAGCCGCGGCTGCTCAGCGCGTCCTGGAAATCGCCAAAGTGGGGTAACCCGTGCGCCACAAAGGCATCGAGCTGGGCCAGCGCTTCCTGGCGGTTCAACGGCCAGCGGAAGCTGCTGGCCTGGGGGTTGCCCATGGTTTGCACGCCAGCTGCCTCAATGGTGGCCCACAGGGCGCTGTGGTCGTGCAGCGGTCGCAAATCGGCCGGTTCGGCAGGCTTGCCCGACCAGGGCTTGCGGTTGTCGTGGTCGTAGTTCCACTGGCCGCCTTCGGGCTCCCCGGCGGCATCGAGCAGCACCTGGTGGCGTTTGCGCATGGTGCGGTAGAAGTGCTCCATGAGCCATTGCTTGCGCCCGGCAAACAGTTGCGCCGCTTCGGTGCGGGTGGTGTAGAAATGCTCGCTGCTGGTGGCCAGCACGCGCAGGCCCCCTGGCCCGCTTTGCCGGCGCTGGGCCAGCGCCCATTGCTCCAGCGCGTGGTCCAGCCGCCACTCATCGGGCTGCTGGTATTCCACGGTGTGTGCCCCATAGGCGGCGGCCAGTGCCTCAAGGTTGGCGGTGATGGACTGGCGGTTGGACGCATCGTCGATGGCGATGTAGCGCACCCGGTGGCCAGCCGCTTTCAGTTCGGCGGCGAAGGCCCGCATGGCCGCAAAAATGGCCAGCACCTTCTGCGCGTGGTGGCGCACGTAGTCGGTTTCCTGGCGCACTTCCATGAGCACCACCACCACGCCGGCGTCGGGCGGGGTCTGGAACCAGCTGTGCAGGGGGGACAGCTGGTCGCCCAGCACCAGGCGCAGGGTGTGGGCCGGTGCAACGGCCGGAGTGGGTGCGTTCATGCGGTTTCCTTGGCCCGCCACAGCGCGCGGTAGCGGCCATCGGCATCGTAGTCCTGGGCCTGCTTGTCGGGGTTGAAGCGGCGGCCGCCGCGCGGGTCTGTGCCGCGCCCAGCCAGATACAGCCAGTTGCCCTGGTTGCTGTACACGTCGTAGTCCACCAGCTGGGATTCGAACCAGGCAGCGCCGGCCCGCCAGTCGCACCCCAGGTCGTGGATGAGGTAACTGGCCACCACCTGCCGCATGCGGTTGGAGGTGTAGCCGGTGCTGCGTAGCTCCTGCATGGCGGCGTCCACGAAGGCATGGCCGGTGCGGCCTTCGCACCAGCGCTGGAATTTTTCCTCGCTGTGCAGGGCTTGCGGGGAGGAGCGGGAGGGCGCGGCACCCTTGCGCTCGGGCGGCAGCAAGCCGCGGGCGTGGTACAGGCGGCGGCCGTGGCGCAGGTGCAGCCAGCGAAAGTGGTCGCGCCACAGGAGTTCGAACCAGAGCCAGTAGGTGCCGTCGTTGCCGCCGTGGCGGTCCTCGAAGGCGTAGATGGCGGCCATGGCGGTGCGCGGCGACAGCGCGCCAGTGGCCAGCCAGGGAGAGAACTTGCTGGAGTAATCGAGCCCCACCAGGCCGTTGCGGGTGGCCTTGTAGGTGTGCGGGAGTTTGCGCGCGCAGTACTGCTGCAGGTGCTGCAGGGCCGCCGTCTCCCCGCCCTGGCAGTGGGGCTGGGTATAGGGGAAGGAGGCGGCAGAGGGCAGGCTGGGCGCTGCGGGCAGCGGCGTCACCGGGGTACCCAAGTTGGGGTTCGCTGCCTGAGCCTTGACAGCGGCGGGAGGCGCTGGCCACGGCCCCTGGGGCGGGGCCACCGGATCGCGCGGCCCCACCTGCGCGCTTTCCAGCGCCTGCCGGAACGCGGTGAACACTTCGGGCACGCGGCGGGGCTCGAAAGGCAGATCGGCCATGTCGATGAGGCTGGACTGCCACAGGGTATGCACCTTCAGGCCCGCACGCCGCAACGCCTGCACCTCGTCCTGCTCTTCGGGGGCGGCTATGTCTTCGCAGTACACCTGCTGGGAGCCCTGCAGTGCGCACAGCCCTGACAGCACTTCGGCGGGCGCCCCCTCATATTCAAACAGCTGCTGCCCGAAGCCGCGCAATTGCTGCTGCAGGTCATCGAGGGTCTGGCGCAGGAACACACGGCGGTGCACGCCCTGGCGCACAAAGCCCCAGCGGGTGGGCGCTTGCTGGGCCGGGTCGTGCACGTAGCACAGCCACAGCGGTGCGCCCGCCAGCCGGGCTGCCTGCACCGCCTGGTACAGGGCGGGGTTGTCGTGCACGCGCAGGTCGTTGCGGAACCAGTAAATGACGGGGGACGGGGCAGACATCAGCGGGAAGAGGTTCGGGTTTTGGGGCGGGATGGCGCGGGGGCAGGCAGGCTGTCGGCCGCGGGCGATGCCGACTGCGCCGGGCCGCTGCGGCAGCGGTCGGAGCAGTACTTCACGTTCTCCCAGTCGCGCTCCCATTTTTTGCGCCAGCTGAAGGGCAGGCCGCAGCGCAGGCACACCTTGCTGGGCAGATCGGACTTCTTGCGCATCTTCATGGGGACTCCGGGATCAGAAATCCAGCGTGAGCTGGGCTGCACGGGCGGCTTCGGTCTGGGCACGGGAAGAACGCCCTGCCCCGGCCCGCGCACCCACCGGGCCACGCTCCAAGGTATCGCGCTGCTCGGCGCCCGGCATGCCCTTGCGTGAGCCGTGGCGCTGCACCACACGGGCCTTGCCGGCTTGCACATGGGGCTGGGCGCGGCGTTCGTGCAGGCGGGCTTTGGCCGTACGCGTGGCGCTTTCCAGGTCCACCACGGGCACCGGAATATCCACCCCGACCACCACGCCGCAGCGCGCCTGCACATCGGGCGGCATGCGCCAGGGCTCGAACAGCCAGCTGTCTGGCACACGCCGCATGGCGGGCAGCCAGCGCCGCACGAACACGCCGTGCGGGTCGTGGTCCTGCGCCTGCTTGATGGGGTTGTACACCCGCGTGGTGTTGATGCCGGTGGTGCCCGACTGCATCTGCATCTGGCTCCAGTGGATGCCGGGTTCGTAGTCCAGGAACTGGCGCGCCAGCCATTCGCCCACGCGGCGCCAGTGCAGCCACAGCGGATAGGCCGCCACCGACACCAGCATGGCACGCATGCGGAAGTTGAGCCACCCAGTCTCGCGCAGCATGACGACACAGGCATCCACCATGGGCCAGCCGGTGCGCGCTTCGGTCAGGGCACGGAAGTGCGCTTCGTTGAATTCGTCTTCGCGCAGGCCGTCGTAGCCGCGGTGCAGATTGCGCCACTCCAGCTCGGGCTCGCTCTCCAGCTTCTGGATGAAATGGCAGTGCCAGTAAAGGCGGCTGGAAAACGCGTTGAGGCCCTGGCGCTGGCGCGTGCCCATGGGAGCCGCACCTGCGCCATCGGGCCGCATGGCCTGGCGCGTGGCCTGGACCACCTCGCGCAGGCTCAGGCAGCCGTAGCTGAGGTAGGCGGACAGGCGCGAACAGGCCTCCGGCGCCGTGTTGGGCGACCCGATGCCGCCACGGTAGCGGGCACTGCGTTCCTGCAGAAAGCTCTGGAGCACCGCCAGCCCTGCGCTGCGGCCCCCGCGCTGGCGCTGTGCGGGCTCGGCCGGGTCCATGCCCCAGTGGGCCGGTGGCGGGAGCTGGTCCAGCGGCACGGCCCAGCCCTCGGCCAGCGCCGCCGCCCACAAAGGCTGGCCGCTGCGCGTGGTGATGTCCGACGGATGCGCTGCAAGGCGTTCGGGCGCGGGCAGTTGCGGTGCAGCGCGGTGGGCCTCGCAGGCGCGCAGCCAGTGGTCCCGGTTCTGCAGGCGGCGCACCACGGAGAACTGCGGCACTTCGTGCCAGCCCACGCCGTGCTCGCGGCACCAGCGGCCCACGCGCAAGTCGCGGGCGTAAGTCCAGCCGTTGCCGGTCTCTTCATGGGCGTGCACGGCGCGGAACGGCGCCAGCGCGTACAGGTGCTGCAGCACCTCCGTCACTTCCCCTAGGGCCACCAGCAAATCGGCACCCGCCGCCTGCAGCGCGCGTTGCAGGTCCTGCAGGCTCTCAAGGACGAAGCAGTAGTGTTGGGCGGCCGCGTCGGGCTGGCGCCACAGTTCGGGCTCCAGCACATACAGACACAGCAAGCGCCCGCCAGGGTCGGCGCTCAGTGCAGCCTGCAGCGCAGCGTGGTCGTGCAGGCGCAGATCGCGCTTGAACCAGACGACGCGGTAGCCAGAATCAGCGGGGGGCTGCACGGGAAACCGGCGCGGGAGGGACAGGCTGGGCAAGCAGGCGCTCCACCTCCCTGACCAGCGGCCGCCCTTCGGGCGGCATGGCAGCAGGGAAGGCACCCACCACCTGACCAGAGCGGTCTATGAGGTATTTGTGGAAATTCCAGCTGGGCGCCTGCCCAGCCGTTGCCGCGAGTTGCTGGTAGAACGCCGAAGCTTGCGGGCCGCGCACCGAGCTCGCTGCGAACATGGGGAAGCGGATGCCGAAGGTGTTCTCGCAGAACTCGGCAATCTCGGCGTTGCTGGCTTTTTCCTGCCTGAAATCGTTGGAGGGGAAGCCCAGCACCACCAGCCCGCGTTCCTGGTAGCGGCGGTGCAAGGCTTCCAGCCCCTCGTACTGGCCCGTATAGCCGCAGTAGCTGGCGGTGTTCACCACCAGCAATACGCGACCACGGTACTGGCACAGGTTCTGCGGCTTTTCATCCTGCAGGCGGGGAAAGGTGTGTTGCAACAGCGGCGGGCAGTCGGTCTGCGGGGCGGCAGCGTGGGCCATCGGGAAGAACCCCAGCATCAGCAGGGCGGAAGCAAAGGCGGCCCAGAGTGGCCCTGTCCGCCCACTGGGCAAGGAAAAGAGGGGCAGGTTCTGCAACATGGAACGCTCCGTTCATTCATGAACTGGAGAGTATCGCGATTGGACCCACATCCGCCTAGGCGGTGGTCCTTACCCCCAGGGCCTACTCAGACAAGCGGCTTCAGGCGCATTTCGGCCGCGCGGGCATGGGCTTGCAGGCCTTCGCCGTGCGCCATGACCGAAGCAATCTGGCCCAACACCTGCGCGCCCGCTTCGCTCACCTCGATGATGCTGCTGCGTTTCTGGAAGTCGTACACGCCCAGCGGGGAGCTGAAGCGCGCCGTGCCACTGGTGGGCAGCACGTGGTTGGGGCCGGCGCAGTAGTCGCCCAGGCTCTCGCTGGTGTAGGCGCCCAGGAAAATCGCGCCCGCGTGCACCAGCAGCGGCTCCCAGCGGTGCGGCTCCTCGCTGGAAACTTCCAGGTGCTCCGGCGCGATGCGGTTGCTGATGGCACACGCCTCTTCCATGCTGCGCGTCTGGATGAGCGCGCCCCGGCCGTTGAGGCTTTTGGCAATGATCTCCGCGCGCGGCATGGTCGGCAGCAGCCGGTCTATGGCCTCCTGCACCGCCTGTATGTAGGCGGCATCCGGGCACAGCAGAATGCTCTGCGCCAGTTCGTCGTGCTCGGCCTGGCTGAACAGGTCCATAGCCACCCAGTCGGGCGGCGTGCTGCCATCGGCCAGCACCAGAATTTCGCTGGGGCCGGCAATCATGTCTATGCCCACGGTGCCAAACACATGCTTCTTGGCACTGGCCACGTAGGCGTTGCCCGGCCCGGTGATCTTGTCCACCTTGGGCACGGTCGCTGTGCCGTAGGCCAGCGCCGCCACCGCCTGCGCGCCGCCTATGGTGAAAGCGCGGCTCACTCCGGCCACATAGGCAGCGGCCAGCACCAGGGCGTTGCGCTCCCCACGCGGTGTGGGCACCACCATGATGATGTCCTGCACCCCGGCCACGTGGGCCGGCAGTGCGTTCATGAGGACGCTGGACGGGTAGGCCGCCTTGCCCCCCGGCACGTAAATGCCCACGCGGTCCAGCGGCGTGACCTTCTGGCCCAGCAAGGTACCGTCTTCGTCGCGGTAGCTCCAGCTTTCGCCGCTGGCCTTCTTCTGGGCTTCATGGTACTGGCGCACACGCTGCGCAGCCTGCTGGAGGGCGGTGCGCCGCTCGGCGGGCAGTCCGTCGAAAGCGGCTTTCAGTTCGGCCTGCGTGAGTTCCAGCGCCGCCATGCCCGGCACATCCAGCGCATCGAAACGGCGGGTGTACTCCAGCACCGCATCGTCTCCGCGCTGGCGCACGTCGGCCAGGATATCGGCCACACGCTGCTCGATGGCCGCATCGGTATCGGCCGACCAATGCAGGCGCGCCTGGAACCGGGCTTCAAAGTCGGCGTCGGTGGTGCGCAGGAGCAGGGGCGTGGCTTTCATCGGGTTGGCGGAGAGATTCGGCAAGACAAATGCCTGTTGGAGGAAAGCCCTCCACTGTACACGGCAGCGCGCGGCTCAGGCGGCGGCGGCGGCTTTGTCCGCCTGCCCCGCGCGGGCAAACGCTTCCAGAATAGGGCGCAGCGCTTCGCGCTTGACCTTCAGGGAAGTCTGGTTCACCACCAGCCGCGCACTGATGTCCATGATGCGCTCCACCTCCACCAGGTGGTTGGCCTTCAGGGTGTTGCCGGTGGACACCAGGTCCACGATGGCGTCGGCCAAGCCTGTGAGCGGGGCCAGTTCCATGCTGCCATAGAGCTTGATGAGGTCCACATGCACGCCCTTGGCGGCAAAGAAGTCGCGCGCAATGGCCACGTACTTGGTGGCCACCTTCAGGCGCGAGCCACGGCGCACCGCGCTGGGGTAATCGAAATCCTCGCGAACGGCCACGCTCATGCGGCAGCGCGCAATCTGCAAATCGAGCGGCTGGTACAGGCCCACATTGGCCGCCCCGCCCCACTCGGCCTCGTGCTCCAGCAGCGTGTCCTTGCCGCACACACCCAGGTCGGCGCCGCCGTATTGCACGTAGGTGGGCACGTCGGAGGCACGCACCAACACCACCCGCACATCGGCGCGGTTGGTGGGCAGGATCAGCTTGCGCGATTTCTCCGGGTCTTCCAGCACCTCAATACCAGCGGCCTGCAACAGAGGCAGCGTTTCTTCAAAGATGCGGCCCTTGGACAGAGCCAGAGTCAGCACGGGTGAAGCCGTGGGAGCAGCAGCCATCATTGAACCCTCTCTATCTGGGCGCCGAGTGCGCGCAGCTTCACTTCCATCTGGTCGTAGCCACGGTCGAGGTGGTAGATGCGGTCCACCGTGGTGATGCCCTCGGCCACCAGACCGGCAATCACCAGGCTGGCCGAGGCGCGCAAATCGGTGGCCATGACGGTAGCCCCGGACAAGCGCGGCACCCCCTCGATCAGGGCCACCTTGCCCTCCACGTGGATGTGGGCGCCCAGGCGCTGCAGTTCCTGCACGTGCATGAAGCGGTTCTCGAAAATGGTTTCGGTCACGCTGCACGCGCCCTGTGCCACCGTGTTCAGCGCCATGAACTGGGCCTGCATGTCGGTGGGGAAACCGGGGAATTCGGTGGTGCGGAAGGTCTGTGCCTTCAGTGCCGCCGCGCCGGGAGAGGCCACCCGGATTCCCTCGGGCAGCACGTCCACCGTCACGCCCGCATCGCGCAGCTTGTCGATCACCGCGTCCAGGTGGTCACCGCGTGCATGGTGCAGCATCGCGCTCCCGCCTGCCGCCGCCACCGCGCACAGGAAGGTGCCAGCCTCTATGCGGTCGGCCACCACACGGTGCTCACAGCCGTGCAGCCGCTCCACACCCTGAATGCGGATGCGGCTGGTGCCGTGCCCTTCAATCTTCGCGCCCATGGCAATCAGCATCTCGGCCAGGTCGGTGACTTCGGGCTCCTGGGCCGCGTTCTCCAGCACCGTCTCGCCCTCGGCCAGCGCAGCGGCCATCAGGAAGTTCTCGGTGCCTGTCACGGTGATCATGTCGGTGGCTATGCGCGCGCCGCGCAGGCGCCGCTGGCCTTGCGGCAGGCTGGCCACCATATAGCCGTGCTCCACCACAATCTCGGCACCCATGGCCTGCAGGCCCTTGATGTGCTGGTCCACCGGCCGGGAGCCGATGGCACACCCACCGGGCAAAGACACCCGCGCGTGCCCGAAGCGCGCCAGGAGCGGCCCGAGCACCAGCACGGAAGCGCGCATGGTTTTCACCAGGTCATAAGGTGCCTCGCAGCGCAGGTCGTCGGGTGCTTGCAGTTGCATTCCACCGCGATCGCCCTCTGTGGTCACCACCACGCCCATGTTTTCCAGCAACTGGCGCATGGTGGCCACATCGCGCAGTCTGGGCACATTGCGCAGCGCTACGGGTTCGGCGGTCAGCAGTGCCGCGCACAGCTCCGGCAAGGCGGCGTTCTTGGCCCCCGACACCTGAACCTCGCCCTGCAGGCGCGCGCCGCCCGTGATCTGGAGTTTGTCCATGCGGTTTCAGCCCTGGGCGTTGTGGTCGGCGGCCCATTCGGCCGGGGTGAGGGTGCGCATGGAGAGTGCGTGCACCTCGTCGGTGTGCATGCGCTGGCCCAGCGTGGCGTACACCATCTGGTGCCGTGCAATACGGCGCTTGCCCTCGAAGGCCGGCGACACCACCACGGCAGACCAGTGGCGGCCATCGCCAGAGACCTGCAGGTGTTCGCACTGCAAGCCTGCAGCGATGATGGTTTCGAGTTGGTCAGCGGTCATGTCAGTGTCGGATTTTGTAGCCGGTGCGCAGCAGTTGCAATGTGAGTGCGGCCACAGCGGCAAACGCCAGCCCCACCACCGCCAGGCTCACCCAGGGCGACACATCGCTCACCCCGAAGAAGCCGTAGCGGAAACCGTCGATCATGTAGAAAAACGGATTCAGGTGGCTCACCTGTTGCCAGAAGTCAGGCAGGGAATGGATGGAGTAGAACACGCCGCTCAGGAAGGTCAGCGGCATGATGATGAAGTTCTGGAAAGCGGCCATCTGGTCGAACTTGTCGGCCCACAAACCAGCGATCAAGCCCAAAGAACCGAGCAGGCCCGCGCCCAGCGCGCCGAACACCAGAATCCACCAGGGCTCGGCCAGCTGCAGCGGAGCAAACCACACGGTGACGGCCATCACGCCCGCGCCCACCACCAGGCCGCGCACCATGGAAGCACCCACGTAGGCCGCGAACCAGGCCCAGTGCGACAGCGGCGTGACCAGCAGAAACACGAGGTTGCCCGTGATCTTGCTCTGCACCAGCGAGCTGCTGCTGTTGGCAAAGGCGTTCTGCAGCACGCTCATCATCACCAGGCCCGGCACCAGAAAGCTGCTGTAGCCCACGCCGGGGAAGGCCTGCACGTGGTCGTCGAGCACGTGGCCGAAGATCAGCAGGTACAGCACCGCCGTGAGCACGGGCGCAGCCACGGTCTGGAAA
>JALOSG010000199.1 GCA_025458665.1 Serpentinimonas sp.
TCGAACATCTTCTGCACCACGCCGCGCTCGCCCCACAGCACCAGGGTGTCGGCCTCTATGCGCTGTTCCTGCGCACGGCTGGAGCGGTCGTGCTCCAGGTCGATGCCGGCGCTGGCGCGGTAGTCCTCGCAGGCGCTGTGTATGGCTTCGGGGTTGCAGAAGCTGCGCTCGTACTCGGCCAGCGCTTCAGGTTCTGTGTGGCTCAGTCCGCCGCTGCCCCATCCGCCCAGTTTGGCGTGCAGGTAGGCCAGCGCGTTGCCCCCGATCATGGTTTCGGGCAATGGCGCCGGCTGGATCAGGTGGAACCAGTGGTAGTAGGCGCGGGCAAACGCCATGTCGGTGCGCTGGTACATGTCCAGCGTGGGCGCAATGTCTATGACGCAGAGCTTGGCAGTACGGCCGGGGTGGTCCAGGGCAAAGCGGTGGGCTGCGCGGCCGCCGCGGTCGTGGCCGCACACGCCGGCCTGGTCCACGCCCAGGTGGTCCAGCAGGTGCACCAGGTCCTGGGCCATGGCACGCTTGCTGTGCAGGCGGTGCGGGGCAACATCTGCAGGACCAGCCTGCGTGGTGGTTTCGGGCGCGACCCGGGAAGCCCCGTAGCCGCGAAGGTCGGGGAGTATGAGAAAAAAGTCGTTCTTCAACCGCTGCGCCACCCGCTGCCACATGGCGCTGGTCTGCGGGAAGCCGTGCACCAGCATCAGGGCTGGCGCCCCGCGCCGCCCACCCACGCGAGCGAACACGGTGCTGTCCGCTGTCTGGAAGGTGATCGTCTCGAAGCCGTGGAACCAGCCGGAATCGGTCGTGCTCATGCCCTGAGTTTAGGCGCAATGGGCGGGGCGGGGGGACGGTGTGCAGCCGGCGGCGCTGCGCAGCGGCTGCAGGTGTTCAAACCACCCGCGAGAGCGCAAACATCACGGCAGACCCCAGGGAGGCCTGTATCTCGTTGCGGGGCACCACCGCCGGCACGCCTTCGCCACCCGCAGTAGCCACTGCGCCGGCAGGGCCAATCTGCACCACCGGCATGTCGCTGCGCAGCTTGGTCAGCTCTTTCTCCAGGTGATCGAACTCGGGGCGCTGCGTGGAACGGTCCAGCACCAGCATGTGCACATGCTGGCGCGCCAGCACCGCACGGGCCTGGTCTATGTTGCTGACGTTGCTGGTGGTGATGCCCAGCAGGCGCAGGATGTTGAGCGCCGCGTGGCGCAGATCGCTGTCGTCGGAGGCAACCATCACGTGGGCGCCCGAGACCGACTGGAAGCTGGAGTCCTCGTGGTCGTGTTCGCCGGGAGCCTTGGGCACGTTCTCGGGTGGGCGCACCACCGTGCGCCGGAACAGCGCCGTGAGTTCCACGCCGTCCACCGGGGCGGTGCGTTGAATTTCAATGCCGCCGTCGGTGGCGGCCAGCTGCCTGAGCAGCAGCCACTGCAGGCTGTCCTGCATCACAGCGGCCTCATCGGGCATCACACTGGCGTGGGCCTTCATCCAGAGACGGGCGCGCGGCGGGTCTTCCACCACGTCCAGCCGCAGGTCGATGCGGCTGCCGAAGGCCGTGCACCACTCCAGCATGGCCTGCGCCAGGCCAAAGCCCAGGGCGGGGTCGATCAGCACATCGACAGGTTTGAGTTTGCGCCGCAGCGTGATGCCCATGAGCGTGAGCTGGCTGCGGCTTTCCTGCAACACGCATTCCAGCAGGTAGGCCACATCGGTTTTCTCGTGCGACTGGCGCGCTTGTCCGCCCTGGAACCGGACGATCTGCTGCGCATTCATGCTGCAGCGCTTCAAGCGTTCTGCGGGAACCGACAAGACCTTGTACTCGGCCGGTGAGATGCGGCCCTTTGCCACCAGCAAATCCAGGCCGCGCAACAGCAGGCCCACCGACTCGACCGACTGGTCGGTCACGGCCTGCACCAGCTCGGGCCAGTGCTCGGCCATGCGCCACGGGCTGGGCGCAGCACCGGCTGCAGCGCCATCGCTGGCAAAGGGTTCGGCAGACTGGCTGTGGCTGAAGGTGGGCTTGTGCATGGGGGTCAGGCGATGGACGAGGTCACGACCAACGGTGTTCAAGTGTACTTGCGCCACGCGCCAGCGCCAGTGCCCAATAGGGCTACGGCCCCATTTGCTGCCCGGTGGGCGCATTTGCCACAATACACCCCATGAAGCCGAATTTCGCACCCTCCACCCTGCCCGCTCCTTACCCGCTGTCGCGCCCCCGCCGCCTGCGCCGCGACGCCTACACCCGGGCTCTGGTGCGGGAGCACACCCTGAAGCCCGCCGACCTGATTTACCCGGTGTTCGTGCTCGACGGGCAGAACCGGCGCGAGACCGTGGCCTCCATGCCCGGCGTGGAGCGGCTGAGCCTGGACCTGCTGCTGCCGGTGGCGCAGGAGTGCGTAGACCTGGGCATTCCCTACATGGCGCTGTTCCCGGTCATAGACCAGGCCCTGAAAACCCCCGATGGCCGCGAGTCCTGCAACCCCACCGGCCTGGTGCCGCGCGTGGTGGCCGAACTCAAGGCGCGCGTGCCGGGCCTCGGCATCATGACCGACGTGGCGCTGGACCCTTACACCAGCCACGGGCAGGACGGCTTGCTCGATGAGCACAACTACATCATGAACGACCCCACGGTGGAGGTGCTGGTGCGCCAGGCGCTGGCGCAGGCCACGGCGGGCGTGGACATTGTGGCGCCCAGCGACATGATGGATGGCCGCATTGGCGCCATCCGCCAGGGCCTGGAAGGCGCGGGCTTTGTGCACACGCGCATCATGGCCTACAGCGCCAAGTACGCCAGCGCCTTCTACGGCCCTTTCCGGGACGCCGTGGGCAGCGCGGCCAACCTGGGCAAGGCCGACAAGAAGGTCTACCAGATGGACCCGGGCAACACCAACGAGGCGCTGCGCGAGGTGGCGCTCGATCTGGCCGAAGGCGCCGACATGGTCATGGTCAAGCCCGGCATGCCCTACCTCGATGTGGTGCGCCGGGTGAAGGACGAGTTCGGTGTGCCCACCTTCGCCTACCAGGTGAGCGGCGAATACGCCATGCTGAAAGCGGCGGCACAGAACGGCTGGCTCGATCACGACATGGTCATGCACGAAAGCCTGCTGGCCTTCAAGCGCGCCGGGGCCGACGGCATCCTCACCTACTTCGCGCGCGAAGTGGCGCGCCAGCTATGAAGCACCTGCAACCCCGGCAGGCCTGGGAGTGGTACCAGGAGCAGGTGGCGGCGCAGGCCGATCCGCTGTTCGTCGATGTGCGCATGGAGATCGAGTCGCTCTACGTGGGCCGCCCGCCCGGCGTGGTGAACATTCCCTGGTACGAATACCCCGACCTGCAGGCCGATGCCGCCCGCTTTGCCACCATGGTGGAGCAGGAGGCCGAGCGCAAGGACCGCCCGGTGCTGCTCATTTGCCGCAGCGGCAAGCGCACCCTGGAGGCCGGCAACGCGCTGGAGGCCGCCGGCTTCACCCAGGTGGCGCATGTGGTGCACGGCTTCGAGGGCGACCTCGATGAAAACTTCCACCGCTCCACCCTGAACGGCTGGCGCCACAGCGGACTGCCCTGGGAGCAGATGTGAGCGAAGCGGGCCTGCTGCCAGCCCGCCCCACCCACGCGCCGTCCGCCACCGACACGGCGCAGGCCTGCCTCGATGTGCTGCGCGACGTGTTCGGCTACAGCCAGTTCCGCGGGCCGCAGCAGGCCATCGTGGAGCACGTGAGTGCGGGCGGCGATGCGCTGGTGCTCATGCCCACGGGTGGCGGCAAGTCTCTGTGCTTCCAGGTGCCCGCCATCGTGCGCCAGCGGGTGCTGGGGCAGGTCACCATCGTCGTCTCGCCGCTCATTGCGCTCATGCACGACCAGGTGGGCGCGCTGCTGGAGGCCGGTGTGCCCGCCGCCTGCCTGAACTCCAGCCTGGACGCCGAGCAGACCGCCGACGTGGAGCGCCGCCTGCTGCGCGGCGAGATCACGCTGCTGTACGCCGCGCCCGAGCGCCTGACCACCCCGCGCTTCATGGCGCAACTGCAGTCTCTGTACGAGCGTGGCCGGCTGGGGCTGTTTGCCATCGATGAAGCGCATTGCGTGAGCCAGTGGGGCCACGATTTCCGGCCCGATTACCGCGGGCTGGCCGCGCTGCACGAGCGCTTCCCCGGTGTACCGCGCGTGGCCCTCACCGCCACCGCCGATGCCCTGACCCGCGAAGACATCGTGCACCACCTGCAGCTGCAGGACGCGCGCCACTTTGTGAGCAGCTTCGACCGGCCCAACATCCGCTACCTGATTGTGGAGAAGAAGGACGCGCTGCAGCAGTTGCTGCGCTTCATCGAGCGCGAGCACAGCGCCCCGGCAGGCACGTCAGGCACTTCAGGCGCCGGCGCACACGGCGGCATCGTGCACGACTCGGGCGTGGTGTATTGCCAGTCGCGGCGCAAGGTGGAAGATGTGGCCGCCCAGCTGGCCGATGCCGGGCTGCGCGCATTGCCCTACCACGCCGGCCTGGACAGCGCCGTGCGCCAGCGCCACCAGGACCGCTTCCTGCGCGAGGAAGGCATCATCATGGTGGCCACCATTGCCTTTGGCATGGGCATAGACAAGCCCGATGTGCGCTTTGTGGCCCACCTGGACATGCCCAAGAACATCGAGGGCTACTACCAGGAAACCGGCCGCGCGGGCCGCGAGGCGACGAATTCAAGCAGGTGCTGCGCGACAAGCTCGATGCGCTGCTGGCGCTGGCCGAAGCCACCGACTGCCGCCGCGTGCGCCTGCTGGCTTACTTTGGCGAACAGTCCGGGCCGTGCGGCAATTGCGACAACTGCCTGCAGCCGCCCCAGACCTGGGACGCCACCGAGGCGGCGCGCAAGCTGCTGTCCTGCATTTACCGGGTGCAGCAGAGCAGCGGTACGGCGTTCGGTGCCGGCCACCTGATCGACATCCTGCGCGGCAAGCGTACCGAGAAGGTGGAGCAGCACGGTCACCACAGCCTGAGCACCTTCGGCATAGGCGCCGAGCTGGGCGAGCCCGAATGGCGTTCCCTGCTGCGCCAGCTGGTGGCGCGCGAGGCGGTGTGGGTGGACAGCGAGCACTACAACACGCTGCGCCTGGGCGAGCCTGCCCGCCATATCCTGAAGGGCGACGGCGAAGTGCGCCTGCGCGTGCCGGCTGCGCCCAAGGCGGGCAAGGGCAGCCGAAGCGGTGCGCGGGGCCAGCGCGTGGTGGCCAGCGAGGCCACGCTCACGCTGTCTGCGCGCGAAACACTGGCCGCCCTGAAGGCCTGGCGCGCCGAGGTGGCGCGCGCCCACAACCGCCCGGCCTACGTGATTTTTCACGACGCCACGCTGCGCGCCATTGCCGAGCAGCAACCCGCCAGCCTGGACGAGCTGCAAGGCCTGCCGGGCCTGGGGCAGGCCAAGCTGCAGGCCTACGGCGAAGAGGTGCTGCGCATTGTGAAGGCCGGGCGCCACTGAAGCGCATGCGCTGAAGCTGCGCCGGTGAGTTCAGGCCGGTTCAGGCCGGTTCCGGTCCCTGCCTGCTGCCTGCCTCCACAAAGCCACTGAAGCCAGTGAACCCCATGGGCCGGTGCTCGCGCACTTCGGGCTTGAGCCGATGCTCCGATTCCAGCTCCTCCAGGAAAGCTTCGGGGCTGAGCGTTTCCTGCAGGATGTCGCACTGGCGCTTCACCGCGGCGAAGTCGCCCAGGCACAGCGCATCGAGCCCGCGCAGACG
>JALOSG010000028.1 GCA_025458665.1 Serpentinimonas sp.
GGGTGAACCAGATCAACGCGGCCATAGGCAACCTGGACCAGATGACGCAGCAGAACGCGGCGCTGGTGGAGCAGAGTGCGGCGGCGGCCACCAGCATGAGCGAGCAGGCTGCGCAACTCTCCGAGGTGGTCAGCATTTTCAAGGTGGGCCCCGAACTCCGCTGATCGGGCTGGCCAGCCATGTCACCGCCTTCTGCAGAGCTCATCAGAGACCTGGGCATGAACGCTGGGCTCATAGCCCTGCTGGCCGTGGTGTACGGTGCAGCCACCACCCGCTCGCGCAGCCGCCATGCGGCCACCCGCGCCCAACGCAACAGCCTCCTGCTGTTGCTGGGTGGGCTGTTCTTTGGGCTGGTGGGAATCGCCTGCATGATGGCGCCCATCACCCTGGCCGAGGGCGTCATTCTGGATGCCAAGACCCTCGTCACGGCGCTGGCCGGGGCCTACCTGCCCACGTGGCCTGCCGCGTTGGCGGTGGGTATGGTGACGGGTTACCGCGTACACCTGGGCGGAGCGGGCATGGCCCCCGCACTGCTGGCCATTGCCCTGAGTGCGGCGGTGGGCTACGGCATGCGCCGCTGCCGTGGCTGGTTCGAGCGCATTCTGGGCCGCCCCTGGAGCCAATGGGCGTGGCTGATGACTTTCGGGCTGGCGGTGGCTGCGGCGGCGCTGGGCGCGATGATGCTGCTGCCGGCAGCCGCACGGGCCGAGGTGGTGCCCCGCATGTGGCTGCCTGTGCTGGTCATCTACCCGCTGGCCCTGGTGGCGTTTGGCTTCCTCATGGACGGCAGCCTGGAGTTGCGCCGGCGCACCCTGGAACTGGAAGCCGCGGCCGAGCAGAAGGAAAACCTGCTGGCCCAGACCCGGCAGGCGGCCAGCGTGTTCCACAACAGCCGCGACACCATCGCCATCATGGCGCCCGACGGTACCGTGCTGGACGTGAACCCCATGTTCTGTGAGGTGATGGGCTACTCCCGCGAAGAGCTGGTGGGCAAGCCCTCCACCCGCCTGCGCATGGACGAAGGCGGCGAAGCGGTGTTCCTGCGTACCGTGTTGCAAGCGATTGCCGACAAAGGGCGCTGGCAGGGTGAACTGGCGCGCAAGAAAAAAAGCGGCGAGATTTTTGTGTCCGAAGTCACCATCGATGCGCTGCACGACGAATCGGGGGTGGTGCGCAAACTGGTGTCCATAGGGCGTGACCTGACCGAGAAGCGCCGACTGGAGGAAGCCGTACTGAGGGCTGCGCGTTTCGATGCCTTGTCCGGGCTGCCGAACCGCCAGATGCTGCACCAGCAACTGGAGGCCCTGCTGGGGCGGGGTGGGTCTGCCCTGACGGCAGTGTGCGTCCTCGACATCGACCACTTCAAAGCCCTGAACCTGCGCTTCGGAGCAGCCGCCTGCGACAGCCTGTTGCGCGATCTGGCGGGGGTGCTTCGCCAGGGCGCCCAGGACGGCAACCTGATTGGCCGCATTGCCGGCGACGAATTCGTGGTGGTGCTCTCCCAATGCGCCGACCAGAGCGAAGCCCTGGACCGCATGGAGACGCTGCGCCAGACCCTGGCGCAGCCGCTGCGCGTGGGGCATGAAGAGGTACGCCTGAGCGCTAGCGTGGGCATGACCTTTTTCCCAGATGACGATTCCGATGCCGAGGGCCTGCTGCGCCATGCCGATCTGGCCATGTACTCGGCCAAGGAACAGGGCCGCGACCGGATCTTTGTGTACGACTCACAGAAAGACGTGCGTGCCCAGGCCCGCCGCGAGAGCGTGCGCCGGATCGACGCGGCCATTGCCCAGGGAGAAATGGTGCTGTTCTTCCAACCCAAAATCCGGCTCTCCGATGGCGCGGTGGTGGGGGCCGAGGCACTCATCCGCTGGCGCCACCCGGAGCGCGGCCTGTTGCCTCCCGGGGCTTTCCTTGACCAGATTCAGGGCAGCCCGACCGCCGCCACGCTGGACTACTGGGTGGTGGCCGAGGCGCTGCGCATAGCCAGCGGCTGGCAGGCGCAAGGCACCTTGCTGCCCGTGAGCGTGAACATGACGGTGTCCACCCTCATAGACCCGCGCTTCACGGTGGAAATAGGCCGCCTGTTGCGCCAGCACGCCCAACTGCCGCCGCAGTTCCTGGAGGTGGAATTGCTGGAAACCGAAACCATGAACGACCTGTCCATGGTGGCCTTTGTCATTCAGGATCTTGCCGAAATCGGTGTGCAGTGCTCCATCGACGACTTCGGCACGGGTTACTCGTCCCTCACCTACCTGCAACGTCTGCCTGCGCAGACCATCAAGATCGACCAGTCCTTCGTGCGCGACATGCTGTGCAGCGACCGCGACCGCTCCCTGGTGCGCGGTGTGGTCAGTCTGGCCAAGGCGTTTGAGCGGCAGGTGGTGGCCGAGGGAGTGGAAACCGAGCAGCATGCGGCCACCTTGCACGAGATGGGCTGCGACCTGTTGCAGGGCTACGGCATTGCGCGGCCCATGCCGGCGCCGGACATCCCGGCCTGGGTGGCCCAGTGGCGCATGCCGGAGGCTTTCCTGAAAGACGGTGGGCGGGTTTCTTGAGGGCTCAGTGTCCGCCGAGCTTGCGGAACGCCATGCCGCACAGCAGCCCTACCGATTTGAGGATGGACACATCCTCCGCCGACCACTGTTTGATGCGGTCCACCTGCTCGCAACAGAACAGGCCGTAGGGCTTGCCCGAGAGGTTGATGGCCACATCCAGCAGACTGTGGATGCGGTTTGGCTCGAAATAAGAAGCGTTGAAGCACTCGGTGGCAGGGTGGCGGCGGGCGTGGCTGGCCTCCAGCAGTCCCTGTTCGCGGATGGCAGCAAAGTAAGGTCCGTAGTCGGCTTCCAGCAAAAGCAGCCCCCGGCTGTGCCGGCCCTCGTGCAGGTCGTACAGGTCCAGGCAAACCACCTCGTCCAGCCGTTCGCTGGTGAAGCGCCACAGGCTGGCCCGGCTGCACCCCAGCAGGGCCGTGATGGTTTCCGTCAGGCCGCGGTAGAAGCCGTCGGCGTCGATGTCGCCAGCCACCGCGCTGGAGACCAGCGAAGAGACTTTTTTCTGGGCCAGGGTATCCATGGCGCAGATTGTGACTCACTCCGGCTGCTGCGCAGCCTGGCGTGCCCAGACTTTTTGCAGGACGTTGGCCGCAATCAGATCGGCCATGCCCATGACGAACAGCGCGATACCCAGCATCTCGGCGACGTCCGGATCGAGCCAGCTGGGCTCGGAACCCAGTATCCACATGGCCGCTGCCAGTAAGACGATGGCCATGGCGCGCAGCAACACCAGAACCAGCCTGCGGTTTCCTGGCGCAGCCAGCGCCGAGAGGCCGGCTGGCCGGGCCTGGCCGGGCTGGAAAAACGGATCGCCAGGCTGTTCCTTGGCAGGCCCCTGTGGCAGGGAGTTGGCCCAGGACTTGTCCACCTCGGGTTTCTGCATTTTTGCGTCCCGCCGGATTTTCTCTATGTCGCGGAAATCTACTGTCATGCGCTGCTCCGGTGTTCAGTGCTGCAGGATAGGGCCGCTGGCGGGCGCGTGCAAGTTGCGCTGGTATACCCACACTTTCAGGGCGCGCTCGGGGGTGGCATCGGCAAAGGCGGCGGGGTTGGGCAGGCGCTCCACGCGCTCCATCTCGGGGGCTTCGGCCTGCACCAGCTGGTGCAGGAAGTCGCTGCCCAGCTCGGGCGCGTTCAGGCACAGCAGGGCGCGGCCGCCGGGGGGCAACAGGTCGGGCAGCCGGCGCACCAGCCGCGCGTAGTCCTTGGTGGCCACAAAGCTGCCTTTCTGGAAGCTGGGCGGGTCCAGGATGACCAGGCCATAGGGCCCACTGCGGGTGATCTTGCCCCAGCTGCTGAACACATCGTGCGCCATGAAGCTGGCGCCTGCGGCCATGCCGTTGATCTGGTGGTTCTGCTGCCCCGTGGCCAGCGCGCGGCGGTTCATGTCCACGTTGAGCACATGGCGCGCGCCACCCTGCAGCGCCGCCACCGAAAACGCGCAGGTGTAGGCAAACAGGTTCAGCACCTTCAGGGGTTTTCCGGCGGCGGCAGCCGCTTCCGCCTGCGCGCGCACCCAGCGCCGGCCCTCGGCCATGTCGAGGAAGAAACCGTGGTTCTGGCCTTCCAGCAGCTGCACACGCCAGCGCAGGCCAGCTTCCTGCACTTCGTGCGGAGAGGGCACGGTGCCGGCCATGAGGCGGGTTTCGGTGCGGCCTTCGTGGCGGCACTGGTACACCCAGTTCAGGGGCTCTGTGCTGCCCACGCGCTGCTGCAGGGCGGCGCCGATGGCGGCCAGTTCGGCTTCGGTGGCGGGGCGGAAGGCGGTGAGCAGCCACACCGGCGCAAAGCGGTCCAGCGCCCAGTGCTCGCAGCCCGGGTGCAGGCCGCCGCGGCCATGGAAAACCCGCCCCGCATCGGGGGGCGTGGGCGCCTGGGCAATGGCTTGGAGCAGGGCTTGCATGGGGGAAGGGTGGAACTCTTGGGGACAGGCCGCCGAGTATGCCTTGCAGCCACTGTGGCGGCCCATGCAGGCCCATGCGCGCCACTGCAAGCTTCAACGGCAGCGCTTAGACTGTCCGTTCGTCTTGCCTTCTTCGCCTTGCCTTCCTCGCCTTGCCTCTTCCCGTCCAGTTCGCTGGCCGGGCACGCCACGGAGATACCCCTGCATGAGTTCCAACGCCCATTCCAACGACCGCCCCGACCCCGCCCCCTCAGTGGCCAATGCCAACCAGCCGCCCGGCTACGAGCCGCCCAAGGTGTGGCGCTGGGACGCCGGCAACGGCGGGCGCTTTGCCAACATCAACCGGCCCATTTCTGGCGCCACGCACGAGAAAGATCTGCCGGTGGGCAAGCACCCGCTGCAGCTGTATTCGCTGGCCACGCCCAACGGCGTGAAAGTCACGGTCATGCTGGAGGAATTGCTGGCGCTGGGCCACAGCGGCGCCGAATACGACGCCTGGCTCATCCGCATCCATGAGGGCGACCAGTTCGGCAGCGGCTTTGTGGGTGTGAACCCCAACTCCAAAATCCCGGCGCTGCTGGACCGCAGCGAACCCACGCCGGTGCGGGTGTTCGAGTCGGGTGCCATCCTGCAGTACCTGGCCGAAAAGTTCGGCGCCTTCCTCCCCACCGAGCGCAGCCAGCGCGCCGAATGCCTGTCGTGGCTGTTCTGGCAGATGGGCAGCGCGCCCTACCTGGGTGGCGGCTTCGGGCATTTCTACGCCTACGCGCCGTTCAAGATCCAGTACGCCATCGACCGTTTTGCCATGGAGACCAAGCGCCAGATGCATGTGCTGGACCAGCGCCTGGCGCAGCACCGCTACCTGGCCGGGGACGACTACACCATTGCCGACATGGCCGTTTGGCCCTGGTACGGCGCGCTGGCCAAGGGCCTGATCTACGAGGCTGGCGAGTTCCTGCAGGTGCAGGAGTACCCGAACGTGCAGCGCTGGACCGACGAGATTGCCGCACGCCCCGCCGTGCAGCGCGGCCGCATGGTGAACCGCACCTGGGGCGAGCCCGCCAGCCAGCTGCACGAACGCCACGACGCCAGCGACTTTCTCACCCAGACCCAGGACCAGAAGGACAAGAAGGACCAGCCCGCATGATCACCTTGTACGACTGCGCCACTGCGCCCAGCCCGCGCCGCGCCCGCATTCTGCTGGCCGAAAAAGGCGTGGCCCACGAGACGGTGCAGATCGACCTGCGCGCGGGGGAGCAGATGAGCGAGGCCTACCGCGCCATCAACCCGCAATGCACGGTGCCCGCGCTGCGCACCGAAGAAGGCGCCGTGCTGAGCGACAACGCGGCCATTGCGGCGTACCTGGAGGCGCGTTTTCCGCAGCCCCCGCTGTTCGGCGTGACCCCGCTGGAGCAGGCCGAGGTGGCCAGCTGGCAGTGGCGCGTGGAGTTCGAGGGCCTCATGGCCATTGCCGAGGCCTTGCGCAACAGCTCGCCGGGCATGGTCAACCGCGCGCTGCCCGGCCCGGTGGACTACGCGCAGATTCCAGAGCTGGCGCAGCGCGGCCTGAAGCGGGTGGAGCAATTCTTCGCCATGCTGAACCAACGCCTGGAAGAGCAGGAATTCGTGGCCGCTGGCCGCTTCAGCATTGCCGACATCACGGCGGTGGTGGCAGTGGACTTTGCCCGCATCGTGAAAGTGAAACCCACGCCCGAGGCGCACCCGCACCTGCTGCGCTGGCGCGCGGCCATGGCGCAGCGGCCGTCCATGGCGCTGTGACCGGGCTTGCGCCCGGCGCTGCCAGCGCCCAGGCCGCTGGTATTCGGGTCGGACTCCCGGTGTGGTCGCAGGCACACACTGGCCGGTAGCTACCCTGCGAATAGGGTCTTGCCCGACTGGCAACATCGTTGCACACCGCGATAATGATAAAAAAACAGAAACAGGGCAGGCCAACAGCCCGGGCACAGGGAGTCGAACAGTTCTGAGACGCGAGGTTCTCTGTGGGTGCGATGTGGAAACGCCGGCTGGCCCTGGGGCTGTGCATGGCTGTATGGGCTTGGTCTGCACCGGCCTGGGCTGCTGGGCTCAAGCTGGGACTGGCGCCCTTTCCCAGCATGGGTCTGGGGCACATGGCGGCCCTTCAGGGTTATTTCGCTCAGCAGGGGCTCAAGGGTTTCGAGGTGGTGTCCTGCGTCAATGGCGGGGACTGCCTGGAGCGCCTGGAGCGCGGCGACATCGACCTGACGCTGGCGTCCGACATTGCCATCACGCTGGCTACCCAGAAGGGTCGCCTCATTGATGTGGTGGCCACCGTATCGCAGTCGCGCCGCAGCAACCAGTTCATTGCCCACCGCCTGCCCGGGGTGGCCTCCCCTGCAGATTTGCGCGGCCGCCGCGTGGGCTACATCAAGGGCACCAGCAGCCATTACTTCGTGGAGGCGTTTCTGAGTTTTCACGGTATTTCCGTGCGCGAAGTGGAAATGGTGGAGCTCGATCAGGTGCGCGCCGCCGACCAGCTCATCGCCCGCGAGGTGGATGCTGCGGCCCTGTTCCAGCCGCAGGCGCCCCGTGCCATCCGGGAGCTCGGTGAGGCGGGACAGGTGTTCGAGGTGCCTGGCCTGTACACCGTCACCATCAATCTGGTGGCGCGGCCCGGCATTGCCGATGCCGACTTGCGCGCGGTGCTGCTGGCCATGGAGCAGGCCGAACAAGACCTGTTGGGCAAGCCCGCCAAGTCCGCGCAGGCGTTGAGCCAGCGCCTAGGCCTACCCGAGGCAGCCATGCGCGCGGCCATGGCCGACTTTGACTTCCGGCTCGGCCTGGAGCAGGGCTTGTTGATCGCGCTGGAATCCCAGGCGCGTTGGGCACGGCGCAGCGCGCTGGTGCCCTCCAGCAGCAGTGTGAACTACCTCTCTCTCATGCGGGTGGAGCCGATGAGGCAGGTGGCACCTCGCCGTGTCACCCTGATCAAGTGAGTGCAGGCGGGTAGTCCGGCATGAAACTGCGCATTCTGATCTCTGCCGCCCTGGTGGTGGCCTTGCTGGGCACCGTGTTCCGGGTGGTCTCGCTCACTGGGTACGAACGTGAGCGCGAACGCATCTTGCAACAGCAGGGCCACATCAGCCAGATTGCCAGCAATTCCGCCCGCCTGCTGGTGCTGACGCAGGACTATTTGCTCTATGGCGCGCAGCGCGCAGCCGAACAGTGGATGCTGCTGCACGACGAACTCCTCACCGCCACCGACGCGTACGCGTCTTTCAATGCCAGTGCGGCCGCCGAGGTGCTGCCCCTGCAGGAGGCGGCCGCCGTCATGCCGGTGCTGTTCATCCGGCTGCAGGAGCTGCAGCGTGCCGGGGTGCTTCGGCCCGAGGATCTGGTGGTGGAAATCATCGTGGGCCAATTGCTCAGCGAGACCCGCCGCATCAGTGACATGGCGCTGGAGTTGTCCCGCGTGCAGGCCGACCTGCGCCGCGAACTCGACAGGCGTGACAGTCGGCAGGAGGTCATCCTGACCGGGCTCGGGCTGGTCTTTGTTCTTGGTCTTGTCTGGCTCTGGTGGTGGCGCATTCTGCGGCCGCTGCGCTTGCTGGCCCGTGCCGCCAACGCGGTGCAGCAGGGGGCATTGACGCACCGCGTGGGCTATGTGGCTCGCGATGAAATGGGTTCGGTCACCGCCGCTTTCGATGCCATGGTGGCGCGCCTGGCCGAGCGCGAGCGCACGCAGGCCGAGTTGTCGCAGGCCTTGCAGGAAGCGCGTGCCCGCGCCGAGGCCGCCAGCGATGCCAAGAGTGCATTCCTGGCCAACATGAGCCATGAGATCCGTACGCCACTGAATGCGCTCATTGGCATCTCCTACCTGCTGCAGGACACCCCGCTCACGCCCGATCAGGAGCGCCTTGTGCGCAAGTCAGAGCTGGCTGGGCGCTCCTTGCTCGGTATCGTCAACGATGTGCTGGACCTCTCCAAGATCGAGGCCGGCGAGATTGCGCTGGAGCGCCGCCCCTTCGAGCTGTGCCCGCTGCTGCAGGAGCTGCAGGCGCTCTATGAACCGCAAGCCAGCGCCAAGGGGCTGACCTTCTCCGTGGAGCTCGATGAGGCCTTGCCCGCCACCCTCTGGGGCGATGCCGGCCGTATCCGGCAGATCCTCACCAACCTGGTGGGCAATGCCATCAAGTTCACCGCCAGCGGCGGCGTGGCGGTGCGTGCGGGGCAGCAGTTCCGGTACGACCAGACGCTGTGCCTCGTGCTGGAGGTGAACGACACCGGCATAGGCATAGACGCCGAAGCGCAGGAGCGGCTGTTCCAGCCTTTCAGTCAGGCCGACCTTTCCACCACGCGCCGTTTTGGCGGCACCGGGCTGGGCCTGTCCATTGTGCGCAAGCTGGCCGAGACCATGGGCGGCAAGGCCGAGCTGCAAAGCACACCCGGCCAGGGCAGCCGGTTCTGGGTGGAACTACCCATGGTGCTCCCGGCCCCGGAGACCAGCGCTGCGAGGCATGACCCCGCGCAAGGCGAGCGGCCCGATGCGGCTTCGGCCCATGGGCCGTTTGAAATGCTGGTGGTGGACAGCCACCCTGCAGAGAGGGATGCGCTGGTGCAACTGGGTGGCTCGCTGGGCTGGCAGGCCGCCGGACTGCCCTCGGGCGATGCGCTGGCGGCCGAGCTGGAGCGGCGTTGCCGCAGCGCGCTGCCACTGCCCGATCTGCTGCTGGTGGAATGGCAACTCGGCGAGCACGATGGCCTGCAGGCGCTGCGCCAGGCCGCGTTGCGGCTGGGCCAATGCAGCCCGCCGGCGGCCATGCCGCCCGCGCTGGTGGTGTCCGCGCATGCGCCCGAAGCCATTGCGTCGCTGGACAGCGAACGCGTTGCCCATGCGGTGCTGCGCAAGTCGGTCCGGGCGGCGGAGCTGTTCCAGGCCGCCAGCCAGGTGCTCGCCGAGCGCACTGGCAGTGCAGCGCGGCTGGACCACGTGGCCCCGCTGGCCCGCCTGCCTTGGCGTTGTCTGCCGGGTGTTTCCGTGCTGCTGGTGGACGACAGCGAGCTCAACCGCGAGGTGGCCACGCAGCTGTTGCAGCGCGATGGCGCACGGGTCACTGCCGCGGAGAACGGGCAGCAGGCCATAGACCTGCTGCGGCAACACGACGAAGACACCTTTGATGTGGTGTTGATGGACGTCCAGATGCCCGTGATGGATGGCCTGGAGGCCACCCGTTTCATTCGCGAGGAGCTGGGCTTTGGCAGGCTCCCCGTGGTGGCCCTGACTGCGGGTGCGCTCGTGGAGGAACGCCGCCGCACCATGGAGGCAGGGATGAACGATTTCCTGACCAAGCCGATCGATCCTCAGGCCATGGTCCGCGCCGTGCGCCGGGCGGTATCCCAGCGCCGCGGAGAACCCTTGCCGGTCGAGGAGGTCCACCCCGAGGAGGACCATCCCTCCGCCGCGGCCGCCCCGGTGTTCCCGGTCGTTGAGGGGCTCGATACCGCCGAGGCTGCGCACCGCCTGCAGGGTGACCCCCGTCTGTTCCACAAAGCCCTGCAGGGGCTGTTGGCCGATGGCGCGGTGTTGCCCCTCACGAGCCAGGCGGTCTGGCAGGACCACGAAGAACGCCTCTTGCTGGCGCGCCGCATGCACCAACTGCGCGCCAGCGCTGGCATGGCCGGTGCCCAACGCATACGGCAGCTGGCCTCGGCGGCGGAGGAGGGCTTGCGCGGCGGCGCAGGGCCAGAGGAGTTGGCCCACGGCCTGGCCGAGCTGACTGCTGCGCTGCAGGAGCTGCGGCGGGCAGCCCAGCCTGTACTGCAGCGCTGGAGCGAGGCCACCGCGGAAGCCGAACTGGCCTTGCAGCATGCGGCTCACGGCGCCAGCCCCGGTGTTCAGCCGCTCTCCAGCGAGCAACGCGAGCGCCTGCTGCAGGCGCTGGAGCAGCAGGACCTGCGCGCCCTCCAATGGGCCGATGAGTGGGCACCCCAGCTGGCGTTGAGCCTGGGCTCCGCCGGGGCAGGTGTGTTCCGCGCTGCCATCGAAACGCTGAACTTTTCCCAGGCCGCCAGCCTTCTGGCGCTGGCTACACTGGACACCGCCCACGCGCCCGGCGCAAGCGCTGTTCCCAGCCCGGTGCCGGCAGGTTGAGCCTGCTGGCGCTTTGCCCTTTTCTGCCCATGCCCGCAGCCCCACTGCCCGCCAACGAAGCCCAGCGACTGCAGGCTCTCCATGCCTTGCAGGTGCTGGACAGCGCCCCCGAGCCCGCCTTCGATGCTTTGGTGCAGGCCGCTTCGCTGGTGTGTGGCGTGCCCATTTCCCTGGTCAGCCTGGTAGACGGACACCGGCAGTGGTTCAAGGCCAGCGTGGGCTTGCCCGGGGTTGCCGAAACCCCGCGCGAGAGCGCCTTCTGCGCCCACGCGCTGCACAGCGATGGGTTGCTGGAAGTCCCCGACGCGGTGGCCGATCCGCGTTTTGCCGACAACCCGTTGGTGCTCGGAGACCCTGGCATCCGTTTTTATGCCGGTGCGCCGCTGGTGCTGCGCAACGGCTACCGGGTGGGCACCCTGTGCGTCATCGACCGCGAGCCACGCACCCTCACCGAGCACCAGCGTGCGGTGCTCCGGCAACTCTCCGTGGCATGCGCGGAAGCGCTGCAGGCCAGCCACGCACTCAAACAGGAACGCGCTGCACGCGCCCAGCTGGTGGAAATGGACCGGCTCAGCCTGGTGGCACGGCACACCTCCAATGCGGTCATCATCACCGGCAGTGACCGCCTCATCACGTGGGTGAACGAAGGCTTCGAGCGGCTCACCGGCTACAGCCAGCTCGAAGTTGTGGGGCTGTCTCCGGGCAAGCTCCTGCAGTGCGAATCGACCGATCTGCTGGAGATACACCGCCTGCGAGAGTCCTTGCAGGCCGAACAGCCGTACCGCGGCGAACTGCTCAACCGCACCCGATCTGGCAAAGACATCTGGCTCGACATCGAAATTCAGCCGCTGCGCGACAGCAATGGCGCCCTGACCGGCTTCATGGCCATCGAGTCCGACATCACCGAGCGCAAAGCCACCGAGTTGTCGCTGATGGAAGAGCGGCACCGCCTGGCGCGTATTCTCAGCGCCACCCGCGCAGGGCTCTGGGAGGAGGACCTGACGCTGGGAGCCCGTCGCGTGGACGACCGTTACGCCGAGATGCTGGGGTACGGCCCGGGTGAGCGGGCCGAGTTGCAGCGCCAGTCCTTCCTGCAGCAGGTGCACCCGGAGGACCGCAGCCTCATTGCACTGGCCTTGCAGCGCCATGCGGAGGGCGGCAGCGACAGTTATGAGGCAGAGTTCCGCATGCGCCATCGGGCGGGCCACTGGGTCTGGGTACTCAGTCGTGGCGGCGTGCTGGCGCGCGACAGCAACGGACTGCCCGTTCTTTATTCGGGTATCCACCTCGATATCAGCGCCCGCAAGGCCGCCGAGCAGGCCCTGCAGGGAACAGCCGAACGCCTGCGCCTGGCTGCCGAGGCGGCTGGCATAGGGGTGTGGGAGATCGACATCCACAGCGGGGAAGTGCACTGGGACGCGGAGATGTTCCGCGCCTACCAGGCCCCGCCTGAGCTGGACTCGGCCGGGCTGCAGGCCTGGTGGCGCCAGTGTGTGCACCCCGAAGACGCGGCCAATGCCCGGCAACAGCTGGTGAATGCCTTTGCGCGCGTGGGGCGCTACGAGTCGGAGTTCCGTATTGTTCGGCCCGACGGCAGCCTGCGCTATCTGCGCAACTTAGCCCGCGTGGTGGCCGGCCCCGACGGCCAGCCCCAGCGCATGATCGGTATCACCCAGGACGTGACTGCCCAGCACGAGGCACGCGAGGCGCTGTACCAGAAAAACCGGGAGATGCAGGCCATTCTTGAAAACCTGCCCTGTGGCCTGAGTGTGTTCGACGCGCAGCAGCGGCTGGTATCCCACAACAGCCAGTACCAGAGCCTGCTGGGTTTCCCCGATGAGCTTTTCGACGCCGACCACAGCCGCTTCGAGGACTTCATCCGCTTCAATGCCGAGCGGGGTGAGTATGGCGACGGACCGGTGGAGGAGACCGTGCGCGCCATCGTGGACCGCGCCACGGTCCCCGAGGTGCATCGCTTCGAACGCCGCCGCCCGGGCGGGCGCTGGCTGGAGGTACGCGGCGGCCCCATGCAGGGCGGCGGCTTCGTCACTATCTACACCGACATCACCGACCGCCACAACGCCGAGGAAGAAGCGCGCCAGAACGAAGCCATCCTGCGCGAGGCCATCGAGGCCATCAACGAAGCCTTTGTGCTTTACGACAGCGAGGACCGGCTGGTTTTCTGCAACGAGAAGTACCGCGATCTCTACCGCACCTCTGCCGACCTGTTTCAGCCGGGGATGCGTTTCGAGGACATCATCCGCGGTGGTGCCGAGCGGGGCCAGTACCCCGAAGCGGTCGGCCGGGTGGAGGAGTGGGTGCGCCAGCGGGTGGATACCCACCTGCGGGCGCGCAACGAGTTGATCCAGCGCCTGGACAGTGGCCGCGTGTTGCGCATTGCCGAGCGAAGCACGGCGGGCGGCTACCGGGTGGGATTTCGCATCGATATCACCGACCTGGTCCGTGCGCAGGAGGCCGCCGAGCAGGCGTCGCAGGCCAAGAGCCAGTTTCTGGCCAATATGAGCCACGAGATACGCACACCCATGAATGCGATTCTGGGCATGCTCACCTTGTTGCGGCGCACACCCATGACGGCGCAGCAGGCAGACTATGCCACCAAGGCCGAGAACGCGACCCGCTCGCTGCTCACGCTCATCAACGACATTCTGGATTTCTCCAAGGTCGAGGCCGGCAAGCTCACCCTCGACCCGCACCCCTTCAGCCTGCCGGCGCTCATGCAGCAGGTGCAGCAACTCCTCTCGGTGAACGTGGCGGACAAGCCGGTGCAGTTGGAGGTGCAACTGCCGCCGGGGCTGGAGCGGCCTGTGGTGGGGGACGAGTTGCGGCTGCAGCAGGTGCTGCTCAACCTGGGCAGCAACGCGCTGAAGTTCACCGAGCGCGGCCGTGTGGTACTGGCGCTGGAGGTGCTTTCCCAGTCGGCGCAAGGGCTGGAGGTGGAAGTGTCGGTGCAGGACAGCGGTATTGGTATTGCACCCGAACACCAGGCGCATATTTTCAGTGGCTTCTCCCAGGCAGAGGCTTCTACGACGCGTCGCTTTGGCGGTACCGGGCTGGGGCTGGCCATCAGCCGCCACCTGCTCCAACTCATGGGCAGCGACATGGCGCTGCAAAGCGCACTCGGTCAGGGCAGCCGCTTCAGCTTTCGGCTCAGGCTACCCTGGGCCTCTGCAGCAGAGACTGCCGGGCTTGCCCCGCCCACCGCACGCACCTCCCTCCCCGGCGCTGCGGTTTCTCCAGCGGGTGCCCGGTCTTCGCCGGACCTCCAGAAACCTCTGGCCGGGCTGCGCGTTCTGGTGGTGGAGGACAACGCCATCAACCGCCAGATTGCCCAGGAGCTTCTGGCCAGCGAGGGTGCGGTGGTCACCATGGCCGAAAACGGTCAGCAGGCCATTGCCCATTTCGGCAGTCCGTCAGAGGGCTTCCAGCCGGACCGCTTCGATGTGGTGCTGATGGATCTGCAGATGCCTGTGCTCGATGGCCTGAGCGCGACGCGCCAGATGATCGCCCTGATGGGGGCGCAGACCCCGCCCGTGGTGGCCATGACCGCCAATGTGCTCAGTTCCGACCGCGACATCTGCCTGGCTGCCGGTATGGTGGAGCACGTGGGCAAGCCCTTCGATCTGGCCGAGCTGGTGCAGACGCTGCAGCGTGTGGCTGCTGGAGCTTCGGCGGGCAGCACGGGCGGCGTCATGCCTGTGAAGAAGCCGCCGTCGGTGCCGTTGCAGGCTGCGGCGGCCCGGGGGTTGGACGAGCCGGCAGCGCTGGCCCGTTTTGGCGGTAACCAGGCGGCGTATGAGCGCGCGCTGCTGCAATTCCTGCGCGATGCCGAAGGTTATGCGCAGACCCTGCGGGCCCCTGAGCCACACGGTGGGCGCCAGAGCCTGCCCCGTTTGTTGCACACGCTCAAGGGCCTGGCCCTGACGCTGGGACTCACCGACCTGGCCCATGCGGTAACAACGGCGGAACGCGGCACAAGCGCCTTGGCCCCACCGGCCGAACTTCCCCTGCAGGACGTGTTGCTGGCCCTGCAGAACACCCAGGCACTGCTGGTACAGAAGCTGGGCCAGCCGTCTCTCCAGCCGTCTGCCCAGCCGGCTGCGCCGGAGCAGGCGGGAGATCCCTCCAGGCTGGTGCTGCCCCGGGAGTTGCGCGAACAACTGACGCTGATTGCCCACTGCGCCCGCGAAAGCGATTTGCACCTGCTGGATCTGGTGCATCGCTTGCCCGAACACCCCGCACTGGGGCCGTTGCACGACAGGCTGGTGGCCGCTGCCGAGCAGCTGCAGTTCGAGCAGGTGCTCGACATTTGTGAGGAAAGGCTGCGCGAGCCGCCGGCCTGAACGGTGACCGGGGCCCTCAGGCCATGGCAGCGAGGGCTTGCGCCAACTCGTCGTTGCTGACCGTAGCAGCGGCAGGGGGTGCGGCAGGCGTGGTGGCCACACGCCGGAACCAGCCTGGCCTGAAAGGCAAAGCCTCCAGGTACCCCGACTTGCTCACGGCACCGCGCATGTACACCGCGGGGGTGTCTTCGGGTTCGAACAGCGACAGACTGACGGTTGCCTGTTTGCGCCATTGCACCGGGGATTGCGCCTCAGGAAAACGCGCACGGTCCTGCACCCAGGCCCACAGGGCATTCCAGCCAGCTTCGGTGATCTCGATCTTCACAGCACAACCTCCACGCGGGAGCCCAAACCACAGGCTGCAGTGTACCCATGCTGTACGCCATGAGAAACACCCTGGAGTATTTGTACTTGATACCCAGAAACCCTGATGCCATCCGCACCATCGGGTCGCACAATTCAGTGAGCGTTGCCTCAGAAGCGTACACATTACAGACAAGTTGGCAGGGAGGGACTGCACGGCAAGTGGGGTATTCGGCATGGGGCCGTCATCCCCTGGCCGCATAACTACACAGAGGAGTCCCCTATGCAACTCATGCAACTGAAGATTGGCGCCCGCCTGGCTGCGGGCTTTGGCGCTGTGCTGGTGCTGCTGGTCGCCGTCTCGGTGGTGGCGGTGCTGGCTTTGCAAGCCGCCCAGAAGCGTGAAGATGCGCTGGCCACGGTGGAGAGCATTTCCTCCACCATCGACGACTGGACGGCCAGTACGCGCCTTAACATCAACCGCGCCATTGCGGTGGCCAAGTCCAGGAACGACCCGGCGGTAGACGCGCACTTTGCGCCCCTCATCAAGGAAACCACCGCCCACATCAACGAGTTGCAGAAGTCGCTGGAACAAAGCCTGCAGACCGAGAACGGCCGCGCGTTGTTTGCGGTGGTGGGAGACACCCGCAAGGACTACGTGACCAAGCGTGGCACCTTCTTCAAGACGCTGGCCGATGGCAACCTGGGCGAGGCCGAGCAGCAGCTGGAGACCGTGGTGATGCCGGCCGCCGATGCCTACCTCAAGGCCATGAACGACTTGAGCGAGTACCAGAAAACGCGACTCGCCACCTACCGCGCTGAATCCGCCGCGGCGGCGCGAAAGGCCGTACTGATTTCGGTGGCCCTGGCGGTGGCCGGTGTCGTGCTGGGCATCTTGTTTGCGGTGCTCATCACCCGCTCCGTCACCGGTCCGGTACAGCAGGCGGTGGGCGTGGCACGCAAGATTGCCGAAGCAGGCGGTGGGCGTGGCACGCAAGATTGCCGAGGGCGACCTGACCAACCGCATAGACGCTACGGGCCGCGACGAAATGGCCGACCTGCTGCGCGCCCTGCGCGATATGCAGGCGGCCTTGCAGACGATCGTGAGCAATGTGCGCCACGGTGCCGAGAACATCCAGGTGGCCAGCGCCGAAGTGGCCAGCGGCAACAACGACCTGAGTGCCCGCACCGAACAGTCTGCATCCAACCTGGAGGAGACGGCGGCGAGCATGGAAGAGATGTCGGGCGCCATACGGCAGTCGGCCGATTCGGCGCGTACCGCCAACCAGCTGGCCACCACCGCCGGAGAGAGCGCCGAGCAGGGCGGCCGCGTGGTGGCC